>JAQTOI010000042.1 GCA_028713415.1 Candidatus Omnitrophota bacterium
CTACAAGAATCTATCGCACGGCCAGGCGGTTTCCCTGGGTATGCTTTACGCTGCCAAGCTTTCATTATCTTTGGGCAAGTGTTCAGGGGAACAGGGAGATGAGCTTACAAACTTAATACGTCTCTTTTCTTTACCCACACATTGTAGATTTAATTACCTAACTTTATATAAGGCAATGTGTTATGATAAGAAATTTATTTCCGGAAAAATTCGCATGGTTTTGATGAAAAGTATCGGAAAAGTCGAAGTTGTAGACGGAATTCCAGTTGAGGTAATAAAGAAGGTGTTGCGCAGCTTTAGCGTATCTGCGAAAGTTTGACAAAACGTAATAAATATGGTATATATGTTTAATAATTAAGCAGATTTTATCATGAATGAACGTAGAAACAGTTTTCGAGCAGGAGTGTCTTTTCCGGTTGAATGCAATTTATTACCCCAACGGAATTATTTCTATACCGTGAGTAAGGATTTGAGCGTAAGTGGGATAAGGATTGTAAGCAATGATTTTCTTTCTTGCGGCAACTGTTTAAAGCTTAATATTAATTTGATTGATAAAGTTGTAGATCTTAAGGCGCAGGTGGTATGGTGCTCGAAAGAACGGGTCGCTGATAGATATGTAGCGGGATTGAAATTCATGGAGATTAGCGAAAATAACAAGGGTGAACTTTCCCAATTGTTAAAAAAAATTTATAATTCATAACTACTATGGCAAAAACAGAAGAAAAAAGAAAAAATTGTTTAAGTTGTAATAAATCTTTAAAAAGAGTAGCCTGGTATTTTAGAAATGGAGGCTATTACTGCAATAAGGGTTGCTTCAAAGAGTTTTTGAAGAAAAAACAACAACCTGCCTAAGTTTCATGAACGATAAACGACAATACCCTCGGGTTGAGAAATCTTTATCCTTAAAGCTTTCCGACGCTGAATTCGACATTGTAACCGAAACGAAGAATATCAGCGCAAGCGGCGTATATTGTGCTGTCGATAAACCTTTGGCGCCAATGACTAAACTGGATATGATAATTCTCATTCCTATGGCTAAAGGTGCTCGTAAGACCGTTAAGAAAGTGCATTGCCAGGGAGTGGTTGTGCGTAACGAGCATTTTAAGGATGACGGTAAATACGCATATCGTGTGGGTATATATTTTAGTGCGATAAAAGAACATGATAGGAAGAACCTTCTTACTTATATAAATTCTCATCTTAAATCTCCGCAAATCCTAGCGCCTTCCCTGAACGCTTAAATGCTCACCAGAGTGTTTCCTTTGCCGGTAAAGTTTTTCTGTAGCATTATCTTTGGAGAGAGCTCTATCTACGAAAAGGTAAAAACCATTTTATCCAGGAAATTCGGCGCTATCGATTTTGAAAGCGAAGTTTTCGATTTTGATTTTACTGATTATTATTATAAGGAAATGGGAAAACCGCTCTTTCGGCGTTTTGTCTCGTTTAAGGCCCTGCAAGATCAGGGTAAGTTTGCCAGCATAAAGCTTTTTGCTATAAAGATAGAAAAAAAGTTTTCACGGGAAAACAGGCGCCTTGTCAATATCGACCCCGGCTATATCACTGAGGCAAAATTAGTTTTAACTACTACTAAAGATTTTTGCCATCGTATCTATATTGGTAAAGGTGTCTGGGCAGAAGTGACAATGCAGTATAGAGACGGAGCTTTTCAAAACTCACCTACAACCTACCCTGATTATCGCACCGCTCAATATAAACAGATATTTCTTACCATGCGAGATACGTACCGCCAGCAGATTAAAAATGCAGAGAGAAGCTAAAATCCGCGCCATAAAAGAGATAACCCTGCCATTATACGAGCGCCTTGCGCGCTGTAATCTTTGCCCTCGTAATTGCATGGCTAATAGATTGGAGGGGGAGAGGGGCGCCTGCGGCATGAATAAGGATCTAATGGTTTATACGGCTTTTCTTCATGGAGGGGAGGAGCCTGTTTTAACGGGCAAGGCCGGCAGCGGCACTATATTTTTTTCGGGCTGCAGCCTGAAATGCGTCTATTGCCAGAACTATAAATTTTCACATCAAAATCAAGGCAGCCTTATCAACGAGAACGCCTTAGCCCGAATAATGCTAAAATTACAGGAAAAAGGCGCCTGTAACATTAATTTGGTTACGCCCACGCATTTTCTACCCCAAATTCTAAAAGCTCTTTTAATAGCCTACGAAGGGGGGTTGGATTTGCCTCTAGTGTATAATACTTCTGGTTACGAGAATCCCGAAATTATTCGTTTTCTTGAAGGAATTGTCGATATTTATTTACCGGATGCCAAATACCTCAGGCAAAGCTTAGCAGCCCGCTACTCGAATGCCTCTGATTATCCTTCCGTGAATCAAGAGGTCATAAAAATAATGTATAAACAGCATACCATTCAAGCCTGGGATAAAGATCTTCTAAAAGAGGGTATTATTATCAGGCATTTAGTGCTTCCGGGTGCAAGCGAAGATGCAACTAGGCTTCTTTGCTGGATAAAAGAAAGCACACCTCAAGCTTTAGTGAGTGTCATGTTTCAATACCAGCCTTATTTTAGAGCCGGAAGATTTGCCCAATTGCGCCGCAGGGTAAGTGCCGCAGAATACGATGAGGTTAGAAAATGCGTAAAAAACCTAGCCCTGTCCGGATGGGTGCAGGACCTAAATTCAAATGAAGAATTAGCCGGAGTGCATTTTAACAAGCGTTTATTTCCAGATTCACTTTGAAGTATGTTTAAAATAAGATCATTTTTTAAATTTATAGGCGCAAAACTTTTTAAGATCAATGACACTCCTCAAAAAATAGCCCTAGGATTTGGGTTGGGGGTTTTTTCGGGAATATTTCCGGGAACTGGCCCTGCGGCAGCGTTATTTTTAGCTTTACTATTGCGGGGGAATCGAGCCAGCGCCTTACTGGGAAGTATAATCACCAATACTTGGTTTAGCCTGGTATTATTTTTAGCTTCGGTCAAAATAGGTGCTTTTCTTATGGGAATAGACTGGTACCTAGCGCATAAAGATTGGGATAGCTTATTTAGCAGAGGCATTTTTAGCCCTGCCAGTTATGCAGGTTTATTTAAGTTTTCTACCCTGAAAATTATTTTGCCAGTTATCCTTGGGTATTGCGCCATAGCTTTATTAGCCGCTTTAATTTCCTATCTAACAGTACTTATGGTACTTACCATAATACACAAAAAACATTCGAAAAATAGGCAGTAATTTTATAGATTATTAAGAGCCTAAATTTGCCCTTGAAACTTCGGAAAAAATATTGTATATATTAATTGCCGATAAGGGTAAACTCCGGCGAAAGCCGGAGGGCGCAAAGCCAACAGGCCTAAAGCAGTTCCGGAAGCCGTTGCTCTTTAGCAGAAAGGCCCATTATAGGGCAAGTTAGGCACCGAGAGGCTGCTAGGGCGGCTGGGTTGCAAGTCGGATAGAGATAAGGGAAGAGATGCCCTTATCGGCCGTTTTTTGATGATAGCGGGATTTATTCCCGCTATTTTTGTTTTTAAGCCCTAAAAAACCCCGCGTTAATTCAGAAGATAAAAGGTCCAAGAAACAACAAACAGTTATAGAAGAATAGGTCAAGAGTAAGTATGGTGAAGCCAATTCACATCATTTTATATTATTTATATAACTATTTGGTATACATTGAGTTATGACTCATTAAGCTCAATATGAAAGTTAACATAAGGTATATTATAGGAAGTTGAGTATTATGAAGTATTCTCCACGAAAAGCAACTTGATTTTCACTTTTCCGGGATATTTGAACGGGTTCTAGATGAGATTTTGGGCTATGTTGTGTGGGGTCTACTTATTGCTGGTATGAACCGGTTGGTCTTTTATACTTAAGAAATCCAGGAGGATTTTCCTGATGTACACAGAAGGCTCTAAATGGGCTTTTTGAGACCAGTTTAGCACCTCTACCCATTGATCATGGGTCAGCCTGACATTGATGGTTTTAGTGTATTTTATGGCTTTATTTGGCCTTCCACGTTTGATCATTCCTACCTCCTGGTTAAATCGTTAAATATTATAGGATTTATATATTAAGCATACTAAAAACCACTAAAAAACACAATTACTATAGCATAAATAAATGCTTTTGTAAACAATGATAATTTGCTTTTTTTGTGACGGTTTTGGTAGCCTAAGAAAGATTTTGAGTATTCTATTCGGGGAGTGTTTTGAGGTTTATTTCTGTAAGGGGTGTTCCTGGCGGCCCGTCAACGCCTTCATACCTTATAAATAAGCCATCTTTTATCCTGAACCAATAATAAGCGTGCCAGAAACCCGAACGAAAGCCAGCTAGCCGTACTTTCACTTTTTGAGCTGGTATTTCCTGGCCGGCTATTCTGCTAATTATTTCCTTTTTAATCTTGTTAGCGGCCATTTTAAAGGCTTTCAGATTTTCCGGATTAATCGTCCAGAAGGCTACAGAATCGGATTGCGAACAAACAAGGTTTGCCAGGGAGAAAGACATTGGCTGATACCATGGCGCGGAATCTATGTCTATTGATGATTTAAATGATTTGCCGTTGTTTGTTCCTTCGACAAATATAGAATTACCGCGACGTTCTGCCGTAAATTCCGTATTTGCGGCTTGATTTTTATAAAACCAGTGCGTTGTCGCAAGATGCGCATTATTTTTAGATACGTATCTGATTTGGCCATTTTCGCGTATGACATTTAATTCCGTATCGTTGCCTTGTTTTTCGATATGCCAGCTAAAAGTGGTATGGGTATTTGCAGTAGTTTGCGAATATTCTAAATTTTGCGCATACGTTGGTATGAAAGGTAAAATCAGCAGGAAGGCGCATAAAAACGCGGCTACAGGAATTTTATGCATACAGTTGTTTTTAATCAACGGAAACCAGGAGGTGTTTTATATTGGAGACGGTTTTATTGATGGCAATCTTACTTCGGCGCAGGGCCTTTGTCATTCTCTCGTATGCTTGAAAGATAGTCGTTCCTTCAGTCAGGTGGTTTAAACAGAGAGCAGCGTATCCTCTTCTGTTTCTTATTTTAAAAATTTTAATTTTTCTTGCGTTAATTTTCATAGCATTCCTCCTCTAGCCCAGGTTTTATCAGGCTTTTTAATAGTATATGGCCTGTTTCTCCACTGTCCCTTTTATGCCTATCCTAACGATTTCGTACGCTTGTATTTTGTAGATAACAATTTTTTCAGGAAATTCTAACTCAAAGTCCTTGTATTTTTTTTCTTTCCGGACCCCCTCAATCAGGCGCTTGGCTGAAAATTTTATTTTTCCACGTTCAAAATCCTTAAGGAGTGAGCGATAGACCGGACCTTTGTCAATAAGCGTAACATAACCATTGATTTGGTAGCCTGTCAGGGTATTAAAATCCATAGTAGACAGTGACGCCTGGGGATTAATCTTTAAATTTCTATAGGTTCTTCCGATAACGTAATCTGCAAGGTAAATGCAATTGCGCACGGTGTTTAATAGAAATTTAGGAGCGACATTTGGCCTTCCGGAGTGATCGCAGGTTGCCATCTCGATAAATTCTTTATTTTCGAGTATGGCAGCGACTTGGCTCGTAGGTATAGCAGTTAAGGTGTTTGGCGACCTTGTCTGAGTGTGTGTGGTAGTTGAGGGTTTAAAAAATTTACGTTTCACTTGCAATTAATGCATTTCCAACCGGTAAGGTTTCCGTTTTTATCAAAAAAAAGATATATTTTTTCCCCACTGAACCAATCAGCGGCTGCGGCTTTATAGACCCACCGCCCGGCAGCTGCTTCTTGGTAGCTTAAGACAGGCTCACCAAATCTTCTCATTACCTCTTCCGTCGTTATACCTTCATGGATTTTATTATTTATTAAAGCAGCTTTTAGGGCCAGGAAATTATGGGTTTCTTCTTGGGCGGATTTTCGTTTAAGTTTTTCATTTCCGCCAAGCTCAATCAGCGTCCCGAGAGCTCCGCCGCAGCCGCCAAGCAGGATTATAAAAAGCACTAAAAAAACCGTACGTGATATGTAACGCATATGTTTATAAGCGCTAAGCATTATATCAGATGAGGCGTTTTAGCGGAATATTTTATAAAAATCAAGCTACGTGTAATACGTGTGGGGCAAAATGGGCTAATCGATATCGGTACTGGCAAGGTTCTTTTCCACAAATTGTATAATCCGTTCCTGTTGATGCGCTTCGATATTGTAAAATTCTAGGCCCATAGCCGGAGACTCCAGCGGTTGTATTTCCTGATCAGCCACCCACACTACTTTTGCATCAATCTCTACAATGCCTGGTTCCGGAAGAAGGTGTAATTTTGTGCTCAATATTTCTCCAATAGAAAAGAGCTTATCGCTTATAAGAAATACTCCAATAGCGCTTAGATTGATTATTTTTCCTGTATAAAAAGTATTTACGGGAGAAAACTTCTGTTTGTAATGGATATCGCCATTCAATGGTACACGCTTAAACCGGCGGCGCAACTGCTTGTCTATAATTTCCGAAAATATCGATTCTTCAGCAAAGCTTTTTAACGCCTCACTTTCAGTTTCGTAGTAATCGAATACACGGTCTAAGCCAACCACCGAAAACAGGCGTTGTACATGCGTAGGCACAGCGTAGAGCTTTAGCCTGCCCTTATGATTCAAGACATTTTTATAGGCAACGGCAATTATGGAAATGCCTACATAGTCTATGAGATTTATCCCTTCGCAATTACATAGGATATCCTTTGATTTGTTGATTAGCGCCCAGCCCACGGTTTCCACAAATTCAGAAGAGTTTATGTCGATATTACCTTCCAAATCTAGAATAACCGCGGTATCTTTATAACGTATATTTATTTTCATAGGAATAAACTTACGATAAAAATGAGCAGGCAATAGTAGCCAAAAACATTAAAATGAGCACTAACTAAAGTCTTTTTTACGATCAGCAGGGAAAGTATTCCAACGCCAAAGGCGCTGACGCATCCGGCAGCTATAGAGCTTGCGGCCATGTGTGTTACCGATAACTCCTTAAATTCCAAAATAAATGCGCCGATTATCGCAGGAATAGCCATTAAAAATGAAATCTGGAAAGCCTCGCGAGGCTTGAATCCTCTGCGCAACAAGCCGCTGATAGTAATGCCTGAACGCGATATTCCGGGGAAAACTGCCAAAGCCTGCAGCATTCCCAGAATAAAAGAATCCTTAGCCCTCATTTCATCAATATTACGCCCAAGGGCTACTTTTGGGGTGCTCAGCAGTATGATGGCATTTATGAGAAAACAGGAAGACAACAGAACCTTATGGTCGAAGAATTTTTCGAAAAAATGCTTAATAAACAAAGCGCCTATTCCCGTAATTATGGTTACTAACAATAAATGCAGGAGCCGTTTTTTTTCGAAGAAAAGTGCAATGATTTGCTGCCAAAAAAATATAAGCAGCGCAAAAAGCGTTGCCATGTGCAGCATAATAAACTGCGCAAGAAGGTTTTCGTTTGTCCCGAATAATTTTTTTAAAAGATAAAGATGCCCTGAACTGCTTATAGGTAGGAATTCTGTAAGTCCCTGCGCAATGCCAAAAAAGAAAAATTTCATGGAAAACTTAACCCTTGATGAAAAGGAAGATAAAGAAAACTAAGACCAGAACGCCTATGGATAGAACCGCATATTCCCATACCCCGATTTTTTCCTTTTTTGGGACTATCGTGGATTCGTTAACGGGGTTGGTGTCAGGCTGTTTCTCTTTTGTCGGCGCACGGGGACTATTATCTATTGCCTGGCTTAAGGATTGCCTGCAGTCGTTGCAGATGCAAAGATGTTCTTCAACGAGGCCTGTTTCATCTTGCGAGGCGCTATGATTTATGTAGGCAGGTATAATTGCTTTTACTTCTTCGCAATTCATCTTTTCTATGGACCTTCTACTCGGTTGAATCTAGCGCTAAGATTTCTATCTCTCTGCTCTATAGCGAGTTACGAATCATTTAGAGTTGGCCTTGCTGCTTTTCAGGCTTCTTCTTCGCTTTGCCGACGGCTTAGTGTAGTATTGGCGTTCCCGGCATTCACGTATAATACCTTCCCGTTTGCACTGCATGCTGAATTTGCGCAGCGCCTTTTCAAAATCTTCTCTTTTGTCTATCCTTACTTCTGCCATTTTTCCTCCTTGGGTATTATAGGAATTCTACCATACATAGTTGATATAGCAAGAAAAATAAATACATTTGGCTGGTGGTAAACGATTTCAAAGGAATGTTAGGTAAACAAATGCAGCCTTAAAGCTCTTCTGGCTAGTTTGGCAGTAAAAAACGCTTAAAATTCAAGTTTAATCCCATTTGTTATGGAAAAACCAGGCATCGGATAATCAAGGACGGTCTGATATTTTTTATTCAATAGGTTATCTATCTGCGTAAAGGCGGTGAAGTTTTTTCCGAACTTCCGGGAAATATTAAGGCCTAAAATGAAAAAACTCTTCATTGGTATAGCATTTTGTTGGTCATGAAAGCGTTTGCCTGTAAAGTCACAATTTGCTTCAAAGCTAAATCCTGCGATATCAAGGCATTTTACGGAAAAGTTTATTCTGTGCCTAGGCTGATAAATCAAATATTTATGGATTTCATTATCTTTTGCCGAAAGGTAGGTGTAGCCCAAGTTTAATTTAAGTTTATCGCTGATATTTATCCTATTCGTGAGCTCTACGCCATCAATAGTAGCGGAATTGATGTTTTTTGGCTGCCAAACACCTGCCTCCCCTATCCAATTAATAAGATCGCTGTAATCGCTTCGATACAGGGTCAGATTAGATAAAACGTATTTGCCTATTTGGGCCTGGAGGCTTAATTCCCTAGTCAACCCTTCTTCAGGGGTAAGGTTTGGGTTTCCTCTGGCCCAGCCTTCGTCCGGCCAATATAAATCGTTAAAAGTAGGCGCGCGGAATGATTTACTAACATTGCCTCGTAAGCTTAAAAGCTGGTTTATCTTGTAGAGCAAATTAAGATGAGGGCTGGCCTCTAAGCCAAATTTAGAGTAATCATCGAGCCTGCCTCCAAGATTCAGGGTTAAATCTTCGAATAGATCAAGTTGGTTTTCTGTATAAATGGCGCGCACGCTATAAGAATGTTTTGCCGAGGCAGTACTGTCATTTGAATTAGCCACATAATTAAAACCTAAGAGCGAGTGGTAATTATCCAATAATTGTTTATTTAGCTGCAGGTCAATACCTTTTGCGGTGGTAGCATGAACATCTTTTTTGAAAGGAATATCAAAAATAGAGCCGGCGCTATTTTCTATGAATTCCAGCCTGTCATAATTTCGGTAAATTTTGATGCTTGCGCCCTGCGAATCGTCAGGCTTAAAATTCCAATCAAGGCTCAAGAAATTTTTAAGGCTCTTTTGTTTATCGTCTATGTCAGGGGTGATTATTGGCCCGGGGTTTCCGTCTTTGCTCTTGTAGAAGCCGGAATTTAAAGTCAAGGTGTTGGCATCATCCAGTTTATACTGCAATTTCGCGCTCAAATCTTTTGAATTGTGAGCAGAATTATCACGGAAACCTTCGGAGCTTTGGTATCCGGATGTGAATAGGTAGCCGAATTTTGAGATACGCGCTCCGTGGGACAGACGCTCTGTGTATGTCCGGAAAGTTCCAAAGCCGGAAGCTAGCTCTGTTTCTTGTCCTTCTTGCGGAGGGTCTTTGGTGATAATATTTACCGTCCCCCCCATGGCTCCTGCGCCGTAAAGGCTTGAGCCGGCTCCGCGAAGCACTTCAATTCTTTCTATATTATCCAGAGAAATTGCGCTTAAATCCACTTCTCCGTCGCGTGCGCTGTTTATGGGCCTAGAGTCAAGCAAAACCAGCACCTGGCTTGCGGTTGAGCCACGCATGCGTATGTTTTTTGATGCACCTAAACCGCCGTAGCTGATAATATTTATAGGCGCAAGATTAGAAAGAGCATCGCTTAAGTCCTGGCTTGAGGATGTTTCCAAATCTTGAGAAGTAATTACGTCAATATTGCGGGTGATTTTAGCACTTTCAATTCTTGAGGAAGTTACGGTAATTTCTTCTAGATTAACAACCTGGCTTTGGGCATATGCCTTAAGCGGTAAAATTAAAATTAATAATTCGGTGATTAATAAAGCGTTATTAACCTTCATCGCAATGCTCCTTTCCCCCTTTTGCGGAGGTACTTGCCTTAGAATAAGCGATCGACCGGGCTCCTCTTAAACTATTAAGAGTTTACCGTTGCGCGACAGCACCTGGAATATGGCACCAGGATTTCCTTCGCTTACTTGGCTTTTTTCTGACAGAATTTTAGCTGTATTTTTTAATATCAAGAAACCAGTATTTCCAAAATCCTTCTTTAAGCACAGGCTCGCTTTCTATAATGTTTATTCCTCGTTTAAAAATAGGCCCGTCTATCACCAAGGTATGAAATTCTCCGTTTTCTCCGCAAGGGCAGATATTTCTGGCGGATAGCTCAGCTATGAAGTTTTTGTCAACCAGCCTCCCTACGAAGTCTTTTGAGAATTTATCTGCCTGGCAGCTTACCACAATTGCCTTAAACCCCAGGTTAATAAATTCTTCAAGGATGCTTGCAGCCGAATTGTCCCATAAGGGCTCTAAGGGTTTTATCCTTAAATCTGCGCAGACGCGCTCCACCCACTCCTTATGTTCGTCAAGGTAGATGTCGCCGAAAACCATCGTATCAATTCCTTTTATGCCGGAGACAGCCGCTTTAAATTCTTTTTCGTATTCCTGCATGTCAGCGGTTACCTCATACTGGAGCAAAGGTATGCCAATTAATTGAGCTTGTAATTTGATTAAATTCGCTTCAATGCCATGGAAACAGCAACGTTTTGAAACATTTGAGATAAAATTTACAAGATTTTGGATGCGGTAACCCCTTTTGATTGCCTTATAGCAGGCTAAGCAGCTGTCTTTTCCTCCGCTCCAAGAAGATATTGCCGCTAAAGTACCCATTTTACCCCCTTGTTAAACACAGGCAGAATAATACTCCCACTTCCGCCAGTTCAATAGTTGCTCCTAACGTGTCCCCGGTTATTCCACCTATTCTTTTGCTTATAAATTTTCCGCTTAGATAAATAAATCCGCCTATTATTAGCAGTATTAGCAACCCCTGTATCCTGAAAGTCGAAAAAGCGCATACAAAAGAGATAAACGTAGAAAGAATTAAAATTTTTAAGTTTATTCCTTCAGTAAAAACTCTGGCTTTTCCTTCGGCTCTAGCGTATGGGAATAAGAAAATAGATACTACAGCAGACCACCGGCTTAAAACGCAGATAAGGATAAAAGAAAGGCTCAATGACGTCTTTAGGGAAGAAAGTAAGGCGATTTTCAGAAGCAATACACTTATTAAGCTTAAAGCGCCAAAAGCCCCGATGCGGGAATCCCGCATGATGATGAGCATCTCTTCTTTTGTTTTTCCGCTAAATATGGCATCAGCAGTATCGCAGAGCCCGTCTAAGTGCATTCCTCCGCTTAAGCTTGCCAGGCTAAGCACCAAAATTATCTGTATGCTTAAAGGAGAAAAGTTAAGCAACAGGAATAACTCATTTATTAAAGAAAGAAATAACCCCAATAAAAGTCCGATTAGAGGAAAGAATACAAGAGCGTTCGCAAGCTCCCTTTCTCGTAAATGTTTTATCTTCAGGGGGATAACCGTTAAGAACTGCAGCGCCAATAAAAAACTATTCATCATTTTCCTTTTCGCAGACTTTAGCTTCTTTGAAAGTTGCCATTTGTGTCAGTATTTTTATCGCGGCATCAACCAGGCTTAGAGCTAAAGCTGCACCGGTGCCTTCTCCGAGCCTCAAATTTAAATCCAACAGAGGCTTCAGGCCTAAATACTCTAAAATAAGCCTATGCCCCTTTTCTACAGATTTATGAGCAGCAAGCATGTAATCTTTCACTTTTGGCTCTAGGCTCGAGGCAATTAATGCAGCAGCACCTGAAATAAACCCATCAATGATAACCGGAACTTTCCTGGAGGCAGAGGCAATGATTATCCCAGCCAATCCCCCTATCTCAAAGCCGCCAACCTTTGATAATACATCGATAGGGTCAGATGCATCAGGGTTATTCAGCGAAATAGACTTCTTGATAATCTCAATTTTGTTTTCTAAACCACTAGTATTTAATCCGGTTCCTCTACCGGTTACCTCCTCCGCCGTTACCTTCATTAAAACTGCAGCTATAGCGCTTGCGGACGTAGTGTTGCCTATGCCCATTTCTCCTGTTGCGGCAATATCGATGCCGCTGACAAATTCGGCTTCAAATATATCAACGCCAGACAATATTGACTGGATAGCTTCTTTTTTTGTCATAGCTGCGCCTTTCGCCATATTTTTTGTCCCGTAGTTTATCTTTTTAACAATTAATCCGGGATGCTTGATAGAAGAGGCAACGCCTACATCCGCCACTACGACTTTTGCGCCAACATGTTTCGCCAGCACGTTTATTGCCGCTCCTCCTCTAAGGAAATTGTAGACCATTTGGGCAGTTACTTCTTTGGGATAGCAGCTTACGCCTTCCTCGGTTACCCCGTGATCAGAGGCAAGAGTAAAGATGGTTTTATTGCGAAGATATGGTTTTTCTTTTCCGGTTATCGCGCAAATTTGCTTGGCCAACTCTTCTAATCTGCCTAAGCTCCCCACGGGTTTAGTCAGGTTATCAAGCCTTTTTTGGGTATTTTGCAAAAGATCCCTGTCTATATCCACAATTCTCTCTGTTAGTTTTTTAATTCCTTCCATCTATATCCCCCCTCATTTAATTTTCAACGCGATGCCCGAAACGGTGAAAAACACTTCATCCGCTACCCTCGCCACCAGTTGATTGACTTTTCCGGCAATATCCCGGAAATCTCTACTCAGCTTATTTTGCGGGACTATTCCCAAACCAACTTCATTCGACACTATTATTGCTTTCGTATTTGTTTTATTTAATGCGGACAAGATGAGGCGAACTTTACTTAAGATTTCTTTCTCGTTGTATCCGCTTAGAAGAAAATTGGAGACAAGCAGAGTTAAACAATCAAGAATAAGGCAGTCAAAATTTTTAGCTACTTTTTCCAGCAGCGTATTTATATCTTTTGGTTCTTCAAAGGTATGCCAATTTTTCGGCCTGGCTTTGCGGTGAAGCTTAATGCGTTTTTCCATTTCTTTATCCAGCGGCTGGCAAGTAGCTATAAACGCAACCTTTTTGGCGTCTTTTGCCAGTTTTATGGCATGAGTGCTTTTGCCGCTCCGTGCCCCCCCAACGATAAAAATTATTTTATTCATTTTGTGCATATTAAATTCTATGGGTATTAAATGATTTTATTTCGGGAATATTCTTGCGGTATTCTACGATGGTTACGCTTGCCGTTTTGGGAATGTGGCGCCAGAAATGCTTGCTTTTTAATATACCGGCGATAAATATGCTTATCGCCCCTCCGTGGGAAATGACAGCAATATTTTTTCCGGCATTCAGCTTTACAATTTTATTCAGGGCTGACGTTACTCTCCTTTGAAATGAGCGTAAGCTCTCTGCCTTAGGAATACAATCACGAAAGGGGTCTTTTAGCCATATCCGGTAATTGTCGGGGTATTTTTTCAGAATTTCTTCATGACTTAATCCCTCAAGTACCCCAAAATTAATTTCCCTTAAATCAGGTATTCTTTTTACGCACAAGCTTTTAAAAATAATTTGCGCGGTTTGTATTGCCCGTTTCCTATCGCTTGCGTAAACCCTATCGAAACTCATCCCTGAAAGCCTTTTGTAGAGTTGTTTTGCCTGATATTTGCCTTCCCGGCTCAAAGGCACATCTTTATGGCCACAGTACCTCCTTTCCTTATTCCACCTGGTTGTTCCATGCCTGATTAAGAATAGTTTAGTTATCATTAAATTCCTCTGGGACTAAAAGTACGTTTGGTTTAGAAGTCAGGGGGTTTTTATTTACCAACACCACAGTTTTATAAACCGCTTCAATGTTTTGATAAGTAAGGACTTCTTCCGGGCTTCCCTGCTTAAATATTTCGCCATTGTTAAGCAAAATAATACGGTTACAATATGCACTGGCAAGGTTCAAATCATGTAAAACCATAGCAACAGTCAGATTATTTTTACAATTCAGCTTTTTTAGCAAATCCAGAACCTGTATCTGATGGCCTATATCCAAGTGAGAAGTTGGCTCATCTAGAAATAAAAGCTCTGGCTCCTGCGCCAGGGCGCGCGCCAGAATTACCCGTTGGCGTTCTCCGGCGCTTAACTCATCTACCCTTTTTTCTTTCAAGTGTAGCGTATCAGTCAAAGCGAGTGCCTCTTGCACGATTTCGATGTCTTTCGGAGTTTCAAACTGTAATCTCTTTAAGTGAGGTATCCTGCCCATCAGGACAATTTCCTTTACCGTAAAGGGGAAATTTATTGCTGCTTCTTGAGAGGCTAAGGCTATATTTCTGCAGAATTCTTTCAGGCCAAACGCGAAAATGTTCTTGCTCTTTAGCAAAATAGCACCTTGGCGCGGATAAATCACCCTTGTTGCCAGGCGCAGGAGCGTAGTTTTTCCTGAGCCGTTAGGCCCGATAATGCCAAGAAAATCACCAGGGAGTACATCAAAAGAAATATTTTTTACGATATCTTCTTTATGATATCCTCCGCTCACCCCGCGTACTTTAAGTAAAATTTCAGCACTCATTTAATGCCTGTTGCTTTTTTTAAGAAGAACCATAAAAATCGGCGCGCCTACAATTGCAGTAATGACGCCTATGGGTATTTCAACTGGAGAAAATAAAGTGCGGGCTAAAATGTCGCAGGCCAGCACAAATATTGATGCGCCTATGCAAGTAAGCGGAATAAGGGTTTTATGGTTATATCCGACTAAAAGCCGCATCGCATGCGGCACGATCAGCCCTACAAAGCCGATTATCCCGCAAATACATATGAGGCTCGCGGTAATCAGGGCTGAAATTAAAATTAGAATTTTTTTTATCTTTTGCGCCTCTATGCCTAAATGTAGGGCTTCTTCTTCTCCGGCCGCAATGGCATTTAAGTCTTGAGAAAAAAAATAGATAGCGGTTATTCCTGCTATCACAAGCACAGAAACCATGAAAATAAGCCGCCAGTCATTTACTTGCAAGCCCCCCCATAGCCACCAGCTTATTTCGTGGATAGCGCTATTCGCTGATATTGAAATTAGAAACACTATAATTGCAGAAAGAATAATAGAGACTATTACTCCTGAAAGAATCAAAGATTTATCGGAAATCCTTCCGTTTTCAAGGGCGAGATAATACACAATGGCAATGCTTAATAGCGCGCCCATAAATGCCGCCAGAGGCGTGTAAAACCTGGAAAGCCCGAACATTATTCCCATAACTGTTCCCAGGCCGGCCCCGCTGGAAATACCCAGTAAATATGGCTCGGCAAGGGGATTTTTTAAAATTGCCTGCAGAGTTATGCCGGAAACTGCCAGGCCCATACCCACCAGTATCGCAGTTATTACCCGCAGCAGGCGTAGATTTAGGATAATCCGGTTTTCGTTTAGTAGAAGTTCGCCAAGAGGGATGTTGACCGCGCCTTTAATTAATCCAAAAAATATCGCGACTAAAAGCACCAGCAGCAGTAAAAATAATTTTTTACTTATGCGCATATCCTTCTTTAAGGGTATAACTTTTTATAGATTTGTTCTAAGCCTTCTGTTATTCTTGGCCCGGGCCGCAAAAGGATATCGGGGTCAATATCATTGAAGCAGCGCTTATTTTTTACGGCGTCTATATTTCTCCATCCAAAACGTTCTGCAATAAGCTTTAAGGGCGCTTGTTTATCCATGTAGGTTACTATTATGCATCCAGGGTTAAGCTTAATGACTCGCTCGGCGCTGAAGTTGCTGTATGGCCGCTTAACGTCGTGCGCTATATTGATGCCGCCTGCCGTTGTTATTAATTCGTCAACAAAAGAGCCATACCCGGCGGTCATCAATGGCTCATGCCAGATCTCGATAAATACTCTTACACGAGAGCCTTGAGGTATTTGGTTAACTTGTGATTTTATCCGGGTAATTGTCTGGCGCATTTTTTTTATTAATTCTTCCGCTTGGCTTTCTTTATGGGTGATTCTACCGATATCTTCGATGGATGTGAGTAGCCCTTCGATATTGGCCGGGTCAGCAACATAAACGTTAAATTTAAGCCGCTTTAATTCCGCTATAACAGCGGTTTGCTCAAGGCCGGTGCAAAAAATATAATCCGGTTTAAGGAAGGCTATTTTTTCTAAATTAGGATGGCTGAAATCCCCTATTCTTGTTTTATTTTTTACTTCCGGGGGATAGTTGCAATAAGTGCTTACCCCTACTATTTCTTTATCCAAGCCTAAGGCAAAAAGAATTTCTGTGGTTGATGGCGCAAGAGAAATTATGCGCATAGTAGAATGTTCTGCTGTAATAGGCGTAGGCGAAATGCACAGCAATGTAATGCCGGTTAACAAAAATAAGGGGTAGGCGGTTGTTAGTAATTTTTTTATTTTTTCAATCATTTTTTATTTTTTGCGCCTTTGCGGAAATTTTGCGTTTTTGCGGTAAACAAAAAACCCCGACGCTTATTGCGTCGGGGTGCACCCTGATTTCTTTTCCCGAAATTGAAAAATTTTAGGTTAAGGACCGCGCAAAACCTAAAATATTATTTTTTGTGGCAGGTCTTCTGACTCAAGGTATCATCCTACTGAGCGCGCCTTACCATCCTAAAAAAAGATAGTGGCATTCAATGCGCCGTTCGTCCGCCTTTACAGCACCGGGAGTGTCTCCGATTTTCACGGAGTTCCCTATTAAGCATTTAAGCACCACAAAATTGTATTTCCGATTTTTAAAGAGCAAGTTTATTCTAATCTTGAGTGAGTTATTGTCAAGTAATTTTTCAAACCTAAATATGGTTTTCTGAAAATAGAAAATCGAGAATCGGTCAGCTTCGTCCGGAGTCCTCGGCACTTCCGCAGGACTTCCGTCCTCGGTGGCGATCGGAGACGTACTTGTATCTATTTCCAATTCTCTATTACAGGTTGCTATGTTTGATATTACCGGAACAAGGAACAATTGAACAATAGAGCATTAGACCACAATTGAGCTTAAGTTTTTCTATTGTTCTATTTTCAATTGCTCAATTGTTCTGTCTGATTTTTCTTCAGAAAAAATCAGACTGCCCCCACCCCGAATCGAACGGGGATTTCAGCCTTAGGAGGGCCGCGCTCTATCCTTTTGAGCTATGGGGGCGAAAAGACTAAAAATAAAACAGATGGGAGATGGCAGATTACAGATTTGAGATAAAAACATTCTCGTCTGCAATCTCCAATCCCCCATCTGCAATCTAACAACAGTTTTTGGTCTATTCTAGAATTTTATTAGCGAGTATATTGGATAGCCCTCGAGCTTATCGCGGCCTTTTAAGTCTATCAGTTCAATAACGAAAGCTACTGCTATGACTTTACCGCCCAGTTTTTTTGTAAGTTCGATTAATGCCTTGGCAGTTCCTCCGGTTGCAAGCAAATCGTCAAGCACTAAAACGCGAGCACCGCGAGCAAAGGCATCCTGATGAATGTAGAGGGAGTCTTGACCATATTCCAATTCGTAGGTATAGGAATAAGTTTTAAAAGGAAGTTTGCCCGGTTTTCTTACCGGGACAAAGCCGCAACCAAGCTTATAGCTTAAAGCTCCGCCGAAAATAAAACCGCGTGATTCAGCGGCGACTATGAAGTCAATTTTCTTTCCTTTAAGGGGTTTGGCTAAACCATCTATCGCATTTTTAAAGGCTTTAGGATTATTAAGAATGGTGGTTATATCGCGGAAAAGAATACCCTTTTTAGGAAAATCCGGAATGCTACGCACATATTTTTTTAAGTCCATTTTTTTTAAGTCCATATATCTCCTTATATCTTATATCCAGTAACTTATATTTTTAATTCCTTTTTTTGTTCCTCGAGGGAAAATTTGCGTAATTTATCAAGCGCATCTTTTTCGATTTGGCGCACTCTTTCTCTTGAGACGCTAAGGGCATCTGCGACTTCAGCTAAAGTGTGGGTCTTTCCGTCGGTTATCCCAAAGCGTAAATCGAGGACCTTATGTTCCCTTTCT
>JAQTOI010000043.1 GCA_028713415.1 Candidatus Omnitrophota bacterium
TTAATGCCAAGGCGCGCATTAGGAACCAGCCTAATAATTGCTCAATTTCAGCCCTTAGGCAAACTGGAATTGAGGCCTTCCTTTTAAAAAAGGAAGGGCTTAGCGCATAACTGGAACGAGCGCAGGCGCTATTCTGGGCATACCAGAATTAGCAATCTGTGTCGCAGCAGCTATTAAACGAGCGTTCTCGTTTGCGTTTGTTTTGTGCAAGGCGTTTTTAAGAGCGGCCCTGCAGCCTCTACATGCTCCCCTTACAAAATAAACTTAAGTCGAGTCCTTTACACCCCCAAATTGCCAAAGATGCTGTATAATAGATACCACATTTTAGAGCATTTTTCAAGAAAAATGCTCTAAGCTAACAGTTATCAGTCATCAGCTATCAGCTTTAAGAAGAAGGATAAAAAGCTGAAAGCTGTAAGCTGAGAGCTGAAACCCGGAGAGAAAACCCTTGCTATTTTCCCTGAAACCGTTATATTATCGTAATATTGTCAATTTAACCGAAAACGAGGTGAAATTATGTTGAACAAGTTACGCACACGGCACAGCAAAAGAATATTATGGGTATTGTTGATTATCATTGTCCCCCCGTTTGTATTTTGGGGAGGAGCATCTTATTTAAAAAGCAAAAAAGCGGAAACATGTATTCAGATCGGTAACCGTACCATTACGTTTTCAGAATTTTCGTATTATCTTACTATGGCGAATTGCCTTATGAACGCGGGCTTGGATTATATACCTGTGCTCTCTGCTGATAAAAAGTTGAGCAGGCAGGATTTAGAGCGCAAAGCCCTGGAGTATGTATTGTTGCTCTGGAAGGCTGACCAGGAAAAAGTTGCAGTAAGCGACCGCGAAGTTGTCGAGTTTATAAAGAACAAACTTTTTGCAAAGAGTAAATTCGATTTTGAAGCTTATAAGCGCGCTATAAGGCTTAACCTCAAAGTAGAACCGACAGTTTTTGAAGAATATGTAGAAAATTTACTTAAGATTCAGAAAGTATTGGATAAGTATGTTAAATTTGAAACCACCGGCCAGGAGATAAAAGATTTTTACACGAAAGATACCCAAAAAGCTAAAATAGCCTACTTATTAATGCCTTATGATTCATTTAAGGAAGGGCTTGCAATCAGCGAACAGGAAACGCAGGATTTTTATCGCAGTAACGAATTACTTTTTAAGGAGCCGCCGAAAGTAAAGATACGCTATGTTTCACTTAGCAAAGATAATCTCTCTACGCCCGCAATGCTTGTTTCACTTAATAAATGCAAAACATTAGATGAAGTTAAAGCAAAATTAAACCTTGAAATAAAAGTGACGGATTTTATAGGCATTTCTGATCCAATAGAGGGCATAGGCTGGCAGGAAGGCATTAACAAAATAGCTTTTTCCCTTAAAAAAGGCAAAATGAGCCCTCCAATAGAAACGGCCAAAGAGTATGTTGTTATTGAGAAGCAAGAAGAAAGGCAATCCTCGATACCAAAATTTGATGTGATAAAAGATAAGGCTATCGAAAAGCTGAAAGAACAAAAAGCTAAGGTTGCCGCTCAAAGTGCATGCGAGAACGCTTTGGCGAAGATAAGTCAAGAAGGGATTAAAGATTTAAAAGTTATTGCTTCAGGGAACGCAGAATTTAAAGAGACCGACTATTTTAAATATTACGATTACATCGAAGGGCTTGGTCTCGATGAAGGGGTGAGTAAGATTATTTTTTCTCTGGCCAAAGATGAAATTTATCTAAAGCCCATTGTGCTTGCGAGGGGCGCCTATATTATTCAACTGAAAGATTTAACCGCGTTTGACGAGAAGGATTTCGAAGAAAAGAAAGAGACATACAAAGAATACTTAACCTTGCGCAAAAACCTCATAGAAAAATTGAAGCTACTAAGCTTTATAGAAAAAGAGGCAAAAGTAAGGATTTATTCTATTCTTCAACAGTAATCGCATTGACCGGGCATTGAGAGGCTACTTCGGTTAAATCGCAATCGTTGCATTTATTCGCTTTTACCTTTGCAATGCCATTTTCGGTCATTTCAAAACAATCAGGGCAGCTGCTCGCGCATAATCCGCATCCAACGCATGTGGTTTCATCAACAACTACTCTAGCCATCGTATCCTCCGTTTTTAAGTTTTGTTATTATTGTAGAGTTTTTTCCTTATAATCGACCAGCTTAAGGTTATTATTCTTGCTTTTTATTCAGCCCGTAATATTCAAGGTTTTTATTAGCAACTTCTTGCAGGGAATTTAGTGCTGCGGGGTCTTTTAAGAGATGTTTAAAGCGGCTTTGTAACTTAACGTAATCGGAAACCGGCTTTGGTGTGGGAACTTTGAAAACATTAGCTAATTTTCCGTTTTCGTATTCAACCAAAGGATATAAACCGCAACTAACGGCAGTTTTCGCAACTTCTAAGGTGAGGTTTGACTCATGCCCCCAGCCAAGCGGGCAGGGAACATGAATTTGGATATATTTTGGTCCACGGATACCCAATGCTTTTTTTACTTTTCTCTGTAGGTCCTGGGGATAGCCTACTGAAGCACTTGCTACGTAAGGTATGAAGTGTGCCGCGCAAATTTCAACCAGTGGTTTCTTTCCGCGCCAATTACCTTTCCATGCGCTACCCACCGGTGAAGTCGTGGTAGTTGCGGCAAGAGGCGTTAAGCCGCTGCGCTGTATGCCGGTATTCATATAGGCCTCGTTATCATAACAAACATATAGAATATCATGGCCTCTTTCAAGCATTCCGCTTAAGGCTTGCAGGCCGATATCAGCGGTGCCGCCATCTCCTCCTTGCGCGATAACACGGATTGAATCAATCTTGCCCAAAAAGCGCAAGGCCGCCTCTATACCTGAGGCAACTGCCGAAGAATTTTCAAACAAAGAATGAATCCAGGGTGTCCTCCAGGCTGTCTCAGGAGCTTTAGTGGAAAAAACTTCCAGACAACCGGTCGAATTGGCAATTATAGTATTTTTCCCCGCGGTATCCGCCACCAGGCGTGCGGCCAGCGATTGCCCGCAACCGGCGCAGGCAGTGTGCCCCGAGACGAATAAATGTTCCTCGAAATGATCTATATCATTAGACATAAAATTCCTCTTTAAGTAATTCCTGCTTGAGGTTTAAGAATTTACAGCGCGGTTGTTCCTTTTTAGAGATATTAACCATTTCTTTTATAGTTTCCAAAGTTATGTCTCTACCGCCTAACCCCGCTACAAAGCCGCTCACTTTTGGCGATTTCGCGGAGAAAACGGATTTAACTTCAGTGAATAAAGGGCCTTCGTTGCCCAAGGAAATTGCTTTATCCAGCACAAGCACCTTAGAGGCGTTCTCTAGAGCCTTGGCAATTTCTTCTTTAGGAAAGGGGCGGTAAGTTATTACTTTTAGTAAACCTATTTGCTTGCCTTTTTCCCTTTCTTGATCGATATAATCCTTTATTGTCCCGCAAACTGAACCCATGGCGACAATCGCTACTTTGGCATCTTCTAATCGGTATCCTTCTACTAAATCAATTCCTTTTCTACCAAAAACCGAATTGAAATCCCGGCCTACTGCGGGAATCAGCGTCACTAAATCTTCAAGAGTTTTCTGGACGGCGTAGCGGGCTTCAAGGTATATTGAGGGGTCTCCTAAAAGGCCGAAACTCATAGGGTTTTCTACGTCCAATTTATACGGCGCGTTATACGCAGGAAGGAATTTATCCACGAGATTTTGTTCCGGCATATCTACCGTTTCCATGCCGTGCGTTAAAATAAAGCCGTCCATGTTTACCATTACCGGAAGCATAACTTTGTGGTTTTCCGCTATTCTGTATGCCTGTATGGTGTAGTCCAGCGCGTCCTGGTTATTTTCAGCATACACCTGTATCCAGCCACTGTCGCGTAAACTAATGGCATCCTGTTGGTCATTCCATATGTTGATAGGTGCGCTTAGCGCGCGGTTAGCGTTTACCATCACAATGGGCAGCCGCATGCCGGCGATGTTAAATAAAACCTCGCTCATATAAATAAGGCCTTGCGAACTCGTAGCGGTAAATACACGAACCCCTGTTGCGCAGGCGCCCAACACCACGCTTGCCGCTGAATGCTCGCTCTCTACATTCACAAACTGGCAATTTATTTCTTTGTTTGCGACAAAATCAGCCAGCCTTTCTACGATATGCGTTTGGGGAGTTATGGGATAAGCGGAAATGACCCCTGGCTTGCATAATTTAACTGCTCGTGCAACGGCGTAAGAGCCTTCTATAAACTCTCTCATTCCTGCTCCTTAATCATTTCGATATCTTTTTTCGGGCAAATTTGACTGCAGAGGCCGCATCCCTTGCAATACGCCAGGTCGGCACGAAAAGTATTTTTTTCTTTTCCTTCAATGCAGCTTTCGGGGCAAATCAGTTTGCACAAGCCGCAGGCAATACAGTTTTTTTGAAGGTACTTGGGTTTTAAGAATGAGCGCCAAGAACCAGTTTTATTATTTTTTGATGACCCGGGTTTTCCTAAGAGTGGTGCAAACATTTTATCCTTTTATTTAAGCAGCGGCTTCAAATCCTCTCTTTACCGCTTCTATGTTTTTATTTAAAATCTCCGGTTTTTCTGAAAATCTTTTTTTAATCGATTCGTTGATAGATTCCAGTTTAACTTCCCCTGTAGCTTTGGCGAACGCGCCTACCAGAATTGTATTGCTAAACGGCCTGCCGATGACCTCCATGGCTATTTTTTCTGCCTCAAGAGTAATGAGCTTCAGGCCCTTGGGAGCTTTAATGACTTCAGTATCTTCCCGCACGGCAACAATAGCCACTCCATCCTTTTTTATGCCCTTGAAGCAGTTTTCAGATTTTAGCAGGGTAGGATCGATGATGATGACGTAATCCGGATTGTAAATTTGTGAGCGTAGCCTTACCGGTTTAGAATCAAAACGTAAAAAGGCGTTCATGGGTGCGCCCATGCGTGCGGCCCCGAAACTTGGAAAAGCATAGGCGTATATACCTTGATTAAAAAAAGCCTCCCCAAGTATTGACGCTGTGGTAATGGCTCCCTGACCTGCTCGGGCAAATATTTTGATTTCTTTCATGAAGGGATATTTAAGCACAAAATAAAAAAAAGGCAAGGAAAAAATTATCTTTTATGTGGAGAATAAGGCTAGTCGTTAACCCAGAATGGTTCGCCTGCGTTTTCTTTGATGAGGTTTGTCGCGATATCGACTATTGTTTCGTCGTATTTTGAACCCCTGCCTTGTATTAGTTCTTCCTGGGCCTTTGCCAATCCCAAGGCTTCCCGGTAAGGGCGATAATGCGTAACAGCCTCCAAGACATCGCTGACCGCTAAAATACGCGCTTCCAGAAGAATATTGTTTTTGTTCAATTTTCTGGGGTATCCCGAACCGTCCAAACGTTCATGGTGTTGATAGATAGTTTCTGCCAGAGGAAAGGGAAATTGAATATCTTTGATAAGATCGTAGCATTTTTTTACATGTTCCTGGATTAAAAGGTATTCCAAATCGCTTAAAGTTCCCGGTTTATTAAGTATATCCAGCGGTATGCCTATTTTGCCAAGATCATGCAATTCCCCGGCAAGCTGGATACCTAAAAGACGGTCTTCGCCCCAGTTGAGCGCTTTGCCAATGCGCTGCGCGATATTTGCCACATGCCGAGTGTGGCTAAAGGTATAAGGGTCGCGCATTTCAAGCGCCTTACCCAACACTTTAAGTGCATTGATAAGCATGACGCGCCGCTCCTTTTCGAGATTAGCGTAGGCAGTGATGTCTCTCGTTATACCCATAGTGCCTATGATTTTTCCTTTCTGGTCAAAGATGGGAATTTTTGTGGTGATTGCCTGGTTCCATGTGCCATTGGGAAGGAGTGTGTGCTCTATTTTTCCGATAATCGGTTGGCCAGTACGTAATATCTGATTATCGTCCTCGAACATTTGTTTTGCCTGTTCGTTGGGGAAGAAGTCGAAATCGGTCTTTCCGATAATTTCTTCAGACGATAACCCTATCCCGCGCGCGTAAAAGCTGTTAACTTTTGTAATGCGGTTTAAATAGTCTTTAAAATAAATTGCGTCTGGTATGTTATCAACTACGCTTTGAAGGAAATTTCTTTCGATAGAAAGAGATTCTTCGGTATCTTTATGCGAAGATATATTTTCAATGATGCCTTCAAGGTATTCGTGTTTATTGCCGGCAGTTATTTTGAAAGCAGTAATCGCCACCCAGATACTTTTAAGGTCCTTTGTTCTAAAAAGAGTTTCAAAAAACTTTACTTTCCCCTCTTTTCGCAGCATCTGGAAAAAAGCGTCTCTATCTGTTAGATTCAAGAATAAATTGCTTAACGTTTCTTTTTTTAGGT
This sequence comes from Candidatus Omnitrophota bacterium, assembly GCA_028713415.1. GTDB lineage: Bacteria > Omnitrophota > Gorgyraeia > Duberdicusellales > 4484-171 > JAQTOI01. Next base: position 6,332 of record JAQTOI010000043.1, read on the forward strand.
CTGCTTTTGAAAGGTACCCCAGAATTTGCGCAAGCGTAGAATTAATAATGATGAACTTTTCTTGCGGATATAAAGAATATTTAAAGAGGCCTATGCCTAAAGCATCGCTAGTGGAAATGTTAAGGTAAAAAGTATTTTTCATGATAACGTGCGTGCAATTATAAAAATATTATATCATTGTATCGCAGAAAATCCACATTCATTAAAAACCCCATTACTTGCTAAAGCAAGTAATGGGGTTACTTTGCGTGGAAATTCAGCTAAATTTGTCCTTTATACGCTTTTACGCTTCGTTAGTTTAGCCGAATTATTTCTTTAGTTTTCTGATCCATTCATCGAGCTGTTGCGCAGCTATATCCTTGCATCCTAATCCAAAAGCTATTGCGGTTGCCAGGCCCATGGTTGCCAGTGCTATAGAAAGCACTAACTCTAAGATGCGGGTATTTATAAGAAGTTGCTCCAGTGTCATAATCGCAGTGAAAATAACAATGGTGATTTTTACTACATTGCCGAGTAGGTTTGCTTGAGCAACTCCGGCGTTAGCAGCTGCGGTTTTCGTGCTATTGCCAAGGAGGGTGGCGCCGAGAATTCCCAGTATCAATATAAAGATTGCTGCAATTATGTTTGGTATGTAGAGTACTACGCGGTTTAAGAGATCTGCTGCAATAGTTAGGCCTATGGCATTGACGGCCACAACAAAGGAAATCAGAATTCCTAGCCAATAGCAGATAGTGCCGATTAATTCCGAGAGCGAATATTTAATGCCACCCTTAGCAAGTACTTCGCTTAGTTCGATGCGGTCAGCCAAAAGATCGACTTTTAGCGTTTTGAGGACGCGCGTTACGACTGTTTTCAGCATTTTTGAGAGCACGAGGCCAATAATAAGCAATATCGCCGCAAGAAGCGCTTTGAGGCCTATTCTTCCGAGTTGGAAAAACATTGCCCTGGCTGGTTCAAACAAAAGCATTTGAACTCTACCCATTCTCCACCTCCTTAGGATATACGCCATTCGCAAAAACGAACGGCGAAATCTCGCTCGCCTCGCTCAATGCGAGTCGAAGCGGGCCAAAATCTTCGATTTTGGCACAAGCACATTATTTTTTCCAGTACCCAAGTACAGAGAAAAAATAATAATACACCTTTCTGTTTTTGGCAGGTTAAATTGCCAGTTTAACCTTGCACCTTAATAAAAAATTAGCACAGATAGCGTGATAAGTCAACACAAATCATGTTTTATTGAGGCAAGATTCCTGCAGGAAAGAGCCGATTTGCTGCGGTTGATAGCAGGAGTAAACAGTGAGTGAAACCTAAAAAAACACCCCCTCTTAAAAAGAGGGGGTGTTTTTGTGGCTGGCCAAAATTAATATTCAGGATATCCGCCTGCACCGGGCATGCCGCCTGGCATAGGCATTTTTTCTTCCTTTTCAGGCCTTTCCGCGATGACAGCTTCAGTGGTGATTAAAAGGGAAGATATTGATGCTGCGTTTTGCAACGCGGTTCTGGCTACTTTTGTCGGATCAATGATGCCTGCTTCAAGCATGTCGGTAATTTCATTTTTTTCAGCGTCAAAACCAATGTTTGTTTTTTCGTTTTTAAGTTTCTCAACGATAACTGAACCTTCAACTCCGGCGTTGGCAACAAGTTGGCGTAAGGGCTCCTCTACAGCGCGCTTAATGATATTTACGCCAATCTGTTCGTCGCCTTCCAGTTTCATTTTTTCAAGAGCCGGCAAACTGCGTAACAAGCCTACTTCTCCGCCGGGGATAATGCCTTCCTCAACGGCTGCTCTGGTTGCGTGCAGTGCGTCTTCAACTCTTGCTTTCTTTTCTTTCATCTCTGTTTCTGTTGCCGCGCCCACATTAATAACCGCAACACCGCCGGACAATTTTGCCAAACGTTCCTGAAGTTTTTCTTTATCATAATCGGAATCGGTATTTTCTATTTGCTTTCTGATTTGCCCGATTCTTCCCTGGATAGCAGCAGTTTTACCGGCGCCTTCTACTATAGTTGTGTTTTCTTTATCGATTCTTACTCTTTTTGCCCGTCCCAAATCGTCTAAATCGATGCCCTCAAGCTTAAGCCCCAGTTCTTCAGTAATTGCTTTTCCATTGGTTAATACTGCGATATCCTCGAGCATGGATTTACGCCTGTCACCGTAACCAGGAGCTTTCACGGCGGCGCAAGAAAGGGTGCCGCGCATTTTGTTCACAACCAATGTTGCCAGGGCTTCTCCTTCAATGTCTTCTGCGATAATCAAAAGAGGCTTACCTGCTCTGGCAACTTTTTCTAAAAGCGGGAGCATATCTTTGATGTTGGAGATTTTTTTCTCATAGATCAAAATGTAGGGCTCCTCAAGAGAGCATTCCATTTTCTCCATGTCGGTTGCAAAGTATGGAGATAGATAGCCTTGGTCAAACTGCATGCCTTCGACAACCTCTAAAGTTGTTGCCATTGCTTTTGCTTCTTCTACGGTAATGACACCGTCATTTCCGACTTTATCCATGGCGTCGGCTATCAAGCCGCCGATTTTATTATCGCCGTTGGCAGCGATAGTAGCAACCTGGGCAATTTTTTCTTTCTCTTTTTTTACTTCTTTGGAAATTTTCTTTAGTTCCCCGATCACTACCTCTACGGCTTTATCAATACCACGCTTTAAAGCCATGGGGTTTGCTCCCGCAGCTACGTTCTTTAAGCCCTCTTTAAAGATTGCTTCTGCTAAAATAGTGGCGGTGGTTGTCCCGTCACCAGCTGTATCCGAAGTTTTTTCGGCAACTTCCTTTATTAATTGAGCGCCTATATTTTCATAAGGATCTTTAAGCTCAACTTCCTTGGCTACAGTGACACCGTCTTTAGTGATAGTGGGTGAACCGAATTTTTTTTCGATAACCACATTCCTTCCCTTGGGCCCTAAAGTAACTTTAACCGCCCTGGCAAGGATTTCCGCGCCTTTCAATATTTCTTTACGCGCGTCTTCGCTGAATATTAATTGTTTCGCCATCTGACTTCCTCCTTTTATCCTATAGAATTGCTAAAACGTCTTCTTCTTTGACGATTAAGTACTCTTCCCCGTCAATGGTTATTTCAGTCCCGGAATATTTACCGTAGAGCACTTTGTTGCCTACTTTTAAGGTGAGAGGAATTAGTTTTCCCTCATCTGTTTTTTTTCCTTCCCCAACCGCTATAATTTCCCCTTCCTGCGGTTTTTCTTTTGCGGTATCAGGCAGGACTATGCCTCCTTTTGTTTTCTCAAGGCCTTCCGAAGGCTTAATTACTACTCTTTCACCTAAGGGTTTTATCTTCATTACTACACCTCCTTAAAGTTTTATAATTGAATCGTACCTAGCCCTTGTTTTTAAATTAGCAATCCTAACGCGAGAGTGCTAACCTATTTTATTTATAAAGGTTAAGTTGTCAAGATTTTTTTACAAAATTTTTTATAATGATTGGTAACACCGCAAAGCCGCGAAGGAGACGCAAAAAAGTAGAAGCGGATACACGCGGAACAAAACGCGGAAAAACGCAAAGATAGCTGTGCGTGTATCCGCGTATAGATCCGCGTTATTCCGTATCTATTTTTGCGGTGTAAAAATAAGCCTTTTGGATGCCTTTTTATAGAAGGTAATCTTTCAGAAGCAGGAGGCCTTTGAGCACTAAATGAGGCTCATGCATGTAGCTAAATTGAAAATAAGGCATAATAATTTTCGAATCGCCACCGGTTACAATAACCGATGATTTTTTCGAAAGGGCTTTGGGACTAGAGTATTTTGCGGCCATTGAGTTAATCATCGCGGAAAAGCCTTCGATTAAACCTCTTGAGATACTTTCAGGGGTATCGCGCGGGATAGGCGATATCCGCCGTTTTCTGTTGCGTTTGGGCCGCCGCTTATCGAGATTTATCTGCTTGGGCAAAAGCGCACATTGACTTAATACCCGCAGAGACGAACCTATACCGGGGAGTATGAATCCTCCTCTATATTCTTTTCGCGCCGACATAAAGTCAAGCGTTACGGCAGTGCCAAAATCAATGATGAGGCGTGTTTGAGGATAGAGATTTAAAGCAGCGTATGCACCGACTAATCTATCCATGCCCACGTTTTTTTTGTTGTAGAGGCAGTTTATAGGCACTGTAATGTTTTTTCCTACAACATACAGTTTATAGCTCCTGTTGCGGGCGATACGTAAAAAAAGCGCAGTTATACGGGGGACAACAGAACAGACTATAATTTCTTTATCACGGTAGGCGGCAAGTATTCTGTCAATTCTGCCAGGCGTGGCGGCGCTGTCTCGAAGGAGCGTGATTCTTTTAATGCTTCGTCCGGAAGCCTTCGCGAAATGGATACTTGTGTTTCCTATATCTACTAGAATCATAACAGGTGTATGTTTTCTTTTTTTGCTTTGCTCACGAGTACTTGCGTCCTCAAGCGCCTCAGCGATTTTTTTTCCTGATAATGGTAAATTTCTTTCATTAATTGTTGCAGGTGCCCTTTTTTAAAGTCTGTATATACGCCGATCATTTCACTGATTAGTTTCTTAAAGATTTCTTCGATGTTATATTTTTCTCCATTTTCAATGAGAAGAGAAGTTGCTTCTTGTGGAAGATCGGTTCGTTTAGAGTTGATATTTATGCCTATCCCGGCAACAATAAATTCAGCCTTGTCCTGTTTGCTTTTTGCTTCTACTAATACGCCGCCAATCTTCTTTTTGTTTGCCATTATATCATTGGGAGGCTTGATTGTTAACGGCAAATAGCATTTAAGTGCCCGTACTACAGAAAGAGCGCAGATAAGCGGGAAAAAATAGATTTCGCTTAAGGAATTCGGCGGCCGCAGCAAGAATGAAACGTATATCCCGGTGTTTTTAGGTGAAACCCATTGTCTTTGCAGGCGCCCTTTGCCTCGAGTCTGTTTTTTAGCGCGCACTATGGTTATTTCTGGCGCCTCTTCTTGCGCAAGGCTGGCGGCGTAGTTATTGGTAGAATCAACGCAATCTAAGGTAATAATTTTTAAGGAGGTTTTTCCTTCCATGTAACCCCTGGTTTATATTTTTTTTGCCAGCGCTGTTTTTAATTCTTTAATTTTGTCGCGTAATTGCGCGGCTTTCTCGAAATTTAAATTCTTTGCGGCGATAAGCATTTCTTGCTCAAGCTGGGCAACTGCTTCGATTATTTCCATCCCTTCTTCAGTTAACTCCAGGCGGTATTTTAAGTTATCTTCTTCTTTAAGGTATATTTCAATCCCTTCTTTAATCGCTTTTTTTATACTTGTGGGTGTGATTTTATTTTTGCGGTTGTGCTCTATTTGAATCGCGCGCCTGCGCGCACTTTCCCGTATTGCCTGTCGCATAGAATTAGTTTCTGTGTCCGCATACATAATTACCAGCCCGTTGATGTTGCGTGCGCATCGGCCGGCAGTCTGGATTAATGATGTTGTGGAGCGCAGGAAACCCTCCTTGTCGGCATCGAGAATAGCCACTAGTGAAACTTCCGGTAAATCCAGGCCTTCCCGCAGCAGATTAATGCCTATAATGGCGTCAAATTTTTTCATGCGCAGTTCTTTTAAAATTTTAGTGCGCTCAAATGTTTCAATCTCGGAATGCAGGTAAGTGACCTTAAGCCCTTCTTCTATCAGGTAGCGGCTTAATTCTTCAGACATTCTTTTGGTAAGGGTAGTTACAAGGGTGCGCTCACCGCGCTCTGAGCGTTTTTTTATTTCCATTATTAAATCGTCGATTTGGTTTGCAGTCGGCCTGACTTCTATAATTGGGTCTACTAAGCCCGTAGGGCGGATGACCTGCTCAACTACTTTTCCTTTTGATAATTTTATTTCAAAATCAGACGGCGTAGCCGAAACAAAAATTACCTGCCCTACAAGTTGCATAAATTCTTCAAACTTCAAGGGGCGGTTATCCAGGCAGGACGGAAGGCGGAATCCATATTCCACAAGAGTTTCTTTACGCGCTTTGTCCCCGTTGTACATTCCGCGTATCTGGGGTATGGTTGCGTGGCTTTCATCGATAATCGTTAAGAAGCCCTTTGGAAAATAATCCAGGAGGCAAAAGGGGCGGCTTCCCGGAGGATTGCCCGATAAGTGCCGGGAATAGTTTTCGATGCCATGGCAATAACCCATTTCTTTTAGCATTTCCATGTCATAACGCGTACGCGATGACAGGCGTTGCGCTTCGAGAATTTTACCTTCCCCTTTAAGCTGGGTTAGCGTTTCTTTCAGTTCTTCTTCGATAGTTTCCAGGGCTCTTTGGATTTTATCCTGGCCCATAATAAAATGTTTGGCCGGGTATATTCCCGCACGGGCTAATTCCGCTATCTTTTCCCCTTTGACAGGGTCAATTTCGTATATTTTTTCTATTACGTCACCGTAGAATTTTATGCGCAAAGCCCGCTCCTTATATGCAGGGAAAATATCAAGGGTATCACCTTTTATCCGGAATGTGCCGCGTTTAAAATCAAAATCATTTCGTTCATATTGCAGCGAGATGAGCTGTTTTGCCAAGGCTTCTATTGAAGCTAACTTGTTAGACTCGACATATAGAATAAGGTCCTGGTAATCAACGGGCGAGCCTAAATTGTAAATGCAGGACACAGAAGCTACGGCAATTGTATCGGAACGTGAGACAAGAGAGCTGGTTGTAGAAAGCCGAAGGCGGTCAAGTTTATCGTTTATTGAAGCGTCTTTTTCTATATAAGTATCTGTCTGTGGTATGTAACTTTCCGGCTGATAATAATCATAGTAGCTGACAAAATATTCTACCGCATTACGCGGAAAGAATTCTTTAAATTCGGCGTATAACTGGCTTGCCAGAGTCTTGTTGTGTGATATTACCAAGGTCGGGATATTAAGTTCATGGATTACACAGGCAAGAGTGAAGGTTTTACCCGAACCTGTTACTCCAAGAAGGGTTTGAAAACGTTCATTACGGCGTATCCCGTCTACTAATTTTTTTATTGCGGCAGGTTGGGAGCCGGTGGGCGTGAATTTACTTTCCAGTCTGAATTTATCCATCTAACACTTCTAAGGAAAAATCTATTGCTTTGGGTGAATGGGTTATGCTTCCAATTGAGATAAAATCGACGCCGGTTTTTGCAACCGCGCTTATGTTAGTAAGATTTATACCGCCTGAAGCTTCCAGCTTTACGATAGGGTAATGTTTATTGCGAAACAATACCGCTTTTTTTAAGTTCGCCAAAGGAAAATTATCGAGCATAATAATATCCGGCGCGTATTTAACGACACCTTTAAATTCCGAGAGTGATTCTACCTCTATTTCAAGTTTAATTCCTGCCAATGTGCGCAGGTAGGAAATACATTTTGCCATTCTAACTTCATCAAATATCCCCTTGCGGATAAATTTTCCCGCGCGCAAATGATTATCTTTTATTAGAATTGCTTCTTGCAGGTTGGTGCGATGGTTATATCCTCCGCCGGTTCGCACCGCATACTTTTCCAATGTACGTAAATTCGGGGTGGTTTTTCTGGTGTCTAGAATTTTTGTCGGAGTGCCTTTTACTCTTTTGACAAATTCCTGTGTGTTGGTGGCTATCCCAGAGAGTAGCGATAGAAAATTAAGCGCTACCCTTTCGCAGGAGAGTATTACACGCGCATCCCCTAATATAAACGCGATTTTCTCACCCTTTTTGAAAGCATCGCCATCCTTGTAGAAGGCTTTAAAAACAATATTTTTGCTTTTTTCCAAAAAGACTCGTCTTGCGATATCAATGCCGCACAAAATTCCGTTTTCTTTGGCAAGGATAACGCTTTTTACCTTAAAATGGTAAGGTACTGTAAAGAGCGTTGTAATATCAACTCTACCGATATCTTCCTGCAAAGCTGTTTTTAAGCTTGTTTTAATCTGCTTATTTAAGTGCATCATATAATTCCTTTAGTCTTTTTTCCTGTGTGGATAATTGCGTAAGCTTTTCTTTTTCCTGCGCTATAACTTCAACGCTCGCGCAGGTCAAGAAATTTTCATTCGCGAGCCGCTCTTTAGTTCTTTTAAGAATATTTTCCGTTTCTTTTATTTTTTTCTCCAAGGATTTAAGAAACGTGCTCGTATCGATATCTTCCAGTAAAAAGTTAAGCCCCCAGTGTTCAGATTTATAAAGAGTGCGCGACAGTAAGCCTGTGTATTCTATGCGCTGGGCTTGCGCCAGGCGTTTAATCCAATTTTCATTTTGCCGCCAGTAAGCAGCATTTTTATCGGAAGTTTTTACTGCCAGGATAATCTTTTTTGCGCCTAACCCTAAGTCTGTTTTTATATTGCGTATGTCTTTTATGGTTTGTATCAGAGCCTTGAATTCTTCAAGCTTCTTAACATCAGGAGAGATCTTAATGGTTTTTGGCCAGCTGGCCACCGTTATGCTTTCTTCAAGGGTTAATTCGCAATTCGTTTTGATGGACTGAAAGATCTCTTCGCTGATGAACGGTATAAACGGGTGCAACAACTTTAATGCATTAAGCAGTATGTATATGGCTGTTTTTGCTTTATCCGGCGTAAAATTTTCTTTTATTATTTCGATATACCAGTCGCAGAATGTGTGCCAGAAGAATTCATAAATAACTTTCGTTGCATCATTAATCCGGTAATTGTCGAGGTGCGCAGTCGCCTTGCAGATACTATTGTTTAGCTCATCAAGCACCCATGTATCGATTTCATCAAGCGCATCGATGTTGATATTGTCAATGCGCACGCCGGTATCGTTTATCTTTAAAAAAAGAAAACGCGTTGCGTTCCAAATTTTATTGCAGAAATTTCTACCTACAAGGAACTTCTCATCGGACAAATAAACGTCAGAGCCGCTTGAGGCGGTAAGCATTAAAGAAAAACGTAGAGGGTCTGCTCCGAATTTCTCGATAATTTCAAGCGGGTCAATGATGTTACCCAGTGATTTGGACATTTTTATGCCGCGTTCATCGCGTACTGTGCCGTGAATGATTACATCTTTAAATGGTATTTCCTTCATGAATTCAAACCCGGCCATAATCATGCGTGCCACCCAGAAGAAAAGTATCTCCGAGGCAGTCACCAGGGTTGAAGTTGGATAAAAATAATCTAAATCTTTTTGCTGCAGGCTGCAGGCTTCAGGTTTTAGGCTTTCTTGCTTGTGGCTTGCAGCTTGTGGCTTGCAGCTTGCTCGTGGCCAACCGAATGTTGCGAAAGGCCAGAGCCAGGAAGAGAACCAGGTATCAAGCACATCCGGAATTTGTTCGTATTCAGAATTGCATCGTACGCATTTTTTGTCGGGTTTATCACGCGAGACTATATAATTTAAGTCTTCCGGATGTACTAATTTCGAATTTTCTCCGGTTTGGCACTTACATTGCCAAACCGGCAAGCGGTGCCCCCACCAGATTTGGCGCGAAATGCACCAGTCCTGTATATTATTCATCCAGTTAAGGTATACCTTGCGCCAGCGTTCAGGATAAAATTTTATTTTTTCTTCTTCTACCGCCTTGATTGCCGGTTGTGCCAATGGCTTGGTATTGACAAACCATTGCAAGGAAAGCCGAGGTTCTACGATAGTATGGCAGCGGTAGCAGTGGCCTGCGCTTATCTTGTAAGGTTCTTTTTTTTCAATGAGTTTTTCCTCTTCCAAAACTGCTAAAATTGCTTCACGCGCTTCAAAGCGGTCCATGCCGGAAAATTCCCCGGCATTCTGATTTAGCGTTGCATCATCATTCATAATATTAATGAACGCAAGGTTGTGTTTTTTTGCCAGATTAAAATCGACTGGGTCATGCGCCGGGGTAACTTTTACTGCCCCGGTTCCAAAGGCAAGGTCAATAATTTCATCTTCCACCAAAGTTAATTCGCGTTCCATAATGGGGAGGATAATTTTTGCACTCTTTAGCCAGGCGTGGCGTTCATCCTTGGGGTTTATGGCTAATGCCGTATCTCCAAGCATTGTTTCCGGCCGGGTAGTAGCTACCACTATATATTCAGTCTTTAGTCTTCCCGCCTTCGGCGAGGCCTCGCCGCTTTGCGGCGGGTGGTCTTTGGTCTTTGGTCTGACTGGATATTTAATATAATACAACCAGCCGTTAATTTCCTTTCGTGCGGCTTCTTCGTCACTTAAAGCGGTTTTGCAACGAGGGCACCAGTTAATAATGTATTCACCGCGGTAAATCAATCCTTTTTCATAAAGCCTGATGAATGCTTCTTTTACCGCTTCACTATATGCTTCATCCATGGTGAAGCGCGTACGTTCCCAGTCGCAGCTTGCGCCTAAATTTTTAAGCTGCTGTAATATGGTAGAGCCGTATTTATCTCTCCAGGCCCACAAGCGTTCTGAAAAAGCCTGGCGGCCTAAGTCATCTTTTTTTAATCCTTCTTTCGCTAAATCTTTTTCTACCACGTTTTGCGTGGCTATTCCTGCGTGGTCAGTCCCGGGCATCCAAAGAGTTTCAAAGCCAGCCATGCGTTTGTAACGTATTAAAACGTCCTGAATAGTGTTGTTTAAGGCATGCCCCATATGCAGGATGCCGGTTATATTAGGCGGAGGTATAACGATAGTAAAAGGCGTTTTGGCGTGGTTGGGTGCAGCGTGAAAGTAGCCTTTATCTAACCATTGGCCGTAAATCTTGGTTTCAACCTCTTGAGGGTTGTATTTTGAAGGTATGTCCATAATAAAAACCTTTTATCTCAACGCAGATTATCGCAAATCTAAGGCTGATTTACGCAGATAAACCGTAATGGGATATTTATCATTATAGGTATAGCATTAACCCGCCTTCGCGTCTATTTTATGGCTCGCTTCGGCGAGGTTTTCGCTCCGCTGAAACAAGATAAGGGCTTTAGGTATGCAAATCCACGGAGCTCCAATTTACCTTTTGTGAGGTGGGTTGTCAAGGAAAGTTTCAATTTTGAAGAGGCAGTGTGGAACTTTTTCGTATGTATTCTTTCTTGTTTCATGATAACGGTTAAGCTAACCCGAGCCAAGAATCTATATATGTTTGTTATTTTCAACTCTTTAGGCTGCGGCTTGTAGCTTGCGGCTAATTACTCCCCAATAATCTTCACAAGCACTTTTTTGGGGCGTTGGCCGTCGAACTCGCCGTAAAAAATTTGCTCCCACGGACCGAAATCCAATTTTCCTTTTGTAACCGCAACTACCATTTCTCTATCCATAATCGTGCGTTTTAGGTGCGCTGAACCGTTATCTTCTCCGCTTGAGTTATGCTGATAATACGCTTTTTGAGGTGCTAATTTTTCAAGCCACTGCTTAAAATCACTCTTTAAACCCTCTTCTTCATCATTTATAAATATCGAGGAAGTAATATGCATGGCATTTACAAGGCATAGGCCTTCCTGTATAGTACTTTTTGCAACTATTTGGGTAACTTCATCGGTTATATTAACGAATTCAATTTTATTTTCTGTATTAAAAAGAAGGTATTGAGTATGGGATTTCATTAT
>JAQTOI010000044.1 GCA_028713415.1 Candidatus Omnitrophota bacterium
TGGCTGGAGCCGGGATACTTTCGCCTAAAATTGGTATTATCCTGGGAGGCGCGGCTATAGTTATAGGCATTTTGACCTGGGGCTATAAAGTAATCGAAACCATAGGTTCAGAAATCATCCATCTTACGCCAATCATGGCATTTTCTGCCCAGTTAGCCAGCGCGCTTAACGTTCATATGTACACCCTGATGGGCATACCGGTTTCGACCAGCCATTCCATTGTGGGAGCGATTTGCGGAGTGGGCTTAGTCAAGGGTATCCGTGTATTAAATATACATATCATGCGGGATATTGTATTATGCTGGGTAGCAACGCCGTTTATATCCGGATTAATAAGTTTTGTTATATTGAAGGGGATAATTTTTTTCAAATGAGGCAGCTAATTTTTAAGCCTTTGGTTTAAAAATTTGCGTAGCCGAATTTGACCCCGCCCTTTTGGCTTTTATGCATTATGTTTATGCTTTGCAAAGTCAGAAACATGATTATATCTACGTTGGAATAACAGACAACTTGGAAAGAAGGCTTAAAGAGCATAACAACGGCAACAATTGCTCTACTAAAGATTATGTGCCGTTAAAAATTGTTTATTATGAAGCGTATGCCGCCAAACAAGATGCGGTAAATTGCGAATATAAATTGAAACACCACGGTAGTGTTATAGGGCACCTGAAGAAGAGATTGAAAAATAGTTTAACAAAATAACCCAGCCAAAAGGGCGGGGTTCAATTCGCAGACGGCTAACGCCTACGACTTACGTTCACTCATCGTGCTCGTTCCGTAAGTCGCCTGCTCATTGAAGGAGGTTAACGATGAAGGAAATGAGAAATATATTTGGCTGGCTGGGGATGGCTGAAGAGAAGGCAATCCTACAGCAGGCACAAAAACACGTGGAAGAAACATATAAAACAGTAACTTTTTTTGCGGAGGCAGTCAGGGCGTTTGTGAACAGGGATTTAAACGCGCAATCCTCGGCAATTGAAAAGGTAGGCCAAAGCGAACATCAGGCTGATATTTTAAGGTCAGAAATAGTAAGCAAGCTTTCCGAAGGCCTGCTTCTTCCGCCTGACAGAGAAGACCTTATGCATTTTGTTAATACTTTAGATAAAATAGCAGATTGGACTAACGGAGCCGCCAGGCTTTTGGGCTTTATTGAGCACAAGCTTCCCGATAGTATCCTGAAACATATGTCGTCGTCAACCGAATTAATCGTTGCGGCCAGCTCGAAGCTCAAAGACGCAATCCAGGCCCTTACCGCCAATGATCTTAAAAAAGCACTGTATAACTGCGAAGAAGTTGACCGTATCGAGCATCAGGCGGATGACCAGAAAAAAACCTTAATTGAAGCTATAATACATGCCAAGCTTGAGCCGACAAGCCTTTTGCTGAGCTATCAGTTAGCAGAATACCTTGAAGGCGTGACCGATAAGATAGAAGATTCGGCGGATTTTATCAAGGTTATAGCTATCAGATCTAAATAGCCGAGTGCCAAGGGGACAAACTTCTATCCTTACTGCTTATCAACTTGCCAGATTTGTAGATGGAGCCCACCGGGGTTTTTAGCCCGAGGTTTTCGGACACAATTTTGAAAGCGACTGCCCGCAAAACCACACACCTAACCGCACGGTTTTTTAGCGCCTTAATTTAACCATATGGTGAAATCCCGACCTTGGAGGGGGGCGTATAAGGTATATAAATTACCGTAAAGTACTATTTTGGCATACTCTTGGTATTGGCGCGGAAATCTTCTATCAAGGCAAGTGCTTCTTGCATAGTTTTGGCGCGGCACATTTTTTCACGCATTAGCCGCGCATTAGGCAGTCCTTTTGTATACCAGTTGAAAAACTTACGAAATCTAATTAAGCCTTTGTCTGGCGAATAAAATTGAGCGCAGGCTTTTAGATGTTCTCCCATTACCAGTGCTATATTGTCTATGCTGGGCTTATGGAATTTTTTATGGTTATGGTAAGCGAGCATTTCTTTAAATATCCAGGGGTTTCCCAAAGCCCCGCGAGCTATTGCTACACCGTCACAGCCAGTTTCGTTAAACATTTTCTCTGCGAGAACTTTTGAAAAAATATCTCCGCTGGCAATAACCGGAATATTGAGGGTTTTTTTTACCTGGGCTATAGTTGCATAATCAACGCTTCCCGTATAGCCTTGCGCTTTAGTCCTTCCGTGAATGAATACCGCGGCTACTCCGGCATCCTGTGCGGCCAGGGCTACTGTTTTTGAGTTAATAGAATTTCTATCCCAGCCTGTGCGTATCTTTACGGTGACAGGCCTGGATAAATGTTTCACGATAATTTTTAATAAGCTATTAAGTTTTTTGGGTTCTTTTAAGAGGCCTGCGCCTTTTCCCCTGGAGGTTACTTTTCTCACCGGGCAGGCGGCGTTAAAATCAAGCAAATCAAATGTGCGAGTGCTCAATACTTCTAATGCTTTCAATATAAACTCCGGTTCGTTTCCGACTAGTTGTATGCCCAGAGGCGTATCTTGAGCTTCTGAAGCAAGCATTTGTTCTGTTTTTTTGCTTTTGTAACTGATAGAACGCACGTCAATCATTTCGGTAAATGCCAATTCGGCGCCGAAAGAACGGTTTAAAAGGCGAAACGGCAAATCGCTCACTCCCGCCATAGGGGAAAGAATAAAGGGTTTGGACAATTGAAGGTTTCCTATCTTTATTGCGTAATCTTTTTGCATTTTTTAGCATTATGAGGACCGAAATAAACTATAATACTTTAGTCAAAAAAAGTAGATATTGCAAGATTTTATTTTATACGTATAATTAGGGGTTATGGAAGAAAAATTACTTATTTTGCTAAAGAATCAAGCCTTATACAAGGGCCCGGTTACGCTCGCTAGCGGAAAGATAAGCAACTTCTATATCGACGTACGTAGGGTAAGCCTTTCTTCAGAAGGAATTTACTTAATTTCTAACCTTGTGTGGGGCCTTATAAAAAATGATAATATTTCAGCTATCGGGGGCCCTACCTTAGGTGCAGATCCGATTGTAGGCGCTGTATGTTGTCTTGCTCATCTGGATAAGAAGACCTTAGAAGGATTCCTCATCCGTAAAAGCCCCAAAGAGCATGGCCGCCAGCAGCTTATAGAGGGAAAGGAATTAGCGCCAGGCGCGCGGGTTGTAGTAATTGACGATGTTGCCACCAGCGGTGGTTCATTTGTCAAAGCTATTGAGGTTTTGCGGCAAGCAAAAGTAGAGATAGTAAAAGCTATCGCTATTGTTGATAGAGAAGAGGGCGCCATCGAAAACCTTTCTAAATTTAACTGCCCGTTCGTTTCGCTTTTTACGAAGAGCGATTTCTTCAAGTAAACTCAATGATTGCAGATTGCAGATTGGAGATTGTAGATTGGAGATTGCAGATAAGTAAATATCTGTCATCTGTCATCTGTGATCTGTCATCTATTTTGGTCTTCGGTCTGTGGTCTTTGGTCTGCGGTCTGTTTCTGACCGGTTGTATTACCTCAGAATACAATGTCGGTACTCACCGGCAGGATACCATGTTTTTTTCAACGGAAAAAGAGGTTGGCCTGGGGCAGAATATTGCCAGGCAAATCGCCAAAGACTTTAAACTTTCTCATAGTCCTTACGATATCGAGAGGATAAATAAAATCGGCAGGCCGATAGCGTCAGCTTGCGACCGCAAAGAAATCAATTATTATTTTTATGTTATCGAAGAGGATGAAAAGGGGAAAAAAGACGAGAAAAATGCTTTCAGCATTCCTGGAGGATATGTTTATATTTTTAAGGCACTCATGGATGAGCTAAGCGATGATGAGCTCGCATTTGTGCTGGCGCATGAAGTTTCGCACGTCGTTTCTCGCCATGGCGTCAAGCGCCTGCAGGCGGCGATGGGGTATAATCTTTTAATGGTTGCCTCGGTCGGAGCCCGAGCTGACCCGGAATTTATCAACGGTCTTTCTTTTGCGCTTGCGCAAATTATTTCGGGTTATTCCCGCGAAGATGAATTTAACGCCGACGAGCTGGCGGCAAAATATTTAAAAACGCTTAATTACGAGCCAAAGGTAGGCATTTCTGTTTTAGAGAAACTTTACAAAGAAAACAAAAAAGAAATACGCCCGCTTTCGTATTTTAAAACCCACCCTTACACCGCGCAACGAATCAGGCACATCAAAGAAACCCTGCACCTGCCGCTGGATGTAAATGACTACATTAATCAGTGAAAATAGCTCATAAGCTCATCAGCTCGTGAGCTCATAAGAAAGAGAAAAGATAAATAGCTCATAAGGAAGAGAGAAAAAGCTGATGAGCTCATTAGCTCGTAAGTTTTAAAAGATAGAGTCTGTAAATAGAGCTCATGAAATACAATTAAACTTGATAATCTTTTTCCATATTACAAATCTTGTGAATTTAACTTCGCGTCTTATTCCCGGTTTACTTTATCTTATTTTTTATACTTATGAGCTTATCAGCTTAAGAGCTTATGAGCTTGTTTTTGTTATGCCTTAATAAAATCCTTAAGCAGTAAGAGAAGTGAAATATTTAGGGTATTATGCGCGCAATGGAGCATGATGGGGCTTAATATATTCTGAGTTTTCTCATAAATGTAGCATAATATTATACTGATAAGAAAGAGGGGCAATATATCTTGTGGCGTGCGATGCAGCAACGCAAAAAATGAGGATGTCCAGAAACCTGCCGCCAAAAAATTAAATTTTGTCCGCAGCAATTTATAAATAAATCCCCGGAAAAACAATTCTTCAGCCAGAGGCCCTATCAGCACAACCTGAGAAAGTAATAGCACAATAAGCGGCTTACTCTTTAAGTTTAAAAAAAATGTAATTGCCGGATTAGGAGCCGCTTTTATGCCTATTTTTTCCAATAGAAAATTATTAAAAATCGCGGCAGCTATAATAAAGACAAGCATAGATGAATATACTCTAAAAATAATGGCAATGTCCTTTTTTTTGCAGTGGAAATCAAGCCATCTGCTTGAAAGGTGTTTTATTACAATAAGGCTGACGCCAACCTCAAGCGCAAAGTTTAACAAAAGGAAAATTCCGGGAGTATTAAATATTTTTTTATGCGTATAAATAAAAATCTCTGAAAATTGCGCCAGGAGCACAAATGCCAGTATATAAAAAAGAAGCTTGCTCGCCCGTTCTTCAGAAAGTGGGAATTGTCGCCTTTCTGCATATGCTTCAATGAAAGGGAGGTTGCGGATTTTTCTAGCTATGAATAAAATTAAATTTGCTACGCCTGCCAAGATAAGGGCCAGGTAGAACATTGCGAAGAGGCTGACAAGATAAGCGTATGGGCTGGCGATGAGTTTTTCTTTATTAACATCTAATTTTAATTCTTTAGGCACAGGCGTATCGCCGAGAATGGCTTGTAAAAAAATCAAGGAAATCAAACAGATGATGCATAGAATTATATAAGTATTTCTTTTTGTTATCATAATATTTTTTTATAAAAATTATTTAGCACCAGAGAACTTGCCTTGAAATTTCAATAATTAAATACGGAGAGGAGATTTTCCACCGTAAGCGGATACACCAGCGTAAAAAAATATAGGGGCGGGTAACCCCTATAGCAATCTAGATATAAAACGGAGAGGGGGAGATTTGAACTCCCGGTCCACTTGCGCGGACTCCGGTTTTCGAGACCGGCACATTCAACCACTCTGTCACCTCTCCAGCGCGAAATTTATTAATACAATACTCAGGTTTGCGGTGATAGGTTCGAGGTGATGGGTTAAAAACTCTAACCCATAACCTAAAACCTCTAACCTTTTTATAAACAATAAGTAATAAATTAATCTGGTGATTTTTTGTTATTTGATTATACCAAATAATAAGGCAGGCAGGAAAGGTTTTTCTCGCTGGAGACGCGGTATTATAGATAACTAGTTATGTCTTTTATGATACGAGGCTTTTGGCGACAATATATTCGACAGGATTATAATCATCGGTAAAAATGGCTGCTTTTGTTGTATCATACTCAGCCTCCGGCAGGTAGTTTCTTAATAAAATGGCTAGCTCCGGTTCTTGCGCCGCATTTAACCATAATCCAGGGTTTATAATATTGCTTTTTGTAGTTGCTACTATGATTATGTTTTGCGCTTTTTCCGGTAATTGGGGATTGACGGGAAAAACGTAAACGTTCTCGAACACTTGTTTAAGAGTTTTTATGGTGCTTAAGAATAGCTGTGACTTTTTACCTTTTGTGGCACTGATAATATTCATCATGTAAGCGCCATCCGGATTTAGCTGCTTCTTAACCAAGGAAAAAAATTCCACTGTTACTAAATGCGCCGGGATATTACGCACCCCATTATAAGCGTCTCCGAAAATTAAATCGTAGCGTTTTTCTGACGACGATAAATAACGCCTGGCATCACCGGTATGCGAGTAAACGTGCGGGTATTCATTAAGATGGAAAAATTTCTCACCAACCTTTATTATTTCAGGATCAATTTCTACGACATCTACGCAAGACTGCGGCCAGGCGCGAGAAATTGCCTCTGGTATGTAGAACGCTCCGCCACCCAAGAATAAGGCATTTTCAATTTTGGGGCAAAAAAATTTTGTCAGGAGCCAGTACTTTTGATAGGGAAATACCGGTTTCTGTGAATTTTCGAATTGTGCCCCGTCAGAGCCCGTATCTAAAAGAAGAATTCGCGCGATATCCCCGTTAGGTATCCGCACTTTCGTAACGACGATGCGGTGGTAAAAAGTGGTTTTTTCAAAAACTATATTCCAGGGCCGTCTTTGGTTAAAAGCAAGAATTGCGGTAGGGAACAGGGTTAAGGCCAGTGCTGCAATGGCCAAATATTTTATTTTATGGTTATTTTCAGCAAAAAAGAATATATAGATTATGCCGGAGAGTAGGGTTAATAATATAGCGGTAAGCATGAATATCAGTTTTATATTAAGAAGTGGGATTAAAACAAAACCCGTGCAAAAAGTACCCATCACGCTGCCCAGCATCGATAGCATTCCGATGTAGCCCGTTGAACCTCCGATATGCCGGTCCCCTGAAATTAAACTGGTCAGCCGCATACTAAAAGGGGTTACGGCACTTAAAAAGAACGCAGGCAATGAAAACAAAAGAACCGAGGCAATAACCGGACCCCAAACTATATTTTTTTTGATGGTTTCAAGTGCGGGTATTGCCTGAAGGAGAGGTATGAGAAAGGTTAGCATTGCGGAGATTAAAAGAATGTGCGCAAGCCTTACATATGAAGCTTTACGGTCAGCAAGCCAGCCGCCAAAGTAATAACCGCTGCTCATCGCAATTAAAATTATGCCGATTAATCCTGTCCAGGTGTATAAGCTATTGCCAAAAACCGGCGCGAGTACTTTGTTTCCCGCCAACTCAATAATCATAGTTGACGCTCCGCAGAAAAATGCGATGAGGCTTAACAGAAATCCGCCTTTTGGATTTGAGGGGTTTTTGTCATAATTATTTATTTTGATGGCCATAATTATAATAGCTTAAAGCAAAAAGTAGAAAGTTTAAAGTAGTAATATACGGAAGAATAAAAATGGTGCGGAAGGAGGGGTTTCCGCACCTCCGTCTTAGGCGGAGGTGCGAGACCTCGCCTAAATAAAATGCGCGGAGGGGGAGTTGAACCCCCATGGAGTTACCCATATGGTCCTGAGCCATACGCGTCTGCCAATTCCGCCATCCGCGCGTTTTTAAGAAATATGTGGCGGGGAACCCTCACGGGATTTCTCCCCTATGGTCCTTAAGCCTAGGCGTATGCCAATTCCGCCACTTCCGCATAAGTTTTTCTGTATCTTATGCTTTGCTTTACTCAAGCATGTTTGCCATTCAAAAAGCAATCGCGGGAACAACCTTTGGAGAACCTCCGCTTTCAGCGGAGCGTTGTTACCGCCACTTCCGCAATAGTTTTCCTCGAAAAACAATGTTTAACTTACTTCAAATATTTTAGCAAAATCTATGGCAGTTGCGGGAACAACTATATAAAGAATCTTGGCTTATCGGCCAAGAGTTGTTACCGCCACTTCCGCATAAGTCTATTTTGTAGCTTATGTTTAATTCTTTTCAAAGATGCGTTGCCACTTCAAAGCAATTGCGGGAACAACGCTTGGAGAATCTCCGCCGCAAGCGGAGCGTTGTTACCGCCACTTCCGCAATAAAAATTAACGAATTAACGTATTACCCAATTAACGTATTAAAAATCGTTTGAGCCAGAAATCAACCAATTCGTTAATACGTAATTATTTAATCCTTAAATGATATATAATAACTATATTTGTTTTATTATCTTTGTCAACTAAATATGCTATGCTATAATTCTCATTATGGCTATTATATCGTTTGCAATTATTAAGCTCACCGTTATTGCCGTATTGGGGTATTTTTTTTATAAAAAGCGTTTAATTGAGGAAAAAGTCTTTAATTTTCTTATTTTTTTCGTGGTGAATTTTACCATCCCATTTATGGCCTTTTCCCACATTATCGAGAATACGGCTTCCGTGTTAAAACCGCCACTCATATTCATTTTATTAAGCGTTAGCATATTCCTGGTAAGTTTTGTTCTCGGATTTATTTTTTCTTTCAAAAGAGGGCATGAATTTAAAAAAGAATTTATCAGCCTGGTGAGTTTTCAGAACTGCGGTTATCTGCCGCTTAATATAGCGCTCTTTCTTTTCCCGGCCCATTTGAGAGAAGAATTCATCGTTTATGTTTTCCTTTATATATTAGGGTTTGATATCATTATGTGGTCAGTGGGCAGTTACTTTATATTCAGGAAGACAGGTGAAGAATTTAAGCCAAAAACCCTCCTGACTCCGCCTATTGTCGGAACGCTCATTGCGCTTATCTTGGTTTACAGTAATACCGCCCGCTTCATCCCGGGGGTAATCGCTGTCCCCATGAAAATGGTAGGCGATACCAGTTTCGTGCTTTCAATGCTTATTTTAGGCTGTTGGCTGGCAAAAATTAAGCTTGAGCATTTTTTTGATAAATTATTCATTATTCTGGAAGCGAGTTTTCTAAAGTTGGTTATGCTCCCGTTTTTGTTTTTATTATTGCTTATTAAATTGGATGTTTCTTCGCTTCTTGGTTTCTTTGTTGTCCTGCAGGCCTCGATGCCGTCGGCAGTGACGTTGCCTATCGTAGTGAATTTGCGTAAAGCCGATAGCGAACTTGTTTCGCAGGGAGTACTTTTTACGCATATCTTCAGCATCATTACCGTCCCTTTGTGGTTGGGATTGTATATGAAAATAAGTGGGTTTAGTTTTTAAGACGCGAATTACCGCGGATTTGAAACTGCTAATTCACTAATACGATTAGCGGCAATTAGCGTTTAATGATTAGCGCACATTAGCGTTTACAATGAACACAGAGAAAGAAAAAAAGAAAAATACCGGATTTAAAGTGGTGGCGACAAACCGCAAGGCGAGAAAAGAATATCATATTCTTGAAGTCCATGAAGCAGGTATTGCGCTTTGCGGCACCGAAGTAAAATCTTTACGCGTCAGGGGTTGTTCTATTGAGGGCAGTTTTGGGCGGCTTGAGAGAGGGGAGGCGTATCTTTACAACATGCATATCCCTGAATTTGAAAAGAGTTATTATTTTAAGCCGGAGCCAACCAGAGTGCGTAAGTTGCTTCTGCATAAACAAGAAATAGAGCGCTTTATAGGGTTTACTATACAGCGAGGGGTTACTATAATTCCTCTTAGAGTATATTTTAATGACCGCGGGATAGCCAAGGTTGAAATTGCCTTGGCTAAGGGGCGCCTGCTTTACGATAAGCGCCGTAAAATAAAGGAAGAGATGGCGGATAGAGAGGCCGAGCGTGAGCTAAAAAAATTCAAACACCTACGTTAGGAGATTATTTCAATCCTTCGCTAGATACCCTGGATTTTAGGCCCCTTCCTTTAAAAGGAATTAGGAAGGGCCATCCCCGCTGGGATAGCCCGAGGGATGCTCGCCCAAAAAGGGCGAAGTCTCGTCTTTAGAAAGAGACGGAAATGCTCTTTTGGTATTTCTGCTTTAGGAGGGAGCCACGGACTTTAGTCCGTGGAGATCCACTCTTTCTTTGATTGCAATAATCGGTGTTTGTCTTATAATACATTATGTTTTTTCAAAAGGAGTAAAATAATGAGTGAAATTGTAGAGGTTGCAGTTAACGCCGCGCGTCAGGCAGGAAAATATCTGTACGATAATTTCGGAAAAATCAGTAAAATAGAAAGCAAAGGCGATAGAAACCTTGCTACCAATTTAGATAAAGAGGCGGAGAAAATTATCGTAGACAGTATTAAAGCTAAATTCCCCAATCATGGTATTCTGGCGGAGGAAGGCGGCTCTTGCGGCTTAGAAAATGATTATATCTGGATTATCGATCCTCTTGACGGCACGCATAACTTTATACGCGGCATTAATATTTTCGGTGTATCTATCGGCATTGTATACAAAGGAGAATTTGTCGCCGGAGTTATTTATATGCCGGTTGACGATGAGCTCTATGTGGCAGAAAAAGGCACGGGCGCCTACAAAAATAACAAAAAGATTACAGTGTCCAAGACAAGAAGTTTGAAAGAATGTTCGATCTCTTTTGATTCAAGCATCCGTTATACACCGCAAGTGATGCTGAAGACCCTGGGAGATTTGGCAAACGAAGTTTTTAACGTTAGGATGTTTGGCTCTTCGGTGAGGGTCCTTTCTTACATCGCCGAAGGTAAGTTAGATTTTGCCGTGGAATTTCACGACCGCCCCTGGGATTTTGCTGGAGGGGTATGTATAATTACAGAAGCCGGCGGAAAGCTTACTACCCTTAGAGGCCAGCCGTTAACCTATAAAACCATAGGTTATATTGCTTCTAACAGCGTTACCCACGGCGCAGTAGAGGCGATTATCAATCGTTATACCTAAGGCAACAGCGTACACCGCAAAACCACGAAACAGCCGCAAAGTCGCAAAATATAGAAGAAACACCGCAAAAGTATACAAATGAAAACTTATTAGCTTAATGAGATATTAAAGCTAGATTAAAGAGAATAGTTTATAATTTGCTGTTTTTTTACTTTTTATTTTTATGATATACTTTAATATCTTTTTTTTGCGTTTTGGTGGATTATTTTGCGTCCGCCTTCACTGAAGTTTCGGCGAGACCTCTCCGAAGCTTTTCCGCTCAGCATCAAAACATATCGGTGGCGGAAGCGAAGGAGGGTCTTAGCGGTGTAAAAATATGCAAACATACGCTTATGGATTTCCTCGTTTGGGCAAAAAACGTGATTTCAAAATCGCTGTAGAGAGTTTCTGGGATAATAAAATAAGCGATAAAGAACTTGCTGCGCTAACCGCCGCGTTAGAGAAAGACAGGCTTGAATGCTACAAGAAATATGTGGATATTTTCCCTCTAGGGGAATTTACCTATTACGATAATATTCTTGATACCGCGCTCATTTTCGGCGTTTATAAATTTAAAAATTTTGATGAGTATTTTGAATATGCGCGAGGCAAGCACTCTCTTGCCCTGAAAAAATATTTTAACACCAATTACCACTATCTAGTCCCCTCTCTTCCTAAGAACGTAAAATTCTTTCTTTCCTGGAACAAGCCTTTGCACTATTTTAGCTCATCCCCTTACTTTAAGGATAATCCCGTTTCTTTAATCGGGCCGTATACTTTCTTAAAGCTAAGCAGGACATCGGGAAATTTCAGCACGCTTTTTTATAAGCTTTGCGAAAGCTACAAAACTCTTTTCACCCGGCTTGCGAATAACGGTGTAAGGTTGGTGCACCTTGAAGAGCCGTCTTTCTGTTGTGATGTTCCGAGCGAGGAAGTACGCCTGATTGTAAATGCTTACCGTAATATTACTAGCCTCTCCTTAAAGGTAAATCTTATTACCTATTACGGCAGCGTCGATTTCTTGCCTCGGCTCTATGATATTCCTTTTGCCGCAATAGGGCTGGATTTTATTTCAAATGTAGAAAATTTATCTCTTGTTTCCAAAAATAGATTTCCTAAGGACAAAAAATTAATCTGCGGCATTGTTGACGGAAGAGGAGTAAAGCGCTCTAATTTGTTTGACGCCGTAAAGTTTATCAGGCGCATACAAAGAATTTGCCGGCTCAAGAACGAGAATATTTTAATTTCTAACAGCGCCCCCCTGTTTCATCTGCCGGTAACCCTAGAAAATGAGACTGTCCTGGATATTTCCATAAGAAACAATATAAGCTTTGCGCAGGAAAGATTGCAGGAATTAAAATTAATCAAAAACGCTTATGAAGGAAAAACAGAGGGCTCGCGCTCCTGGTGCGCTGGCTTATTACCCTCGCGCGCCAGTATAAATGAGAAAAAGTTTGATACCCTTTCTTTAAAACCGGCGGAATTTATCGAGCGCAAAAGCATCCAGCAGGCTGCATTAAAACTGCCTTTATTTCCAACAACTACCATTGGTAGCTTTCCGCAAGATGCCCAGTTGCGCAAGGCGCGCTTCGAATTTAAATGTAAGCGTTTGTTATTGCATGACTACGATGATTTTATACGCGCTAAGATCTTAAAACTCATCGAAAGCGAAGAAGAGCTGGGTTTAGACGTGCTCGTGCATGGTGAATTCGAGCGAAGCGACATGGTGGAGTATTTTGCGCAAAAACTTTCGGGTTTTATTACTACCGATAATGGATGGGTCATCTCTTACGGCACACGTGTATATCGTCCGCCTCTGATTTATAAGAAGATAGAACGCAGCGCCCCCCTGACATTAAAAGAAATAATTTATGCGCAAAGCCTTGCGCCCCGTATAGTAAAAGGCATAATCAGCGGACCGGTGACTATTCTTGCTTGGAGCTACAATCTACGCCAAGATGCGCCATACAAACTCGCTTTTGAATTAGCTTGCGCACTGAACGAAGAAGCAAAAGCGCTAGAGGCTAATAATATAAGGATAATTCAAATTGATGAGCCGGCGCTAAGAGAATTTGCCCCTTTAAAGAAACGCGAACGCAATCTTTATTACCGTTGGGCAGCCAGAGCTTTTAATATCACTGCCGGACTTTCGCCGTCAACACAGATTCATATGCATCTATGTTATTCTGAGTTCGGAGAAATTATTAAATGGATTTTAAAAATGAATTTCGATGTTTTAACCGTAGAATCTGCCCGTGATAATGGGAAAATTCTCAATGAACTCGCAGGCCTCGGTTTTAATAGGGGTTTAGGCCCAGGCGTGTGGGATATCCACTCTAAGTATCCGGCGAGCGAGAAGACGATACGTACCATACTGGATAAGGCCATCAAAATAGTGGGCGCGCGAAATATCTGGGTTAATCCCGATTGCGGCTTAAAGACACGTGATTGGCCTGAAGTAGAGGCTTCTTTGCGAAAGATGGTAAAAGTCGCGCACATTTACAGGAGGAGGTTTAAAAAGGTTAGGAGAAAGTAAACATATATTTACTTCGATATCCAGGATAATTATTATTTGGTTAATATTTTTAATCGTGCCGCACCAAAAGGGCAAACTACTTTACAGCCTTTAAAAACCCGCTATAATTAATGAGGCTGTAGTTTTTCAAGCCGCAGAAGAAGAAAAACTACATAGTCGAATTAGTCCTGAGCGAACGACTAACGTAGTAAGGAGTGAGTCGAAGGATACCTATGAGGTACTTCGGCGTAGTCGCCTCAGTACCGATGAAAAACATAGAATAACCCTATATAGTTGCTTTTTCATCGGGGCGTGCCCCGTTACAAATTTCAGAGTGTTGTTATGTATTATGTATATCTTCTCCAGAGTATAAGTGATAAGACATTTTATACGGGTTTTACTACCCATTTGAACAAACGAATAGATGAGCATAATCGAAGATATGAGTTTTCTACTAAAAGCAAGTCCCCATTCCAGCTTATTTATTATGAATGGTGCTTGAATAAGCGCGATGCTATTGCAAGAGAAAAATATCTAAAAAGCGGAATGGGCAAGAAATATATCCGTAATAGATTAAAAGTTTATTTAGGTACGTTGGAAAATTTATAACGGGGCGTGCCCCGTTACAAATTTCAGAGTGTTGCTATGTATTATGTATATCGTTTTCAGAGTTTATTTAGGTACGTTGGAAAATTTATAACGGGGCGTGGCTCAGCCCGGCTAGAGCGCTTGGTTTGGGACCAAGACGTCACAGGTTCAAATCCTGTCGCCCCGACTTTATAGCTAATAGCGAATAGCAAATGGCAAATAGTTTAAACAAAGATGTTCAGATTTGAAGAATTGGATATCTGGAAATTAGCTGTTGAATATGCTAACGAGATTTACGATTTGACTAAAAAACTGCCCATGGACGAGAAATACAACTTGATTGGCCAACTAAAAAGAGCAGCGCTATCAATATCTAATAATATTGCCGAAGGTTCCGGAACATCAACAAAGAAAAATTTCTGTTCTTTCTTGGACATAAGCGCATCTTCTACTTTAGAGACAGTTAATCTTTTGCATTTTGCAAAAATTAGGCATTACATCGTAGAAGAAGAGAGGCTGAGATTTTATAATAAAGCAGAGCTATTAGTTAAAAAAATTCGTTCTTTCAAAAATTCACTTAAGTAGTTTTTCTGTCACTCATTTTTAATCATAAGCCGTTTGCCATAAGCTATTTGCCATTTAGCGCCCGTAGCTCAATTGGATAGAGCAACTGCCTTCTAAGCAGTAGGTTGTGTGTTCGATTCACGCCGGGCGCGCCATACTTCGCTATCGTGAAAGATTCTCAGAGGAGTAAGCTCCGTATGGCTTCGCCACCTGTTTTAAGGCGGGTTTTACCCTACGGAGCTTTAGCGCAGTAGGGCTCCCGTGTGGCAGGCGATATCATTATTCTAGATTGCTCTGCTAGGTTTTAGCGATGTAAGATCTTAGACAGAAACATTCCGATGTGGTATGTTTATATTCTAAAAAGCAAAGTATCAAAATTCAAATACACAGGCTCTACAAATAATATTTATCGCAGATTAAAAGAACATAATAACGGTTTGTGCCAAGCAACTAAACATTACAAACCATTTGCGCTATGGGCGTATATCGCAGTGTCAGATAAAAATATAGCGATAAATTTAGAGGATTATTTTAAAACAGGTTCTGGCTCAGCTTTTGTGAGTAAAAGATTGCTTTAGTCTCCGAAGTTTGCTTCTTTGAATTTCTTCTTTGGAACGTAGGAGACCGGGCGCGCTTAATTGCTAATGGCACGTAGCGAATGGCTGATGGCTATTGCAATTTTAGCGAGGATGTATGAACATTTTTATTATCAGTTTGTTCTCGTTCTTAGCTATTAGCCATTTGTCATCAGCCATTTGCCATTAATTTAGGGGTAATATATGAAAATTTTTAAAAAAGTAGTAATTATTATTTCGGTTATCGCAATGGTTGTGGTTTTTGCGCTTCATGTAGCAGTCAATATCAAGGGTAAAGATATTTTAACAAGAAAATTAAAAGAAGTGTTTAAGCGGGAAGTTACCATAGGTAAATTAAATACTTACTTTCTTCTTAACGTTTACATGGAGGATATTGACGTTAAGGGTTTATTTCATATTGATAAGGTTTTTGCGGTTGGCGGAATTTTCGATATTTTCAGAAAAGATTTTCACCTTACGATATTGAAAGTGGTGCACCCCGTGGTAACTCTTGATAAGGAATACCTTGGCTTCGCCTCACGGCCCTTTGCCACAGAAGAGCAATCAAATCCCAGCACGCAAAATGAAGAGCTTTCCATTCCTTCGGTTTCGCAAGGCGGCCTTCAGCCAGTTAGCAACCGGCCGCCGGAGTTCACTATAAAGCGGCTTATCGTAAATGACGGTGTTTTGAATTATATCGATAAAATCAATGATACTGAATCAGTATCCGTGAAAGTAGAGGATATTTACCTGAATGTCCATAATCTAAATTTTACCTCGCGAAATCTGAAGAAATTTTCTGTAGATCTAAAGGGAATCATCATCTGGCAGGAAGAAAACAAGGGTGAGCTAGCGGTAAAAGGTTGGATGGACTATTCAAACAAGAATATGGATATGAATTTAAACCTCCACAATATAGATTATCGCGCGTTTAGCCCGTATTACCCGCCATTTTGGAAACCGGATAATCTCGGCGTAAAAGAAGCTTTTCTTTCGCTCGAAGCCGATTTAAATTCAAAGCGTAATGATTTATCGGTTGATACCACCCTTGCATTGGAGCGAATAGCCTTTAAGGAAGGTTTGGAGGATAATTCAAAGATTAATTATCTACGGACCATCATTGCTTTGGTGCAGGGATTACAAAGCAAGCCAGTAATACGTTTTAAATTAAATACGAAGATGGATTCCCCAAAACTTGACTTTGCTGCGTTAAAACATGATTTTAGAGGAATAATCAGGATGAAGCCGGCCATGATTGTGGAGGGAGTTCTCGATGCCACAAAAGGAAAAGTTACGGAAGGAGCCAAGGTAACCAAAGAAGTTACTGTTGATAGTGCGGTTGAGGCCATCAAGGGAGTTGTGAGTGCAATAAAAGGAGCAATTAAAAACGAGGAATCAGATAAACCTCTAGAGGTTCCTGTGGCCACTAGTGATATGGTAAATGCAACTAATACCTCGGTGGTTAATGCCACCAATACCGGAGAGGTTAATGAAACCGCACAGGGAAACATATCAAGATAATTCCTTGGGTTTGAGCCGTCTGTTTGCGGTTAAAGAAAGCATTTACAATAGAACTAAATTGTTATAGTATAAAGGCATAAAGAAGAAAAGTTATGACCGCAGAATCTTACCCGGAGCGTGAGCGTAGGCGATTTAAGCGGGTTCGCGTTAGTCTTGTCGTAGTATATCGCGAAAATGAGCCGCTAGACGTGCATATTCGCGATGGGCAAAAAGAGCACGTCGCAACAATGGTGGATATATGCCAAGAGGGCATTTCTATTCTTACCGATGTCAATATTCAACCATCAGCGGTGCTTTGGATACGAGTTACTTTAGCGGAAAATAAAAGTAAAGGATTTGATTTTTATGGGACTGCGGAAATAAAGGGCAAAGTGTTATACAGTATTCCCACCGCCACCGGACATTACAGATTGGGAATTAATTTTTTTGATTTGAAAGAGAAGGAGCGAAGGCTGATAACTAATTTTGTTGAAGTGATAGCCAAACGGTTTTCAAATGATATTGAATCCGCCTGCGAATAGAAAGTTATTACCCGATATTAACCACATTATACGAACCCTCCACGTAAAGAGCTCTAATAAAATTAAATGTGGCGCGTATATATAATTGAATGCAATGACGGTAGATTATATACAGGCATCACGAATGATTTAGAAAAACGTATTACAAAACATAATAGCGGCTGTGGTTGTAAGTTTACAAAATATAGAATTCCCGTTAAACTCGTACATAGTGAAAAGTATAGAACTAAAGGAAAAGCTTTAAGCCGCGAAGCCCAGATCAAAAATTTAACGCGAAAAGA
>JAQTOI010000045.1 GCA_028713415.1 Candidatus Omnitrophota bacterium
GCTTAAGAGGATGCCGACGGGGATGTACAGAATCATGATGATGGTTGAATAGGCCTTCCAAACCTTATTCTGCTCGACGTTAATTTCCGATTTGTTCACCATGGCGCGCCCGAAGGGCAGGAAGAGAAACTTGCCCAACTCCATTAGGCCCAAGCCAATGGGCGCCGCAATCACCGTCGCGGTCAGGATAAGACCTAAGAGGTACACTAAGGTTGCGCTCACGAACCCAAGAAATGGAAAATGCCACAAAATGTTCCCCAAGGTTTTCATGACTCCCTCCTTATTTCTAACATAAAAATCATCCCTTCGATTCGCTTCACTCACTTAAGGATAAACCGCCAGCCGGGTGAGCGGGAATAACTTGTCAGGTGTTTACTTTTCAAACTGCTTAGCAAAATTACCAAATGGTTCTGTAATATCAAAATAGATTTTTTTTAGCTCATTAGACTTAATTATTAATATCGTAAGCTCATCATAGAGTTTACCATTATTTTCAAGTAAAGATTGGTTCTTAAACTCCCAATCTTGCCGTTTAATTCCATACACTTCTTTTAAATACTCATATTCTTGATCAATGCTTTTACTATACTCTTGTTTAACGCATTCAGGGTCTTTACTGCATTTTTTATAATCGCTGATATCAGGAATGATTATTCCCTTCTCGATAGCGCTTCCATCACCCCCCTGAAATTTATTCGAGATGTTATCTGAATAAGTTAAGGGTATAGCAAGTAAGTGGAATACACAGCTTAGAGCTATTAGTTTTTTTATGCTCATTTTTTCTCCTTGTTTATACTTAAACACAAAAATCACTTTACAGCCGCGCATTTTTCGAAGAAAAATACCGCTCTCAAGGGGCCGCAACTACCTGTCCGCCGCGTGAGCGAGGATTGGTTTGTTAAGTATTTCCAAGGTCAACTACCTTGTCATATTTGCCATTCCAAGAATATACGATAAGTTTATCAGGGTTTTTAGCAAAAGAATTAGCATCAACTTCTTTTTTGGCATCGCAACAGATTGAGCCTACATATTTGCCGTTTCGTTCACAAAGGGCTAGTTTTACATTTTCATTGATAATATTTTCGATAAATTTTGCAGCCTTCTGCATATCAGAGCTTATGTCATCTTTGTCATTTTCAAAGAGAGTATCATAAATTGTGAGTTCAAAATGCGTATGAAAATAGTCGCCAAACCCAACCGTAATTTCCCCATTACCTGCAACAATAAACAGTAATTGGTTATTTGCTGGGGATCGCGTTTCTATCACAAAATCATCACGATTTCCTTCGTATTCTTCGTCATCATTGATTCGTCCACATTTTGCAAGCTGCGGAAGTATGGTAAATAAGTAATTTGCAAACTTCTTCGCAATAGGATTTAATTTATTTTTATCCATTGTTTTATCTAACACCAAAATCACCCGCACAAAAGCGCAGCTTTTGGGCCAGGTGGAATGATTTGTTGGGTGATATTTTGCTATAAATAAGATTATTTCTGTTTGATAACAACAACATCTGTTTTTTCTTTCCAATCTTTAACATTATCGCGAAGATGCTCATGTCCAAAATTATCTTGTTTCATTGTTTCGGATACTTTAATTAAAAATTCTCCGATTGTTTTTATTTCCTCTGGGGTACCCTCGAAAGTTGCCTCTGACAGCTCTAATAAATCTTCTTTGTTTATTTGGTATCCAAATGCCCGCATTTTACTCCTCCGATTTTTTTCATATAACACGGAATTAAACCACTCGCAGTATGCGAGTCGTCTTGAAAAGTTGTTATATTTCATGTAAACTCCAATATATTTCTGTCTTTTCTGTACAAAAAAAGCCTTCGAAATTATCAACTTCAAGAATTTTATCAATGTTTTCCTTTGAACTGCATAATAACGAACAATGACTGTCCCAATGCGTAGCCACTAACAAGCGGTAATCAGGAGTAAACCCGCAACCGTGACAAGGAATTTCTTTGTTTTCAATTAAGTCATCTACCCAGTGTAGCTTCCTTTCCGTGCCCCACTCATTACCCACCCATAACCACTCGTAACCTAACTTTTTTAGGGCGTTGAAAATTCTATTTTCGAGAAGTGGCGGTAGTCCACCCTCGGTTGGGTGAATGATTCCTTTTTCTTCTGTCAGTTTATCTAAACAACTTGCAAATTTTTCGTTGGCAGATTCTTCTTTTAAAGCACCAATGCTAGTCCTCAAACCAACATCAATGTCAGACAATGAACTTAACCCTGTTAGATTGAGTACTTGCCTCCAGCTTACTGGTTCACACCCTTCGATAATTTCATGTTTACTAGGGCATTTTTCTGGGCAAGATAGATCAAAGTCTATACTTAGTGGACGCAAAAAAGGATGAAGTAAAATATAAACGCTATCAAATTGTCCTCTATAGTATTCAAGAATTTTCCCATCATGAGGGCACGATGCATATTTATCTGGTTCAGGCGCAACTCTCTTGGTCATTTATTTTCCTCAAATAAGAAATATAACACCATATCACCCATTAAGTGAACGTGCTGCGGGCGTAAATACGATTAAGTGGATAAGCAGTTGTAAATTTCTTAAGATTTAAAACCAATGTTTTTGCATTTTACCAAGAAACTCTTTTGCTATGGGATATCCCGATGAAGAACCGATAACCGAATCAATACCGCATTTAGGACACAAAGCTGTCTGGCCTAGATTGTTTTTATCAGCATCTACCCACTCTTTTATTTCAGATGGATTAAAAATTGCTTCACAATGGAAACAGCCGCACATTTCACTGTTCAATATTTCTTCCCTATGTTTTAAAGAATGTTTGTGAGCCTCTTCTAAAATCGCTTTGCTTGTTTTCATTTTTATTTTTTAAACATAACAAAAAAATCAGTGGATTGAGGGAGTATTAGCGAGCCACGCGTAACGCTATATTAGGTTGTTATGTTTTGTATTATATATTTTTATTTCTTCCCCTTCCGTTCGATTTTCATATTCCGCCTCTTTGCTATCCGATATATATCGATCGATTGTTTTGCCATTTTTTATGAGTTCTACAAGATAGAGTTTGCCTTCTGCAATTTTTTTAAGGAAGCTAAATATTGCTTCGGCTTCGCTTGAACCGCCATAAGACATAAGCAAATTACCATGAGTATGCCACGGATATCCGACCAGCTCTACAATTGAATCGTTATCTTGCAGTTCGCCAATTTCAAGTTCCCCAAAATTGTTTGGTAAATCCAATCGTATTCGGCCGTTTACCTCTCGAAAAGAAACACCCGCTGTTTTTAATATTTTTTTCAGCTCTTTAATCATTAAATTTCAATATAACGAAAAAATCGGCGGCCTTGACATAAAGCGCTTGCGCGGCGGAAAATTCCGCTGAAAATGAGCTATTATGGGTTTATTTTCTCAATCTAAATTTATTTTGCGCAATAAACTTTTCGTATGCTTCTATGGTTATCCAGCCATATTCAGATTTATAAGCCTCTTTATTTTTTGAATTTGTAGATATTTCTTCCCAAGTTAAAAGGCAATGTTCGTGGTCTTTGTCATTGAGAAATCGCTGTTTTTCCCATTGTATATTTTTATTTGTCGCAATCTCAAATTGATCGGGTGTCCACCAGCAACGAAAGATATACTTTTTGCCCTCTTTTAGAGTATTTTCTTTTTCATAAGTTTCAAAAAGAAAATAAGGATTCAGGTTATCTTTTAAATAATGGAGTTCAGAAGCTAACTTTTCTGGTTTATTTTTTAGATAAAGGCCAGATGGAAAAAGAGGTGATGGAGGGGCAGCATCTAATTGTAATAAGATTTTTGTAATTTCGGCATTAACAATTACCTTTAATACTTTAGCTAATGGCTCTTTATATTTTATTGTTTTTCTCATGACACAAAAAGTATCTTACAGCCACGCATTTTTCGAAGAAAAATACTGAGAACTTCGGCTGCCCGCCTTGCCGGTCCCTATCGCCGAAAGCTCGCCGAAACAGGCAGGCGTCGCATTGCCTGATTAGTAAATTATTTTTCAAATTGTTGAACTTTTTTACATAGATAACGGCTGTATACTTGTATGCCTAAAATCATAAAGATATTCGTAATCAGCCATACCCAATAGATTAAAGTTTCTCTCGCTGCCGTGAAGAGTATTATAGTTGATAGAATGAGGACCAATATTGATAAGAGAGGATTTGCCAATAGGGAAAAAGGGTCTCTATTTTCTCGTGCACGCTTTTCCCATTCCTTTTCTTCCTCGCATGTTTTAGAATTTTTTCTACCAAGGAATCCCCCTGCTCTTTTTATGCTGAAATCTTCACCTAAAATATATAGATCAAAAATAAATGCAATGATTGGAGCAAGGTAAAGTAGAGTAGATGTTTCTTTTTTTCCTCCAAAGGAAAGGCTGCCAAGCCCTAATAAGCTAATTACAAAAGTTAATTTTTGGCGAACGAACTGCGATCTTCTTCCTTGGGTGTTAATAATTTCAGATCTTAGATTATTTAAGAAATTTTCATCGTTTTGCATAGTAATATAGTTTAATTATTTTTTCATATAACACCGGCATTATCCGCCTTTTTTAGCTCGTAGCGCTTAGCCCTGAGTACTTAGTAAAACTATCGGCTATGAACCGAGAACTAGTTAGGTATTGTATTTTATTATATCCTTATTTCCTCAAGTTTTAAAGCGCTTTTTCCCTTTGCGGTGGACATTGGAATCTTGACTTTCCCCATTTTTTATTTACCCTATAAGCGCCCGCAAATTTATTCGTGGCAATTCGCCCTTCGACTCGATTTCATCTCGCTCGGGACGACCCTGCGCGTAGTCGAATGGGTCATCTTTAATTTGCCGTCACCGACGGCATCCCGCTGGATAAAAATATCAAAGGGCGGGACGTGGTAATTCGTGTTAAGAGGATAAAAGAGGAGGGCGCTGCTTAATAATTTCTACGCGCGGCGTAAGTAAAATTTGAAAAGTACTTTCTTAGAGCTGTTTCGTTAAATTTGAACTGATTTTCCCCTAAGAAATAATCCACAAGCACTTCGCGTAAACGGCAAAGTTCTTTGAGCTTCGGGTAACCGCGGGCGGTTTCTACGGTCAAATCCATCAACTCCAGGGTACGCTCAAAGGCGCGTTGCGAATAAACATCGTTGTGTTTCGCTTTCCAGTTTAAAGTTCGCTCTACCTCACTTGCGATATTTGCCATCTGTTCGACAAAGGATAGCGCGCGCCACCGTCCGCTAGCGAGATTTTTGTGCTGGTAGTTCATTTCTTAATTTTTTTTGAGACTATTTCGGCAATTTTCTTGCGTATCCCTTCATCTTCTACGCCGCGGCTTAAATTGCCCTGGGAGGGGCGCATATTGATTATGGAATCAAATTCGATAAATTCATCCGGCTGCATATCCGGATAGAGATTGATGCCCCAGAGGTTTTTCTGTTGTGAGCCGTTCTCAAGAAGAAGTGCTTCCAAATCCGAATGCAGTTCCGCATCCAGCGCGATAAGTTCTTTGTCAATATCAATAACCGCCTTTACGAGATTTCCGAACAAATTAGCGGCTATTTGCTTTAATTCCTCAAGGGGTAATACATCTTTTACTATTTTCATACGCTGGAATTTTACCTCAAACAAAAGCTTCCGGCAACAAATTTATTCGTGGCAATTCGTATGAAGTTTCCCGCCTTTGGCGGGATCCCGCCATCCACCAGAGGTGGATTTCGCTATATTAGTCAAAGGCGCTCTTATCCGCCTAACTCGGCGGATTTCGCTATATAATTAACTAAAGGTGCTCAAAATAAAATATTAAGGGGCGGGACGTGGTAATTGGCATTAAGAGGAGTGTCTAGCTAAAATATCTTGTTCTACTTAGCTTTTTGTCTATAATATCTTTAACGCGGATTATCAGAGGTCAGACGTCAGAAGACAGATGTCAGAGGCAGTAAAATAGATGTCAGAGGCCAGAAGTTTAACTTTTGTTATCTGTCTTCTGTCATCTGAAATCTGCGTCTACTAATCTGCGACCATCTGCGCTTTAAAAATATGAATTACTTCTATGGCCCCGTCCCTTCACGACGCTTGGGTTTTTCCTTAGGCGTGGATATTACTCCTAAAAAGGCCTGTGTCTTTAACTGCGTATATTGCCAGTTAGGTAAGACCACGAAGCTAACCACGACGAGATTTCACTATGTTAAATTTCCAACTTTTAAAAAAGAGCTCAAAAATATTCTCAAAAGAAAACCTAAAATAGATTACATCACTATCGCCGGTTCCGGTGAGCCGACTTTGCACAAAGGTTTAGACACAATAATCGCCCTCATTAAAGCCGAAACCAGGAATAAATATCCGGTATGCGTGATTACCAACAGCGCCTTGTTAGATAGAGAAGAGGTAAGGCGAGAATTGTTACAAGCAGATTTAATTATTCCTTCGCTTGATGCTGCTACCAAGAGAACTTTTTATAAAATTGACCGGCCGCATCGCGATGTAAGATTTGAAAATATCATTAAAGGGCTGATTGCGCTACGGCAGGAATTTAAGGGAAAAATCTGGCTTGAGATTATGGTTTTGTCCGGCTACAACGATACTAGGCAAGAGGCAGAGGCTTTTAAAAAGATTATTAAAAAGATAAATCCGGATAAAGTCCAACTCAATCTTCCGGTGCGTCCGACAGGCGCAAAAATTGCTTTACCGGAATATAAGAAGCTGCTCATGTTAAAGAAGATTATCGGGAAAAAAGCCGAAATAGTTTCGGGCTTCTATAAAGATACGCAGAAGAAATTTTCGCAAAGCATAAAACAGGATATTATAAAATACTTAAAAGTCAGGCCTGCTACATTGGTGGATTTAACTAAAGCAACGGGTCAGAACAAGTTCTACCTAAAGAAGCAACTTAAAACGCTTATAGCAAAAAAAATTGTAAAAGAAAAAAATTATCATCATAATAAATATTTTGTTTCTATCAGCAGTAAAAATTAATCTTAACTTTGCTTTTCTGATTCCATTCGTGGTAATTAGTCTCTAATTAGTGGCAATTCGCGTTTAACATGATTGAAGATAATTTTAGAAATATTCTAAAACAGATACCCGAAGGCGTAGAGCTTGTTGTGGCGTCTAAATCAAGAACAGTGAGCGAAATAGAAGAGGTAATTTCTTGCGGCGCGAAGATAATCGGTGAAAACTATGTTAAAGAAGCAGAAGAGAAATTTAACGCCATTGGCAATCGCGCGCGCTGGCACTTAATAGGGCACCTGCAGAAAAATAAAGCCAAATTTGCGGTTAAAATCTTTGATATGATCGAAACACTTGACTCCATGGAATTAGCTTCGGCGCTGGATAAAGAGTGTAAAAAAATAAATAAGATTATGCCGGTTTTAATCGAGGTTAATTCTGCTTCTGAGCCGCAGAAGGCCGGGGTACTACCTGAAAACGTTGAGGGCATACTCAAAGAAGTTTTAAAATTCAGTAATTTAAAACCTATGGGATTAATGACTATGGGACCGCTACTCGATGAGCCGGAGAAGATAAGGCCGTTTTTTAAGAAAACTCGAGAACTTTTCGATAAGATAAAAGCGATTTACGGCAATAGCTTAGAATGGAAATGTCTTTCCATGGGTATGAGCGACAGCTTCAGAATTGCCATAGAGGAAGGCGCAAATTTAGTGCGCGTAGGAACGGCTATATTCGGTAAACGTCAATAGAATCGATTCCAGAGATTAGGGGAACGATTACAAAGATTATACAATCTCCGTAATCATAGTTTATTTGTATAATAATTCGCGTCTAAGGGAGGATTATGCTAAATTCAGAGGAATTAAAAAATTCACTAAGAGCAGCTTTCATTATATATCTGACAAATTTTGCCGCTATCGTTGTATATATCGCTATTGCCTGGGCTATTAAGCAAAATAAACTGGCAATTAATATAAACGCGCAACCTATTAACTTAACATACCTGCGTTACGCATCCTACGCCATAAGCATGGGTTTAATATTCGCTATACCTTTATTGCCCAAAATTTTATTAAATGCGGCAAATTTATGTAATCAGGCAATGCTTTTAGGTAAACTGAAATTTTTTTCAATTATACGAGGTAGCCTTTGCGAATTGCCCGGCCTTTTAGGGTTTATTTTATTTTTATTAGGCAGGCAGGAGCTGGACTTATATATTCTCTGCGGGTTATCTTTCGTTCTGCTTAGCGCGTTTTTACCCCGGCAGGAAGCATGGGAAGATTTTTTGAACAAATGCAAACCGTAAGCTTATAGCCCGGATAGCTTTTTGTTCAAAGTTCTCGCGTAATTTTTGATTTCCCAGAATTCCTTAAACTTGTCATTCTGGAAAAAACCAAAGATGGAATTATTGTGCAGTAGCGGCTCACTAAAGCTTTCAGGATATTGTTGAAAAAGTTTTGTCCCCGGAACAGGGGAAAACTCTGCCAAAGATACCCGCGCGCCAAGAGAATTTAAGAAATCAATATCCTGCCTTAATTCTTCAAGATTCTGTCCGGGATAGCCTAAAAGAAGATATACGCTAAACTCACCGTTTTTAAAGCCACCTTCTTTAAGCAGCTGCGTGCCCCTAATCAGGTCTTGCCGGTTTACTTTATCGCCCCAGAGCTTTTGCAGTCCGGGATTAAGAGTTTCTAAGCCAAAATGTGGGTTTCTAAAGCCAGCTTGCTTAAGGAGCGAGGCAATTTCTTTATCCAGAAAACGCAGGTGCAGGGCGTTGGGAGTATGAAAATTGATATTTAATTTTTCCTTTTCAAGCGCCCTTAGAAGATTTCTGGCGTAGTCCGGCTCATAGAGAAAGGCGTCATCGTAGAGCACAAAATCTTTTGCGCCTCTATGCGCGTATCCCGTGATAAATTTAAGGATTTTTTCCTGGCGCAAGCGCAGGAAAAGCGGAAATAATTCTTTGATAGCGCAGTAATCGCAAGTATATGGGCACCCCCAGGACGTACGCAATACTACGTAGTCAAGCTTGTTATAAAAATGCTCATATAAAGGCAGTTGCGAATAAAACGTTTCATAATCAAAGGTAACTTTCAGGGTTTTAAAAAAATCTTCCAAAGACCCGTTTTTAAAAACAAAGTCACAGCCGGAATTTATTTTGGCGTGCTCAAAGCAAAGCGTGGCGTAGGTGCCGCCTAAAATTATTTTTGCCGCAGGAAATTTTTCTTTAAGCATATTGACTGCTTCGGTAATTCCCGGATACCAGTAGGTCATTGAGGAGGTAATGAGGATGTAATCGGGATTTTTCCCTTCCAGGCGTGCCTTAAATTCTTCTATTGTTATGCCGTAACGTTTAAAATAGCGGGGGATATTTTTGAGAGCAGCGGGCTTAGGCACAGTAGTAAAATAATATTTTCCCCGGCCAAAGGTAGCCTGCGTATTTTTTTTATCCAAACAGTCGATATAATCAACCTTTGCGCCCTGATTTTTCAGGTAGGAGAGGATAACCAGAAAACCATAGGGTTTAAGCCAGAAATCAAATGCGGCAAAATCATATATCCAGGGGTTTATGGCGAGGATATTCATCTTATAATTATAGCAAATATGATATAATATAAAAGTAGCGAGTAGCAAGTAGCGAGTAGAGAGTAGAGAGAATTAAAAACGCATAGTTTCTATAAATTTAGCTAAGCCTATTTACGGATTTCAAACCATAGAAGTTGATAAATATTTTTATTGTATTTTTCTCGCTACTTTCTACTCTCTACTCTTTTAAAAGATGATAGAACACACTTTCCAAAAAACCATCGAGAAGTACAATTTGCTGGAAAAGAAGGATAAGCTTATCCTTGGAGTTTCCGGAGGCCCGGACTCTATTTTCATGCTTCATATGTTTTGCCGCCTCACCACGAATAAGCTGCAACTTGTCTGTGCGCATTTTAATCATAGCCTAAGAGAAGAAGCTGACGAAGAGGAAAACTTTGTGCGCAGTGTTTGTAAAGATTTAGGCATACGCTTTGTCAGCGAGAAAAAAGACGTAAAAAAATTATTTAAGGGCGATTCTCTGGAGCAAACCGCAAGAAATCTGCGTTTAGATTTTTTCCTGCGCCTGTCGCGGCAATTTAAAATTAAGAAACTAGCCATCGCCCACCATAAGGATGACGTTGTAGAAACTATGCTGATGCGCATTATACGCGGAGCTGCGCTCAAAGGCTTGCGTGGAATCTTGCCTAAATCCAGTTTTAAGGGGCTTTGTATAATCAGGCCACTGGTCGAAATAAGGAAAGGCGAGATTTTGCAATGGTTGGCTGTAAATAAAATCTCTTACCGTACGGATAAGACCAATTTCGAGGATAAGTTTTTCAGAAATAAAATACGCCTGAAACTTTTGCCCGTATTAGAAGAGCTTAATCCCAATATTACTAATACTATTTTTAATTTATCGCGCCTGGTAACATTGGATTATGAATTTATTTCTGCCGCAACGCGTGATGCCTATAGCCGTATCAAAAAAGAAAAGGGCAGGCATTACGTAAAAATAAGCCTTGAGGCGTTAAAGAAGCAAAATACCGCGATGATACTTAATATTATCAGGTTAGCCATAGAGGAATTAAAGGGGGATACGAGAAGGCTCGATTTCCGGCATTTTGAGGAGATTTTGGATTTAATCCACGCAAGGCCGGCTTTTAGCATAGTGGATTTACCCGATTTGGAGGTAAAAAAGGACGAAGGCTGGTTAATTATCAAATCCTTGCTTTTTTAACGTATTTGACTATAATGATTAGCTCAAGCGCCTGGAAAATGCCCGCGAAATACAATTATGAATAACAAAAATAAAAAAGATAAAAAAATGCCGCCCAATTCCAATTTTATCAGGGGCGCTTCTGTTTTTCTGCTTGCCCTGATGGGGCTTTTATGGTTAAGCACCCTTGTTTCCGTTAAGCTTAATGTTAAAAACCTTAATTACAGCGAATTTTACCGGCTGCTTGAGGATAACATTCAGGCGCCCGCCATACAATCCGCAAAGAAAATTGATAATTTAATTGA
The DNA here is from genome assembly GCA_028713415.1 of Candidatus Omnitrophota bacterium. Classification (GTDB taxonomy): domain Bacteria; phylum Omnitrophota; class Gorgyraeia; order Duberdicusellales; family 4484-171; genus JAQTOI01. The sequence goes on from JAQTOI010000045.1 coordinate 10,976, forward strand.
GGGGGAATTTACCCCACAGGGAATAGCTAAAGTCGGCGAGGGGCATTTACAGTTTTTTAAAGTATATATCCCCGAAGAAGACAAAGACGCAGTTGCTCTGTTGCGTAAAAACGTAAGTAAATTCGAGATAGAGCCGCCGCGCACATTCTGGGCAAACATTATGTATTCGTTGCCCATGATACTTATCTTTGCGTTTTTATGGATTTCTTTTTACCGCGGCAATCAGCTTGGCTCAAAAGTCTGGAGTTTTGGCAGGACTAGGGCGCAGGTGATAGAAAAAGAGGAATCAACGCGGGTAACGTTTAAAGATGTCGCGGGTATAGAAGAAGCTAAAGACGAATTAAAAGAAGTAATAGAATTTCTTAAAGACCCTAAACGTTTTCAAAGGCTTGGCGGAAGGATTCCAAAGGGAGTTTTACTGGTAGGCCCACCGGGATGCGGCAAAACCTTGCTTGCCAAAGCCGTTGCAGGAGAGGCTGAGGCGCCCTTTTTTAGCATCAGCGGCTCTGATTTTGTTGAGATGTTTGTGGGAGTGGGCGCCTCAAGGGTGCGCGATTTATTTGAGCAGGCAAAAAAAGCTTCAAAGGCCGGCGGAAAGGGATGTATTGTGTTTATTGATGAAATAGACGCGGTAGGAAGACAGCGTTTTGCCGGTATCGGCGGAGGGCACGACGAGCGTGAACAAACCTTAAACCAGCTGCTTGTAGAAATGGATGGCTTTCACAGTGATGAAGCGGTTATTGTCTGCGCAGCCACCAACAGGCCGGATGTTCTTGACCCGGCCCTGCTGCGCCCGGGCAGATTTGACCGCCATATAGTAATTTATCCTCCTGACATCAAGGGAAGGGAAGAGATTTTGAAAGTCCATACCAGGAAAATAAAATTATCCAAAGAAGCCGATCTGGCAGCTATCGCCAAACAAACACCCGGGTTTTCCGGAGCGGACTTAGAAAATCTTTGCAATGAAGCGGCTCTAATGGCAGCGCGTTTTAATAAAGAATCCGTGGAGCAGGCGCAATTAAACGCTTCTATCGAACGCGTTATGATGGGCCCGGAGAAGAAAAGCCGCGTAATGAGCGCACAGGAAAAGAGGCTTACCGCTTTTCATGAAGCCGGGCACGCTTTATTGTCACTCTTAATTCCGGAAGTTAATCCCATGACTAAGGTTTCGATTATTCCACGCGGCATGGCAGGAGGCTATACTTTTGCTCCGCCGCAGGAAGACAGGCATTACCGCTCAAAAAAAGAACTTTTTGGCGATATTGTCATGGCGCTTGGCGGTAGAGTCTCCGAGGAGCTCACCTTTGGCGATATTACGACTGGAGCGACAAAGGATTTAGAAGAGGTAACGCATCTCGCGCGCCAGATTGTCTGCGATTACGGCATGAGTGAGCGCCTGGGAAGCCGCACTTTAGGCAGGAGCCATGGCCCCATATTTTTAGGAAGGGACCTGGTTGAAGAAAAGGATTACAGCGAAGAAACCGCGCGCATCATAGATGAAGAAGTAAAACGCATAATTGATGAGTGTTACAAGCGCGCCACGCAATTGATAAAAGACAACTCCACTAAACTTAAATTGCTCGCTGAAGCTTTGCTTGAATTCGAAGTTCTAGATGCAGAAAAAGTAAAAGAGATCATCGGGCTTAAAAGCCCGGAACGTGCGCCCGATGCATCTAACCAAAAGGTTTAAACTCCAGCCGTTAGCCCCGAGAAAAAGTGCGCCTTGTTATGAATAAGTTTCTAACCGGGTTTGCGGAAAGTTGATACGTTCGACGGCGCAACATATGTGCGCCGCTCAGTATCAATCCTGAGTAAATCCCGACTTTTAAGTCGGGATTAATCGAATGGATTGATTTCTAACAATGAGAATAGTCCCCTTCAAAATTGAAGATAAGGATGAAGCTAAACGATTAATGTTTTCTTTGGGGGTGAGTAACGAAGGAATCAATATTCTTTCCTCAAAGGTTATACCCGCCGCTTTTTTAATCCAAAATATACGTTCCTGGGAAGCAAACATCATCAAGCAGCACCTTCTTTCTCTGGGCAGCGATTGCGCCTTAGACAGGAGGGCGCTGGTAAAAAACATAACGACTTCGGCTTTTGTCTTCGGCAGCGCCAGCCAGTTAGAAAAATTATGCGATAAATTAAAGAACCAGCCTTTTGGCCTTAAAGAAGTATCCAGGCAGCTTAAGGCTTGTTTGGATAATATTTTTAAAAAGGAATTTGTGTTTCGCTGCCGCAAAACCGAGCTGAAAATAAATAAACCCCTTATTTGCGGGATAATTAATATAACGCCGGATTCTTTTTCAGGAGATGGGCTAATTGGCAAATGGCAGATTGCAAATGGCAGATTGCAGGATGTTGTTTTAAGAAAAGTGCGAGAGATGCTAAAATACGGAGCACGGATTATTGATTTAGGAGGAGAGTCCACACGGCCTTTCTCCAAACCGATCAAAGAAGACGAAGAGATACGCAGGGTTATCCCGGCATTAAAAGCTCTACGCAAGGAATTTAAGGGCCTTTTAATTTCCGTTGATACCTATAAATATAATGTAGCTAAAGCTGCGATAGATGAGGGCGCGGATATTATTAACGATATTACGGCTTTACGCAATTCTCCCGCTATCGCTTCTTTGTTAAAAAAACACACAATAGGCTGCGTGCTCATGCATACCAAGGGGATGCCGTCCGTTATGCAGAAAGCTCCGCGCTATAAGAATGCAACCGCAGAAATCATGGATTTTTTTGAAGCTCGCCTGGCATTTTGCCAGGATGAGGGTATAAAAAAAGAACAGGTTTTTATTGACCCAGGAATAGGCTTTGGCAAACGTATTAGCGATAATTTGGAAATTTTAAAGGGGCTTTATAAATTCAGGAAATTCGGCGTGCCTATTTTTATTGGTGTATCGCGTAAGTCATTTATAGGGACCATACTTAATGAACCTGATACAAGTGAGCGCTTAGCAGGGAGTATTGCGGCAAGCCTTACGGTAGTTAAGAACGGGGCTTCGATTATACGCGCTCACGATGTTAAAGAAGTTTCGCAGGCTTTAAAAATAATGCAAGCCATATCAAGATCAGAAAAACAATGAATGTAGCTGTTGGATTATTGCATTGGCGTTCGATTATAGAGATATTGGTGCTTTGGGCAGCGGTATATAGTATCTTTCTTTTTCTAAAAGGCACAAAGGCAGCATACCTGTTGCGGGGGACTTTTATCCTAATGGTGTCATTGATGATTTTTCAGCTGCTCGGTTTTCCGGTATTAACCCGCCTGCTTGCGTACTTTTTCGCTTTCTTTTTGATTTTTGTGGTAATTATTTTCCAGCCTGAATTGCGTGAAGGGTTAATACGCTTAGGGAGAAGGCATTTTTTCTATATCGAGCCTAAGAAAGAAGAGATTGAGCAGGCATTAAAGGAAATTGTCAGCGCGGCAGCCGAGCTTTCTAAAAATAAAATAGGGGCATTGATTGCGCTGCGCCGCCAGATGGTATTGAAAGGCTACATAGAAAGCGGGATAATGCTGAACGCTGACTTAAGCGCGGAGCTTTTACAAAATATATTTTTCCCTGCAACACCCTTGCACGATGGAGGGGTAATCATTGAGGGGGGAAAGGTAAGTGCGGCATCATGTTTATTTCCCTTAAGCGAGAATACTAATTTAGCTAAAAATTTAGGGATGCGCCATCGCGCGGCTCTGGGCCTTTCCGAACACTCGGATGCTTTAGTGGTTGTTGTTTCGGAAGAAAATGGAAGCATCTCACTTGCCATTAACGGGCAATTGACGCAAGAATTAAAGGCCCAGGATTTACTGACTATCTTGCGCGGACAAATGAGCAAAAACGCATGAAAATTTTTGAAAAAATAAATATTAAAAAAGCACTGACCCATAATATTTGGCTAAAAATTGCTTCTTTGATTATTGCTATTATTATCTGGCTATACGTGAGCGGAGAGATAAGCAGGGGAGTGCATATTTGAGAATAAGTTTTATAAAGATGCAGACGGAAGTCGCGGATGTCACTGAAAGGTATCCGTTTGAATCCGCAATAATCAGTTTGAATCCGTTGCTAAGAATAAAGTTAATTATATGAAATTAGGCGTTAACGTAGACCATGTTGCCACCTTACGCAGCCAGCGCCATACGCTTTATCCTGACCCTGTGGTAGCGGCAATGCTCTGTGAACATGCTGGATGCGACTCTATTGTCATGCATTTGCGCGAAGACCGCAGGCATATACAGGATAGAGACGTAGAGCTTGTTAAAGAAGCAATAAAGGTTCCATTTAATCTGGAAATGTCTATAAATAGAGAGATAGTTGAAATCGCAAAAAAAATTCTGCCCGCCCAGGCGACCCTGGTACCGGAAAAAAGGCAAGAGCTTACCACTGAAGGCGGCATAGATTTAATCAGACACTTCGCAAAAGTAGAACGCGTGGTAAAAGAGTTACAGGAGTGTGGCATTAAAGTGAGTTTATTTATTGATCCGGTTATTGTACAGGCTAAAAAAGCCAAAGCAATGGGTGCGCCAATAGTCGAGTTTAATACCGGAAAATATTCTGAAAGCAAAACTTCCCAAACGATAGACGTGCAGTTAAAAAAAATCAGGGCGGCAGCGCGCTACGCCCGCCAATCCGGCCTTTTTGTCGCAGCCGGGCATGGTATTGATTATGAAAATGTAAAAGAGATAGTAAAAATAAAAGAAATAGAAGAACTTAATATTGGCCACTCAATCATCTGCCGTGCGGTATTTGTGGGGATAATGGCAGCGGTGGAGGAGATGAGCGCCTTAGTGGCTGGCTGCAAGCTGCAAGCCGCAGGAAACACAGTAGCTTATTAGCTCTTAAACTCATAAGGCTAAAGAGAAAAATTAGTTACATATTGTAGCAGTTGGCAAGGGGGTGCAATGGATAAAAAAAACCGCTCAAGAGGAGTAACGATACTGGGATGGTTGATGATATTAATAAATATATTGCTATTATTAGGAGCACTTGATGCTAAGAGTTTTTTCAATTTCTATAATTTTTTTCAGAATAATTTAGTCATAGCCCTATACAGTTATTCGTTAATTTCTGCTATTTTGGGCGCCATTGCAGGAATTGGGGTATTGAAATTAAAAGAATCAATGCGAAAACTAGCGCTATTTATAAATTATTTGGATGTTTTAGAAGGTATCCCTTTCTTCTTTTTTAGCATAAAAGGGTTACAGCAATCATGCTATAAGCTAGCGCTTTCGGGAACACATCGTATAACTTCTCAGGGTACAATTAATCTAGTAGCAAATATCACTTTTTATATGACGGCAATTTTTATTTGGTTAATTATAGGGCTGAGCATTCTAAATATATATTTCTTCACACGCCCCAAAGTAAAGGAGCAGTTTAAATGAGCTTTCAGCTAACAGCTTACAGCTATCAGCAGAAACTTGAAAAGCTGACGACTGAAAGCTGACGGCTGAAAGCTGACGACTGAAAGCTTATGATCATCGGTATCGGCATAGACATGGTCAAGATTGAAAAAATCCAGAGCGCGATTGAGCGCTTAGGGGAAGCATTCTTGAAGCGCGTATTTGATAAAAAAGAGCTAAAAAATATTTCCAAGGGTAAAATGTATTATCAAAGGCTCGCGGCGCGCTTTGCCGCAAAAGAGGCGGTGATAAAAGCAATCTCCAAGGAAAAACCGCTTGCTTTGACAGATATTATAATTTTAAATAAACCTAACGGCGCGCCTTATTGTGAGTTTAAGAAAAAATTGAATATCGAGATTTTTCTCTCTATAACTCACCTTGAAGATTACGCGGTTGCTTGCGCCGTAGCGCAAAGACGCAGATAAACGCAGATTAGTTGATACGGATGATCGCAGATAAAAAGGAAAATGAAATTACCTAAACAATTATTTAAACGTAAACCCGATACCCATAAAGGCGACTACGGCTATGTTCTTGTGGTGGGCGGCTCTCCCGGTTTAACCGGCTCAATATGCCTTTGTGCTCAGAGCGCCTTACGCAT
>JAQTOI010000046.1:0-1736 GCA_028713415.1 Candidatus Omnitrophota bacterium
TTACTCAACTACCGTAATCGATTGAACAATTTTATTACCGTGCTTTTTTACGTATTCCATGACAATTTTATTCTCGTTCTTCACTTTCCGCAAGCTAATAGCAGAACCGTCTTTTGCGCGTATGGGAATTTTATCCGCCACGACAAAGACTAGCCTTTGTGTTCTTTCATCAATAGCGTCAATTCTGGCGGGAAAATCCCTTGTGCGCTCCTCATATTCCACCTGGGCGATGTTGCCCTTAAAAATTTTGATATCTGCGGGATTTACGGCGGTCTGATTAGCGGGTGCCTGGTCTTGCGCAAAAGAAAATAAACAAATCAATATAGCGGGCAATAAAATTAAAAATATTTTTTTCATAAGTTTGTCTCCTTTGATTATTGAAACGCGCTCTTTATAACTTTTATATTATACCACCATAAATAAATTCCAGCGCTAATTTTGCTAAAAAACGATATAATCCCTGGCTTTTTCAAGAATTTTGTTTGGTTTTCTTATATCATCAAGGGAGCGGATTTTTAAACCCTGGTTGCGGCATTCAAGAATGCGCTCTGCCATGATTTGGCCTATTCCAGGAACACGCAAGAGCCTATTCTTTTCATCTTTATTGATATTTACAGGAAAGAAATCAGGATTAAGCCTTGCCCACATTTCTTTGGGGTCAGTATCCAGAGAAAGGTTACCCTCTGAATTTAAAGGTATCTCCTCTGCTCTAAATCCGTATTTACGCATGAGCCAGTCTGCCTGATAGAGCCTGTGTTCGCGGGTTAGAATATCAGCGTTACTTTTATCGGAAAATTCTGCGGCTAAATCAGGCTCCCCTAATCCTCTTTGATAGGCGCTAAAATAAATACGACTGAGTTTAAGCTTCTTATAAAGATTCCAGGAATAATCAATAATCTGTTTATCGGTTTCCTGCGCAGCGCCCACTACAAACTGCGTTGTCTGATGCACCCGTTTGTAACGATAATCATCGTGCGTTAATTTGCTGATAAGCTCGATGGGCCTTAAAATATCTTTTTGATAATTTTTGCTTGTGGAGAGCGCCTTAAAATTTTCCTCACCGGCAGTTTCAATATTAAGCGAGACTGCATTGGCTAACGCAATTGACTGGCGAATAGCACCGTCGGATGCGCCGGGAATAACTTTTAAGTGAACGTAACCTTTAAACTGCGCTCGGCGCAGGAGAAGCGCAACCCGGTTAATATGCTCCATGGTGTTATCGGGAGTACCCATTACCCCGCTACTTAAGAAAAGGCCGCTTATCTTACCGCTATGATAATATGAAAGAAAAGTTTTCACAAGCTCTTGGGGCTCCAGGCGGCAACGCTGAGGGGTTCCTGCAATACGCAAGGGGCAGTATTTACAATTATTAACGCATTCATTGGAAAGCAGAGTTTTAAAGAGAAAAGTAGTGCCTCCGGTAGGTAAAGTAACTGGATAAACCCATTTATCCTCTTTAGAGCGCTTGCGGTGTTCGTTTTCTTGCGTAGCGCAGGCACAGGCAAGGTCATACTGCGAATCCTGCGATAAAATAGATAATTTTTCAGTAATTTGAAGGTCTTTCTTAATGGCTTGCATAAAGGCCCTAACAACACAAAAACCTTCGCAAATAAATGCGAAGGTTTTACTTATTTTCCAGCCACCTTACTTGATTTAATTTGGGCTGGTCCGCCTAAGGCGGAATGTCCAGGTTCCCCCTTCAACTCAGGACGCCGAATTGTATTAAAGTTATTTTA
>JAQTOI010000046.1:1836-16936 GCA_028713415.1 Candidatus Omnitrophota bacterium
TCAAAGGCGATTGTTTCTGGGAGCGAGTTAACGCTAACAATTTTTGCAGATTTCGCATCATCGCCAGCGCGAAGCTTACCTTTTCCCTTGCCTGTGAAAACCACCCCTACAGTATGAAAACGCGGGTCGCGCTTCGGATCAGAATAAACGCCGAATTGCTTAAAATCAACAAAATCGAGATTAGTTTCTTCCTTTACTTCTCGTACAACCGCCTTCTCAACAGTTTCTGCGTAATCAACAAAGCCTCCGGGAAGAGCCCAGCCAAAAGGCGGATTCCTACGCTCTATAATCACAATGCCGTTTTTGTATTCAATAATACCGTCAACGGTTAGAAACGGGCCCTCTGAAAGCTTTTTAAACATGTGCCCTAAATAGTCTTCGACGTTTTGCTTAAAAAGCTTAAAAGTAGAATCCTGCGATAAGACAAAAATTATTTTTTCTAACGCTGGCGATCTAGTATCTTTCAAATACCTGAAAACCTCCTGTGCCATTATTTTCGCAACCACTTCAAAACTAATGCCTTTAATCGCGAGCGTTTGAGCATAAAAAACGATTGTTGCTTTTTTATTCTTGTGCGCGAGCTTAAGCGCACTATAGGTTGCTCTGCGTAAACTTTCGATGTCAGCACAAAGCGGTTTTCGTGAAGAATCTATATCCGCCTCTTTGATATTTAAGCGTTTGATTAAAATTTCTGTGCCTTTAATTTTCATTTGTTTTAGCCTGTGCCAGATTTTTTGGCACCTTTTTTAATAAATTTTTTACCACTTTATAGGCATCGCTTTTGTTTAACACTCTACCTAAGGCCTGCTCCTCTTTTATTTTTTTGAGCGCTTTGCCGATAAAAGGAGAGGGCTCAAGATTAAATTTGTCCATTATATCATAACCATCCAATATTTTTTTAAGGGGTTTTTCCTTAAGCTTGCGGAAATATTCATCAACCAACGAAAGCATAATACATTCATGCCTTCTTCTCTTAACGCTATCTGTAAGTACTCCACGGGTGGCTCGCCAATCAGCAAGCGATACGAGGATAACGCTGGCTCCCTCTTCGCCAGTATCTCGGAAGAAACGGTAAATTGCCCGATGAGTAGGAGTTTCCTGATCCGCCAGATACCCCGGGCGCAGGTGCCAGAAAATTATTTTTTTTAATAAACTTTGAGCGCGAAAGGAAAGACGCAAAGCAAAGGCTATTTCTTCCACCATTTCGCTGCCTATTTTTTCATGAGTATAAAAAATAGTCCTTTTACCCTTTTTCTTTTTAGCGACAGGCTTTCCGATATCATGCAGGAGGCAAGCCAGTTTCATTACTTGAATGCGCTTTTTCCCGGCGGTAATTTCTTCATCGAGATATCGGCAAATATCTTTATGCTTACCCAGTTGAGTGTGGCAAAGTATCTCGAACTCACGTAAAGCCTCAAGAGAATGGCCCCAAACATCAAGATGGTGGTAGGAACCTTGTGTTACGCCGCGAGCCTGACTGACGTAGGGAATAAACTCATCGATAATTTTATAATCGCTCATTCTTTTTATTGCCTTGTATGAAGCATCGGCGGCAAATATTTTAAAGAGCTCCTCGCCTAGCCGCTCTCCAGAAACTTTCTTAAGCAGCTCTTTGTGCTTAACCATCCATTTTTCTGTCGTCTTCTCTATTGCGAAACCGTAATTGGACATAAAAGAAAATCCTCTCAAAATCCTCAGAGGGTCCTGGGTGAAAACCTCTTCCCGCACAGAGCGAATCAACCCAGAGTTTAAATCCTTTTGCGTTCCAAAACAATCAATAAGTTTTTCCGGACGCGCCATTAGGCTTACGGCAAGCATATTAATCGTAAAATCACGCAATGATAAATCATCATGGAAATCTTTTCCGCGCATAAGCGTAAAATCGTAAGTATATGTAACGGAAGGTGCCTTTATAATCACTCTGTAGCTCGCTTGTTCTTCGTCAAGTGTAATGAATTTTGAGCGTGTCAGCTTGGTAAAATCTTTAACTACCTGCAGGACATTTCGCTCAACACAAAAATCGAAATCACAAAACTTCCTATTCGCTGCAAGATAGGCATCGCGTAAAAACCCGCCCACAAGCCAAATACCGGTGCGCCTAGACCGGGCAATCTTAGAAATCGTACGGTAATGTGGAATTTTTTTGAGGTATTTGGCAAGATTCATACTTCCTGAGATAGTTTATGCAGGATTTGCTCTTCAAGAAATATTGGGGATTTTGTCCGTACCGCCAAGGCTATGCTATCAGAGGGACGGGCATCAATGATTTTTAAAACTTTTTCTTTAGATTTAAAATATATTTTAGCGTGAAAAGTGCTGTCAACCAGCTTATCAATAACAACTTTTTCAAGTGTCACCTCAAAGCTGTGCATGATTGCGCAAAAAAGGTCGTGTGTCAGAGGCCTGGGAGGCAAGTTGCCTGAAAGCTGTGCCCTTATAGCTGCGGCCTCAGGCATGCCTATGACGATAGGCAGCATACGCGAGCCCTTTTTTTCTTTAAGAACAATTACCTGCTCTTTTTTACCTTCGTCAATTATAATGCGAGCCAGTTTTACTTCGATCATGGTACGCGCGAATTATCGCGAATTGAGGGAAACGCGAATTACCGCTAATACATTCGCTAAAATTAGCGTTTTTTCCAAATTCGCGTAAATTAGCGTTTTTAACGGCGGGCGGCATTATTGATGCGCTTGCCCAAAACATCCCGCAGCTCGCGCATAAATTGGTTTATATCTTTAAATTGCCTATAAACGGAAGCAAAACGCACATAGGCGACATCATCAACTTTAGATAGCTTCTCCATCACCAGCTCTCCAACGTAGCGCGATTCAACTTCTTGTTCAAACTTTTTCTGCAGCTCCGTTTCAACTTCAACAACCAGTTTTTCTAAAACTTCCATGCTCACCGGCCTCTTCTCGCACGCTTTAACCAGGCCTGAAAGAATCTTTTGCCTGCCAAAAGGCTCGCGGCGGCCGTCTTTTTTAATCACCATCAAGGGCGTTTTTTCCACATATTCATACGTAGTAAAACGCTTAGCGCAGTTTAAGCATTCACGCCTGCGCCTTATTGCAGCGCCCTCTCCGGTCTCACGGGAATCAATTACTTTATCCTCGTTATGGGAACAGAAGGGACATTTCATAATCTTGACCGCAAAGCGCATGGCGCAAGGCGCATAGCGTAAGGAAATTTTTCATCGCTATGCGCTATGCCCTATGCGCTATGCCTTTTGGATTAACTTTTCTCAATTTAATCTTCGCTTCTTTTAGGAAATCAATCGCCATCTTATCAGGGTAATCGCCGCAGATAACTACCTCTCTGATGCCTGCATTAATGATCATTTTAGCACAAATAATGCAGGGTGTGTGAGTAATATATATAATACTATCTTTTACCGAAACTCCATGTCGCGCTGCCTGCAATAAAACATTTTGCTCCGCGTGAAGCCCGCGGCATAGCTCATGGCGTTCTCCTGAAGGAACATTCAGCTTCTGGCGCAGGCATCCGGTAATTTCGCAATGCGTAATACCGCTTGGCGCTCCGTTATAACCTGTAGCAAGAATCTGCTTTTCCTTGACCAACACCGCTCCGACATTACGCCGCAGGCAGCTTGAACGTTTGCTCACCAGCTGCGCTGCTCTCATAAAATACTCATCCCAACTGGGACGATTAAGTTTTTTGCTATTACCCATAAACTATCAAGTTTTATCTATCTCCGGATACAACGGAAATTTATCCGTAAGGGCGACTACTTCATTTTTTATTTTTGCCAGTATTTCTGGGCTTTGAGCTTTAAGCGCTTCATCTATAAACGCAGACACTAAGCGCATATCATCCTCTTTCATGCCGCGCGTTGTTATAGCGGGGGTTCCTATGCGTACGCCGCTTGCTACTGCCGGAGGTTTGGGATCAAAAGGAATAAGGTTTTTATTAATGGTAATATTAACCTCTCCCAATACAGCGGTAGCCTGTTTGCCGGTAATACCTTTGGCACTTAAATCCACTAGAAAAAGATGAGTGTCAGTGCCCCCTGAAACAATACGGTAACCCTTTTCCTCCATGCATTTGGAAAATTCTTTCGCATTGGCAACTACTTGTTTTTGGTAACTGGAAAATTCGTGCTTGAGCGCCAGGCCAAAAGCTACGGCTTTCGCGGCAATTACGTGCATAAGCGGTCCGCCTTGTGTCCCAGGGAAAACAGCGGTATCGATTTTTTTACCGAATTCTTTTCGTGCCAATATAAAACCAGAACGTGGCCCGCGTAAAGTTTTGTGGGTTGTCGAAGTTACAAACTCGGCATATTCGCAAGGGTTCGGATATATTCCTGCCGCGACTAGTCCCGCAAAATGAGCCATATCTACCAAGAGAAACGCTCCCACTTTATCGGCGATTTCCCTGAATTTCTTAAAATCAATGATGCGTGGATAAGCGCTTGCGCCGGCGATAATCATTTTAGGGCGATGCTGCTTTGCTAAAAATTCTATTGCTTCATAATCAAGGCATTCGGTATTTTTATTGACGCCGTATGGAACTATATTGTAAAATTTTCCGCTGAAATTAAGGGGGTGGCCATGGGAAAGGTGCCCTCCGCAGGCCAGGTCCATAGCAAGAATCGTATCCTTTGCTTCGAGCGCAGCCATCATAACCGCCATATTCGCCTGCGTTCCTGAATGAGGTTGGACATTTGCAAATTCGGCGCCAAAAAGTTTTTTCACCCTCTCGCGGGCCAAATCCTCTATTTCATCAACAAAATCGCATCCGCCGTACCAGCGTGCTTTAGGATAACCTTCGGCATATTTATTGGTAAGCACCGTTCCTTGAGCTTCCATAACGGAAAGGGGCGCGAAGTTTTCGCTTGCAATCAGCTCGAGGTGTTCGCGCTGGCGCCTTAATTCCTTGAGCATGCTTTCATAAACCGGAGAATCGACGCGTTTTAATTCCTCAAACATTTTTACCTTCCTTTTCTTCTATCTCTTTGATTTTATTTATCCGCCGAAGGTGCCTCCCACCTTCAAATTCTGTTTTGAGCCAAGTATTTAGTATTTTTTTAGCGTATTCTATCTTGAGCGTTCCCGCTGCTAGAACCAAAACGTTACTGTCATTATGCTTTCGCGAAAGCGCAGCCGTAGAAATACTATTAACTAAAGCTGCCCTGATACCTCTGACCTTGTTTGCGGCGATACAGCTTCCAATGCCGGTATAACAGATTACAACTGCACGGTCTGCTTTCTTCTCTTTCACTGCCAAAGCTGCCGGATAAATGTAGTCCGGATAATCGCAGGGTTCGCAGGAATACGTGCCGAAATCAACCACGTCGCAACCCTTCTCGTTAAGAAATTTTTCAAGAATACTCTTAAGCTCAAAACCTCTGTGATCACTCGCTAATGCTATAGTCATGTCTTCTTCTCGCTACTCTCTACTTTCTACTCGCTACTTTTTACCTCTATAGCCAGTCTCTTAATTCCAAAACAGCCTGTTTTATCAAGAAATATGCGTTTTCGTATACTTCGTAGCTCTTGCCAATCGGATCTGGGATATCTCCGGAAAATGAGTGAGAAAGAAATTTCTTCAAATGAAAAATTCTCCCCTCCACTGTAGGCTCAATTTTTAAAATATATTTCGTTTGTTCTTCTTCCATGGTGAATATTAAATCCGAAGATAAGACATCCAGGCGATCAATTTTTTTAGCGCGAAACCCGCGTACATCAATGTCCTCTTTTTCCTTTAAAATACTCGCTACTTGAGAAGAAACAGGCGAACCGTCAAATGCCGATACACCTCCGGAAATCACCTCGTACCGCTCTTTAAGATACGGTTCTTTTTCATCAAGATATTTTTTAAAAATTAGGTGCGCCATGGGAGAGCGGCAGGTATTACCGGTACAGACAAAGAGAATTCTTTTTACAACAAAAATATCTATGATTTCTTTTTCCGAAATTACTCCTTCGCGCAAAATTTTGAAAGGATGCAAGGTGAGGTCTACCACCGTTGAAGGTTTACCGTAAGCAGGCGCTCCGCTATCAATAATTACATCTATTTTATCGCCAAATTCAAGGCCAACTTCATCCGCGCTAATTTTTTCGGGACTGCCGCTTATATTTGCCGAAGGAAGGAAAACTTTCTGTCCCACTAATTCTATAAACTTCTGCGCAACAGGATGCGCGGGAACCCTCACGCCTATTTTTTTATTATCTGCAGAGTAGTAGATAACGGTAAGAGGCCCTGGCCAGAACTTCTCCATAAGGCGGTAACCAAAAGGGGTAAGGGTGTCGAAATATTTCTCTACAACGCTGGAGGCGTCACTTACGGCATAGCTGAAAAGCTTCTGCTGAGGTCTATTCTTTATCTCATAAAGACGGTTTATCGCTTCCGTGTTGCCGGCGCAAATAGCCAAGCCGTACACCGTTTCTGTCGGAATGGCCACTATTCCTCCCCCAAGCGCGATACGCACAATGCCTTTTAGTATGCTTAAATCAATGTCGTTTGGGTCAATAAAAACTTTTTTGGTCATAGTTCGCTCTGCCCACACACGAATTACCACGGATAGGAAACTAATTTACACGAGATCCTTCAGCCCTTAGGGCTTTCAGGATGAGGGGGTCGAAATATCTTAAAACTGCTCGACCCCTCACTTAAATTTATTCTTTAATGCCTTTAATGTGCCTGAGTATTGTTTATCGTTTAATGCAATAATCTCCATTGCAACGATAATCGCGTTCACGAAAGCGCTTTTCCCCACGCCACTGCAAACTAGGCCTATTCCACGAGGAATGCTAACCATAGAAAAAAGCGCATCCAGCCCGTCCGCCATTCCACCTTTTAGCGCTACGCCGATAACAGGGATGTTAACGTAGGATGCAATAAAACCGGGAAGCGCAGCGGCCAGGCCAGCGCAGGCAATAGCCACTTCTATGCCGTCTTTTTCTATCTGTTTGCAAAATTTAGTTAACTTGTCGGGATGCCGGTGCGCCGAGATAATTTCAAATTTATATGGAATTTTGAATTCTTTTAAAATATCAAAACCAATCTTTAATTCGGCTTGGTCGCTTTTACTTCCCAAGACAATGGCAATTTTTTCTTTCATTTTTGACACTCCTTTAAACTGATTCTAAACCTATCTGCTCGCCTCGCGGCGAAGCCGAGTGCCGGCAAGGCAAGGTTATAATAAAGTGATTACAGATATTTTTAGATCATTAATCTGTGTAATCCTGCCTGCCGAAAAGCAGGCGTCTAATCGCCGCAATCTTATTCATTCTACTATTTACTTGAAAATCTGCAACGCCTTCTTTGCAATATCGGTGCGATAGTGCATACCCTCGAAACCTACCTTAGCAACCGCGCTGTAAGTAACATCAATAGCTTCTTTAATAGTGGGGCCCAAACCGGTTATGCCCAGCACGCGTCCGCCGCTGGTAAAATATTTTTCTCCCTGCTTCTTCGTGCCTGAATGAAATGCCATAACATTTTTCATTTCCCTTAACTCATTTAAGCCGGATATCTCTTTGCCTTTCTCATATTCTCCGGGATAGCCTCTAGACGCGCATACTACGCAGACGCATGCGCGGCTGTCCCATTTAAGCCCGCCGGTTTTTAGAGTTTTAGCTAATCGGTTTTCCGCGGCATCCAGCATAACTTCGAGAAAATCAGACTCCAGGCGCGGTAATATAGCCTGGGTTTCAGGATCGCCGAGCCTTACGTTGAATTCTAAAACCTTTGGACCCGTATCCGTTATCATAACCCCTGCATATAAAACCCCTCTATATATTACGCCTTCTTGACGCAAACCTCTTACCGTAGGCTCTATAATCGTGGAGCGTATCTGTGAAAATAAATCCTCATCTATAATGGGCGCAGGAGAATAAGCTCCCATGCCTCCGGTATTCGGGCCTGAATCTGCGTCAAATACCCTCTTGTGATCCTGGCTTGAAGCAAGCGGTATAATGGTTTGTGAATCAACCAGCACAATAATAGAGGCTTCCTGGCCGCGTAAACATTCTTCAATGATAATTTTGTTTCCGGCAGCACCAAAGGCTTTGGCCTCAAGCATTGCGGCAGCTACGGCTTTAGCTTCTTCTACTGATTGAGCAACCACAACGCCTTTACCTGCGGCAAGCCCGTCGGCTTTTACTACGCAAGGTTGCTCTATACGTTCAATATATGTGTTGGCCTTGCGCAGATCGGAAAAGACTTCAAACCCAGCGGTAGGTATCTTATATTTAGCCATCAATTGTTTAGCAAAAATCTTACTGGACTCAAGCTGAGCAGCTTGCTTTGTCGGGCCAAATATCTTTAATTTAGACTCGAAAAATTTATCGACTATGCCGCAAGATAGGGGAGCTTCCGGACCGACAACTGTCAGATCTATTTTTTCTTTTTTTGCAAAAGCTACTAGGGCAGGTATGTCTTCTGCGCTTATATCTATGCACCGGGCTAATGAGGAAATCCCGCCGTTACCGGGCGCGCAGAAAATTTTCTCAACCGATTTAGATTGCGCTATTTTCCAGACTAAGGCGTGCTCTCTGCCGCCTGAGCCGACGACTAATACTTTCATCAATAGTGCCTTTATGCTTTTTTAAGCAATTTGGCGATGAGTTGAAAAAGCAAATTGTAAATACTCAATAACGCATAAATTGCCGCGATAATAAACGCCAGCCAACACAATGCGCGAAATATCCAGAGTGCGGCTTTATTTAAATTTGCCCGTTGCGACTCAATAAATGTTACGCCAATGCTCGCGGCAACCATCACAAGCAGCGTTGCCATGAAAGAAATAACACCTATGTAAGCGCCTAAAAAATTAACCGCCGAATAATCCATCTTTTCACCTCTCCGCCAAAATTTTTATTTGAAAAACTTTGGCGAGATCTCGCCCTCCGAAATTGCAAAGCAATTTTGGAGAGGCGGATCCACCATATAATTTCTCAAATCTTCCTGATCAAAAAAGTTTATCAACCGTTTTTATCGCCGGCTTTTGGTTCGCGCTTTAAAGGCAAAACTCCCGCCATCTCTCCGATTACATTGACCAAATCCGTATCGGAAGGAACCACGATTTTCGCGTTATGCTCCAGAGCCTTCTCGGCCATCTCAATACGCCGAAGTAGCTGGGCGTTGCCGATGAAATATTTCTCCGCTGCTTCATTAACCGTGCGTATGGCCTCAGCCTCTCCTTCGGCAGCAAGAATTCTCGCCTGTTTTATACCTTCTGCTTTCTTAATCTCCGCGCGTTTTGCTCCGTCGGCCGCGGTTTCTGTGGCAGTCGCAAAATCTACCGCGGCAATTTTCTCATTTTCTGCTTTCACTACCTTATTCATCGTTTCCTGAACATCCTTTGGAGGGTCTATTTCTTTCAGCTCAGTCCTCACTATTTCCAACCCCCAACTTATCGTCTCATCGCAAAGCGTCTTATGCAGTTCCGCGTTAATTTTTCCTCTCTCGCTGTTTGCAGATTTCAAAGTCAAAGTTCCGATTATATTACGCAAGGTGGTCCGCGCCAAGTTTACTATCTGCCACTGGTAGTTGTTCACGCTGTATTGTGAATTTTTTACGCTCCCTTCATCTGCTTTAACTTTAAAGTAAACCTGAGCGTCTACGCGTGCGTTTAAGTTATCGTTGGTAATAATTTCCTGAGGCTCTGCATCAACCATCTGTTCGGTGACATTTACCTGATAGAGGTGTTCAATAAAAGGTATAATCCAATGCCAGCCTGCGTTGCCAAATCGATTGTATTTACCTAAACGTTCAATGAGCGCCCGATGCGTGGGTCGCACGATTCTGGAACCTGCAAAAAAAATAACGACTGCTGCGATCCCCAGCAAATACATTAGACCCATGATCCACCCCCTTGTTTATGCCACTATCCGCATTTTAGTATTACTTTTAACTATCTCTCCGATAACCCAGGACTTGCATTTTGCGATGCTAAGCCTCTTAATCACGGCTTGCGCATACTGGCGCTGTGTCACCAGCATCATGCCGACACCCATATTAAATACGGAATACATTTCTCTCTTATCTATCCTGCCTTTTTGCGCGATAATGTTAAAAATATCAGCAATGGGCCAGCTCTTTTCCTTTATTAGCATTCCTAAACCGGAAGGCAGAATTTTTGTCGCTTTTTTATAGAACGCGCCTCCGGTTATGTGCGCGATACCCTTAATAGCGCGCAAGCTCCCAAGCTCTTGAGCTGATAGTAAATTTAATATAGGCTTTACATAGATACGCGTAGGTTTTAACAGTTCCTTGGCGTATCTGCGCATGAGCGCCTGGCCTAATGCTTTGCGCGCCAGAGAGAAACCGTTGGAGTGCAAACCGTTTGATTCCAGGCCGATTATTACATCTCCCCTATGTATCCTGCTGCCATTAATCATTTCGTCTTTATTTATAATACCCACGCAAAAGCCGGCTAAATCATATTCATCTGCTTTATACATATCAGGCATCTCTGCGGTTTCTCCGCCGATTAATGCACAATCTGCTTCTTCTAAACCTACGTGAATACCTCTTAATACCTCTTGCAGGACTTTAGGTTTAACCTTGCCGCAAGCAACGTAGTCAAGGAAAAATAAAGGCCGGGCGCCCAGGCATATTACATCATTGACATTCATCCCTACCAGGTCTATACCGACAGCGCTATGGGAATTCATCATTTGCGCAATCTTTAGTTTTGTCCCTACGCCGTCGGTTGATGAAACAAGAACAGGCTTATTGTATTTTTTAAAATAGGGCGATAAATCAAACGGACAGCCAAAGGCGGAGACCTTGCTTAATTTATCTTTAGATAAAAAACAATTGATGGCTTTAACAAAACCATCAGCCTTGGCAATGTCTACTCCTGCATTCTTATAGGTTAATTTTTTCATCGCTTAAGAAATTCCTCATTTTTTACCTTTTTCCAACACGTACTTATCCGCCCCGGAAAATTTTATAGGGTAAGCCCCTGACCAGCAGGCAGCGCAATAATATGAAGGAGGGTTTTTAAAACATTTCAGCATCCCTTCGAGGCTCAAGTAGCCTAGGCTATCAACACCTAAGTATTCTCGTATTTCTTTTATAGTTTTTTCGTTAGCAATAAGCTTACGGGGATCGGGAAAATCGATACCGTAAAAACAGCCGAATCTATGCGGAGGGCAGGAGATGCGTAAATGCACCTCTTTTGCGCCCATATCGCGGAAACTTTTTACCCTTACTTTAGACGTCGTGCCGCGCACAATAGAATCATCAACTACAATGATGCGCTTGCCCTTGATTACCTCGCGTAAAATATTAAATTTAAGTTTTACCCCGAACTCGCGTTTCTCCTGCTGCGGCTGGATAAAAGTGCGGCCGATGTAATGGTTACGAATTATCCCCACCTCAAAAGGAATAGCCAGCTGTTTGGAAAAACCTAGAGCTGCGGAGGTCCCTGAATCCGGTACCCCCACCACGGCATCGGCTTCTACCGGATGTTCTTTTGCCAGTTGAACCCCTAGCCTTTCCCGCACTAAATGAACGGTTTCACCAAAAACCACTGAATCGGGCCGTGAAAAATATACATGCTCAAAAGCGCAAAAAGCAAAACTTTTGCGCTCCGGGCAAAACTTTATAGAACTTATCCCATTTTTATTTATAATAACTATTTCGCCGGGATCGACTTCACGTTCAAGGCGCGCTCCGACCAAATCCAAAGCGCAGCTTTCGGAAGCTAAAAAAATAGAATCGCCTTTTCGCCCCAAGCATAAAGGCCTAAAGCCTAAAGGATCTCTTATCCCTATAACAGCGTCTTTGGTCATCAAAACAAGAGAGTAAGCGCCTTTTATTTTCTCCAGCGCGTCAATAAGTTTATCTTCAATGCGAACTTTTTTTGAACGCATCAAAAGATGCAGGATTAATTCTGAATCGGAAGTAGTCGCAAAAATTGCTCCTTTCTGTTCAAGCCCAGCCCTAAGAGCCGCAGAGTTAACCAAATTCCCGTTGTGCGCAAGCGCTACGGGGAGCTTATTGGAATCTACAAACAGCGGCTGCGCGTTTCTAAGGGCGCTTGAGCCGGTGGTAGAATAACGGACATGCCCTATCGCCTGGAAACCCTTTAACTGTGCTATTGCCTGCTCGTTAAATACGTCATTCACCAAGCCCATACCCAGATGAGCATTAAAAGTGTTGCCGTCGAAGGAAATAATTCCGCAGGATTCTTCTCCTCTATGCTGCAACGAATAAAGCCCCAGAAAAGTCAGAAGGCTTGCTTCATCGCTGTTATATACCCCAAACAATCCACAATATTCTTTTAATCCAGCCATTGGGTTATTTTCTGGAAACGTTTCTATTCTTCCCCCACCATTCATGCCACTTTACTTCATCATTGCCAAAATTCTCTCCTGTTATCTGATTCAATACTTTCGCGATTAATGCCTGAATTTCCGGGTGAGCGCCCCTTAAAGAAACAATAAGGGGGTCTACAGACGGCCCGCCTATTTCTTTCAGGGATACTGCTGCGGACAGCCTCACGTCAGAGTCCGCATCTGCCAGAAGCGCAATCAATCTCTCTATCGAACGTACTTCTTTAAGTAATCCGAGTACCCGCGCAGCCCCCTCCCTGATATCAGCATTATTGTCGCCAAGAGCGTTAAATAAATAATCTACAGCCGGTTTTCCTATTTTCACCAGAGCATCTATAACGTTTTTACGCACATCTACTCCCGTGCCTGTTTGCGGCGGGATGTTATATTTCAAAGCACCTATCAAAGGTTGTATTACCCTGATATTGCCGATATTACCCAGTGCCGCTGCCGCATACCCTTGTACCTGCGCATTGTCATCATCAAGCGCTATGATAAGTGCATCAATAGCAGAAATTGGTTTGTACCAGTTAGAAATATTAAAAAGCGCCAAGGCTGCCTGCAGGCGCACGGAAGCTTCGCGGTCATTCAGCGAAAAAACCAGAAATTCAGCGGCACGCAAATCTCTTTTGTACATCGCGATGTGGCCCAAAGCCATTATAGCATCCTCGCGCATGCGAACATCCGGATCCTGCAAAATAGGCTCTAAATAGCTGATTGCGGGCTTTCCTATCTGGCCGAGCGCCTCTGCCGTATATATTCTGAAAAGATTGTCTTCTTTTTTAAAAGTAGCGATAAGCGGCTCTATGGCGCGGTTATCTTCTAATTGCCCTAACGCTAAAGTAGCGTTAGTTCGCACAACGCGTTCTTTAGAAACATTCAAGGCTTCAATTAAAGGCTCAACTGAAGCACTGCCTATTTTTACCAGCGCTTCTACCGCTTTAGTACCGACAAAACCGTATGGCTTGATGCGCCCTGTGTCAGAAAGCAAATCAACTAAATAAGGTACGGCGGCAGCCGCTTTTCCTCCCATTTTACCAAATTCATCAACTGCGTCCGCGC
The DNA here is from genome assembly GCA_028713415.1 of Candidatus Omnitrophota bacterium. Taxonomy (GTDB): domain Bacteria; phylum Omnitrophota; class Gorgyraeia; order Duberdicusellales; family 4484-171; genus JAQTOI01. The sequence continues at coordinate 15,207 of JAQTOI010000046.1, forward strand.
GCTCTTGCGGATTAGTAGAATAAAGCTTTTCAATTTCTCTTTTTATTTCCGGAGAAATACTAAAAGGTATTTCCTCCCTGGGAAGAATTGGTTGAGCTTTTACCGGATACGCGGGCGCTACGATAATCATAAGTACTATGAGTGATATCAGCACTTGAATATTCTTCATCTTATTTAAAATATAAAACAGCGTTTTTAAATACAGCTAAACCGTGGGGCTGGGCCGTTTTTTCCTTCCAATAAGGCCAATGATGCTTAAAAATAAACCGCTCCGGATGGGGCATCAACCCTAAAATTCTTCCTGTTAAGTCGGTAATACCGGCAATGTCGCGTAAGGAGCCGTTTGGATTTAGAGGATAAACCGGGCGATTACCTGCTCTATCAACGTAGCGCAGAGCTATCTGGCCGTTTTTCTCTAAAACCTCCAGAATATCATCATCAGCGTAGAACTTGCCTTCTCCATGTGCCACCGGAAGGTTTATAATCTCGGGTAATCCCCGAAACCAAATATTTTGCGGCCTTTGGCCTTCTGTCTTCTGTCTTCTGTCTTTGGTCTTTGGCCTTCTGTCTTCTGTCTTCTGTGCTCGGTCCTTGGTCTGTATCTTCAAATGCGTCCATCTGTCTTCAAACCTACCTGAATCATTAAGGCTAAGTGTAACTTTTTGCTTAAAATCCAAATCTGGCAGCACTCCGGTTTTAACTAATACCTGGAATCCATTGCATATACCTATAATCAGGCCACCTTGGGCGATGAATTCACGAAGCGCATCTTTAAACCAAAGAATCAACTCCAGAGAAAAAATTTTTCCTGCGCCTAAATCGTCGCCATAGCTGAATCCTCCGGGAATAGCGATAATCTGATAGCCGGATAAGCCCTCTCTTTTAGTTTTAAGGTAGTTAATGTGATAGAGAAAAGCGTTTGCGCCGGCACAACGGAACGCAAATTCTGTCTCTCTGTCGCAATTAATGCCTGCTGTGCGTAAAATTAAAACTTTTGGCTTCATATATACGCTAATTACCGCGAATAGTAAAAGCTAATTACCGCGAATTGATAATCAAATGACCACAAAATATATTCGCGGCCATTCGCGTCACCTGAATTCCTTAAACGTATCCAGCCAGGCCTGCTTTAATTCAGTTACCTCTGAATTTATAATTTCTTGGCCCTGGATTCCGTAAACTGTTAATTTTTTATCTGCACAAACGCATCCGATAAGTCCAAAAGGGCTATTTTGCATTAGGCGCTCAAATTTTTCTTTATTTTTTTTCTCTACTTCCACGATAAAGCGCGATGGAGACTCTGAAAACAAAACTTCAAAGTTTTGCATGTTTTTTTCTTGCGGCGCCTCTTTTAAAAAAACCTGCGCGCCTAATTGCGAACCTATGCACATCTCGGCCACAGAGACTGCAATGCCTCCTTCTGAAATATCGTGACAGGAACTAATTAGCTGCCGGCGTACTAGTTTACTTACTGCCTCCAGTATCTTCTTGGATATCTTCTTATCTATTTTAGGAACTATTCCTTTTTTCTCAGCTCTGTACCGAAAATATTCAGAAGCGCCAAGCTCATTTTTCGTCATCCCTATGCAATATAATAAATTTCCTTCCGCTTTTAGATTTCCCGTGGCAGTATTTTGCCAACCCTCTATGATAGACATCGCAGAAATAAGCAGTGTCCCGGGGATATGGATACGTTTTGAACCAACCGTGTATTCATTATAAAGGCTGTC
>JAQTOI010000047.1 GCA_028713415.1 Candidatus Omnitrophota bacterium
CTGTCCCCTTGGGCCGCATATTCACCGTTCCTCGCACTTTAAGCACAAATTCGCTGCCTAATTTTTTGCCTGTTCGTAAACATTCGGGTTTGGTTTTGGAAAAAATACTATCTGGGTAAGCCCATAGCGGTCGCGCAAATCGATAAAAATAATTTTACCGTGGTCGCGCCGCGCGTGTACCCAGCCGCAAAGAGTAACTTCCTTATTGATATCGCTTTCCGTCAATTGCCCGCATGTGTGCGTTCTAAGCATATGCATTTCCCCTGTCGTTAGTGTTGTGCCTGTTTCTTTAATTCAACGATAAATTCTTCTTTTTTGACTTTTACTTGGGTTGAAGCCCCCATGTCCTTTAAAACAACCACACCTTCCTTCAATTCTTCTTCACCGATAATCGCTACAAAGCGTACTCCCAGGCGCTGGGCATAGCGCAGTTGAGCTTTCAGTGATTTTGAACAATAATCCATATCTGCAGGTATTTTTTCATTCCGCATTTCCTCAAGCAGTTTAAAACCTGCTGCTGTGGCAGCCTCTCCAAGGTTAGCAATAAATACATCCAGTTTCTCTGAAGCTTGCGGCGAGCTTAACGCAAGCATAACACGCTCTATCCCCAACGCAAAGCCGAGCGCCGGTATCGCCGGGCCGCCTAAATCATTAATCAACGCATTATACCTGCCGCCGGCACCGATAGCGTCGCAGGAACCAATCCCTTTAGAAATAATTTCAAAAACTGTATTGGTGTAATAATCGAGGCCACGCACTAAATAGGGCTCATGTATATAGCTAATCCCTAAATCAGTCAGTATGCGGCACACTTCATTGAATTGTTTTTTACAACTGTCGCATAAGTGAGCCGTGCCCAGTTTAAGCGAAGCCACGACCCGCTTACAGGACTCCTCTTTGCAGTCAAGCACCCGCAAAGGATTTTTCTCTAGACGCCGCAAACAGTCAGGACAAAGCTCATTTTTTCTTTCTGTAAGTTTTTCTTTCAGATCTTTCGAAAATTTTTGTTTATCTTGAGCGCACCCTAAACTATTAATTTTTAGCTCTTTCTGGCTCACCCCGACCCCGCCTAAAATACGCATAGCCAAATTAATCATTTCGGCATCAATATATGGGCTGTCAGAGCCGATTGCTTCGGCTCCTATATGGTGAAACTGGCGAAGCCTTCCTTTTTGAGGCCTCTCACCGCGGAACATCGGCCCTATGTAACAAAATTTATAGAAATCGCTTTGTTTATGCAGCGAATTTTCCAAATAGTAGCGCACCACCTGGGCTGTACCTTCAGGCCTAAGAACTATATCGCTGGAAGCCTCCTCGCTACGGCGGGCAATTTTAAACATCTGTTTTTCAACGATATCGCTGGTTTCCCCTACCCCACGGCTAAATACACCCTCCTCCTCAAGCACAGGAAGAATTATTTCCTCGTAGCCGAATATTTTAAAAATATTACGGGCAGTTTGAACAATATGATTAAGAAAGGCAGCTTCGCGGGGAGAAAAATCAGAAGTACCCCGGACACCTGTGTAAGTTTTTTTCATCTAATTTAGAGGGGATTATTTAAAGATTTTTTTCATTTCCAGCCCGGGCTTAAAAACTACAGTAAGCCGTTCTGGGACAGGCACTACCGCGCCGGTCTTGGGGTTGCGGCCGATGCGTTTTTTTCTTTTTTTAATCATAAATACGCCGAAATTGCGCAATTCTATACGCGTGCCGGCTTTAAGGGAATCGAAGATCGCGTTTAAAGTCCTCTGCACCACATCTTTGACTACAACCTGTTTTATACCGGTATCCTGGCTTATTTTTAGTACGATATCGCGTTTACGCATGGTTTAAGTTTATCACTCATTTTACGGGTGTCAAGAGCGACAATAAAAGGCTCATAAGCTCATTAGCTCTTGGGCTCATAAGGGGAAAAAGGGAAGAAAAGGCTTATGAATTCGTACGTTCATAGAGAGATATTCGATAAAAAGACTCATAAGTCTTAAAATGACTCATGAGCTTATCAGCTTAAGAGCTTACTTGTCCCTTCGTAGCCTTGGCGAAGGAGGACGAGCTAATCAGCTTGTACTAGACAGTCAACGACAGGTTTTCTTCGCCTACCAGGGAATCGAGCTTCTGCAAAACCTCTTCGCTGGGGTTTAAGAAGAAGTTGTTGGCGGTTTTTATTTTAATACCCTGCATTTTTGAATTTTTAAGGGTGAAAATAACCGGTATCTTACCGCGGCTTTTGACAAAAATATCCTTTATCGCTTCAAGCGGAAACTTGTTTTTCTCAATAAGAATGTTAACCTGCTTGATACTCTCGCCAATATTCTCCATGGGGATAACTTTTGAGGCAAGAATCTTGGGAACTTTTTCTTTGGATTCCAATTTACCCTTAAGCAGCACTACCGCTTTCTCTTTCAGGAAATTGTTACATTCCTCAAAAAGGCGCGGAAAAACAAACACATCCACGCCCGCGGTATCATCTTCAATCCTCACTATTGCCATTCTATCTCCGCTTTTACGCGTAGTGATAACCTTAACTTTTTCCAAAACCCCGCAGACAACTACTTCTGATTGCTTTTGCCCTTCTTCGTAAAAAGAGCCGATTTCCTCGCGCGAGATGTGTTTAATCAGGGTTGAATACGCTGCTAAGGGGTGGCTTGTGATATACATACCCAAAAGAGTTTTCTCGAAATTCAATATTTGAGATAGGGGCCATTCTTCCACTTCGGGGACCACTTCATTCTTAGGGGCAGCAAAGAAAAATAGCTGGGATGGGTCGCGCTTAGAATTTCCTCTGCTTAAAATTTCATCCAGAATTGTCATCATCTGGGCGCGTTTAAGCTTAAAAGTATCCATGGCTCCTGATTTTATGAGGCTTTCAACGACTTTTTTATTAACGGTCCTTGAATCAACCCTCTCGCAAAAATCAAAAATGCTTTCGAATTTCTTTGTTTTGCGCACCTCGATAATGCTATCAAGCGCTGCCCCTCCCACATTTTTTATCGCAAGCAAGCCGAAACGGATATTTCCGTCGTCAGTTACGGTGAAATTGGCGAAGCTCGTGTTAATGTCCGGTGGGAGCACTTTTATTCCCATGCGGCTTGCTTCGTTAACATATTCTTTAATTTTATCCGTGTTATTGCGCTCGCTGGTCAGAAGAGCTGCCATAAACTCCGCTCCAAAATTTGCCTTCAGGTAAGCGGTCTGATAAGAAATCAGGGCGTAGGCACTGGAATGTGATTTATTGAAGCCGTAACCTGAAAAGTAATCAATTAAGTCAAATATCTGAGTGGCAATTTTTTCAGAAATATTATTTTTCGCGCATCCTTGAACAAACATGTTGCGCTGCTCCTCCATGATTTCAGGTATTTTTTTTCCTATGGCTTTACGCAGGAGATCCGCTCTCGATAAACTAAAACCAGCCAGGCGCGAGACTATTTGCATGGTCTGTTCCTGATACAAAATTATGCCACAGGTTTCTTTCAATATGGGTTCGAGTTTAGGGTGGATATAAGCCACAGCCTTGTGCCCATTCTTGCGTTCAATAAAATCTTCTACCATCCCGCTTCCAAGTGGCCCGGGCCTGTAAAGCGCAAGAACTGCAATCAAATCCTCAAATTGCGTGGGGAGGAGTTTATTAAGGATATCCCGCATGCCCCTGCTTTCAAGCTGGAACACCCCGATAGTGTCGCCGCCCGCAAGAAGCGAAAAGGTTTTTTCATCTTTGGGAGGGATGGCCAAAATATCTATATTAAGCCCCCGGGTACGCCTGATTATTTTTACCGTTTCATCAATTACGGTAAGGGTTTTAAGGCCGAGAAAGTCCATTTTAAGAAGGCCGGTTTTTTCAAGAGATTCCATGTCAAATCCGGTAACAATTTCTCCTTCGCTACCACGTATTAAAGGGATGCGGTCAATAAGGGGTTTATCGGAAATCACGACTCCCGCAGCATGAGTTGAAGCATGACGCGATAAGCCCTCGAGCTTACCTGCAACATCTATGAGTCGCTTTATGCCGTCGTCAGAATTATAAACATTTTCTAATTCCGGATTCGTCGCTATGGCCTCTTTCAGGGTAACCTGATGGCCGGGAATCTGCGGAATCATTTTCGCAATCTTGTCGACATCGGTATAGCTAAAACCCATAACTCTTCCCACATCACGCACTACGGCCCGCGCCTGCATCGTTCCGAAAGTAATAATCTGCGCGACATTATCCTGGCCGTATTTATTGCTGACGTACTCAAGGACTTTAGCCCGGCGTTCATAACAAAAATCAATATCTATATCGGGCATACTGATACGCTCTGGATTAAGGAAACGTTCAAAAATCAAATTATACTTTAAGGGGTCTATGTCGGTAATTCTAAGAATATAGCTTACTATGCTGCCAGCGGCGCTGCCTCTGCCAGGGCCTACGGGTATGCCGCTTTCTTTGGCGAATTTAATAAGATCCCAGACAATAATAAAATAGCTGGAGAAACCTGTTTTACATATCACGCCTAATTCATATTCCAGCCGCTTTTTTATGTCTGCGCTTGCATTCGGGTAACGAGACGCTAGCCTCTCGTAACAAATGCGCTTTAGAAAATCATCCTCGTTCTCCGTACCCGGAATAGGAAAATGCGGGAGGTGGTGCTGGCTAAAATCCATTGTAAGATTACATTTTTGCGTTATTTCCAGGGTGTTTTTGATTGCGGCAGGAACTTCTTTGAAAATGCTTTTCATTTCCTCCGGGCTTCGAAAATAAAAAGTATCGCTATTAAACTTAAAACGCTTGGGGTCATCAAGCGTAGTTTGCGTCTGTATGCCCAGCAGCACTTCCTGCGCAAACGCCTCATCCTTTTCCAAATAATGCACGTCGTTAGTGCAAACTATGGGAATATCCAGCTCCTGAGAAATTTTTATCAAGTGCTTATTTACATTCTCCTGCTCCTTAAGGCCGTTATCCATTAACTCCAAATAAAAGTTGCCGCGGCCGAAAATATTAACGTATTCGTCAGCAAGCTTATAAGCTTCATTAACTTTACCGTTTGAAATATGAAAAGCGATTTCTCCTTTAAGGCAGGCGCTTAAACCTACCAGGCCTTTTGAATATTGGCGTAATATCTCCTTGTCAATCCTCGGCCGGTAGTAAAAACCATCTAAATGCCCAAGGCTTACAAGCCGCACCAGGTTACGGTAGCCCTCTTCATCTTTTGCCAGCAATATAAGGTGGTAATTGGACTCCTCGTTTGGTTTGTATTCTTTTTTAAGGCGGGATCCCGGGGCAATGTAGCACTCGCAGCCGATAATGGGCTTAATGCCCTTGTCGACGCAAAGCTGATAAAATTTTATGGCGCCATAAATATTTCCGTGATCGGTTATAGCAAGCGCCGGAAGTTTGCATTTTACTGCTTTATCAATTAGCCTTTCCAGTAAACATGCGCCGTCTAAGAGGCTATATTGGGTATGAACATGAAGATGAACAAAGTCTGAATGCGCCATAGTTAGGTTTACTAGAATCTATTTAGCTCATAAGTTCTTAAGCTCATGAGCTCATCAGCTTAGGAGCTTACGAGCTTGATTTATTCCCACTCAATAGTCGCCGGGGGTTTAGAACTAACGTCTAAAACGACCCTGTTTATGCCGTGCACCTTGTTGATGATAGAATTAGAAATTTCATCAAGCACTTCATACGGTAATTTTGCCCAGTCGGCGGTCATACCGTCTAAACTGTTTACCGCGCGAATAGCGACCACGTGCTCATAGGTACGTTTATCTCCCATGACGCCCACTGTCTTGAGGGGCAGTAATACGCAAAATGCCTGCCAGAGCTCCTGATAAAGACCACGTTTCTTGATAATATCCTCCAAGATACTATCCGCTTCGCGTAAAATGCGAAGGTGCTCCTGAGTTATCTCCCCTAGAATTCTCACCGCCAAGCCCGGACCGGGGAAGGGATGGCGCTGGATAATTTCATCGGGCAGCCCTAAAATCTTTGCAATCTGGCGCACTTCATCCTTAAATAGCTGCCGGAACGGCTCAATTAATTTCAGCTTCATATCATGAGGCAGTCCGCCTACGTTATGGTGAGACTTTATGCGCGAAGTCGGCCCGCCGAAAAAAGAAACCGATTCAATAACATCAGGATATAAAGTACCTTGCACCAGAAATTCTACATTTTTTATCTTCTTAGCTTCTGCGTCAAACACGCGTATAAATTCATGGCCGATGATTTTACGCTTTTCTTCAGGGTCCATCACACCTTTAAGTTTCTTAAGAAACGAAACGGAAGCATCTACGTAGTGTAAATCAATTTTGTAATGGCCGCGGAAAACAGCCGCCACTTTCCTGGCTTCGTCTTTGCGCAAAACGCCGTTATTAACGAAAATACACTTGAGTTTCCTTCCTATTGCCTTATGCAGGAGCACTGCGGCCGCGGAAGAATCAACTCCTCCGCTCAACCCACAGATAACGTTTTTTGTGCCCGCTTTTTTACGAATCTCCGCTACCTGCTGTTCGATAAAATCTTCAAGCTGCCAGGTGGCAAAACAATTACATATTCTGAAAAGAAAGTTTGAAATAATTTGTAAACCTTTATCCGTATGTACTACTTCAGGATGGAACTGGACGCCGTATATTTTTTTTGCATTGTTGCCAATAGCCGCAAATTCGGTACTTTCGGTGTGAGCAAGCTGCTTGAAGCCTTCTGGAAGCTTTACTACTTTATCCATATGGCTCATCCAGGAAACAATTTTGGCAGGTAACGAGAAGAAAAGGTCCTCGTGGTTATCTATATACATTTGGGCACGGCCATATTCGCGGCCCTTTGATTCATTTACCTCACCGTGCAAAGTTTTTACAAGCCCTTGCAGGCCATAGCAGATGCCAAGTACCGGGACATTAAGTTTAAAAATTTTCTTATCTACCAGGGGCGCGCCTTTTTCGTATACGCTATGCGGGCCACCGGAAAGGATGATGCCTTTGGGATTATAGCTTTTAATTTTTTCAATGCTTACGATGCAAGGTTCGATAACGCTAAAAACCTTTAGCTCTCTTACCCTGCGAGCGATAAGCTGGGTGTACTGCGAACCAAAATCGAGGATTAGAATAGTGTCTTTCATAAAGTTACAAGTGAGCTAAAGTGTGAAGTGACTAAAATTGAGTTGAGAATTGTAAAGTGAACTAAACCAACTTTAGTCACTTTAGGCACTTTTAACTTCAAACTTTTATGCTGATTCGCTCAACATTAGGCACTTTAAACTTTGAACTTTGAACTTTAAACTCTCTATTTCCCCATCCCCACTCTCTGCATAGCTTGAAACAATTTGCCTTCTGTCTGGATTGAAGGCGCGATGATAATTTCGGTAAAGTGCATGTCCTTTATAGTCTTTGCTCCCAGAGAGCCAAGGGAAGTCGCAAGCGCGCCTATCAAATTCTGCGAGCCGTCATCAACCGACGCAGGGCCAAAAAGTATCTGCTCCAAGGCCCCTGTCACGCCCACTTCGATGCGCGTGCCGCGCGGTAAATTGCTGTGAGAAGTGGCCATGCCCCAATGGAATCCTTTACCGGGAGATTCTTTTGCCCGTGCGAAGGCCGAACCAATCATGACCGCATCCGCTCCGCAAGCAAAAGCTTTGCAGACGTCTCCTCCCCGGCGCATGCCGCCGTCAGTAATAATAGGTATATATTTTCCTGATTTCTGATAATAAAAATCACGCGCTGCGGCGCAGTCTATTGTAGCCGTTACCTGCGGAACCCCTATACCTAAAACTCCTCTGGTTGTACAAGATGCCCCAGGGCCCACTCCGACCAGGACGGCGGAACAGCCGGTTTCCAGAAGCTCTAGCGTCACATCGTGAGTTACACAATTTCCTAGAATCACCGGAATTTTCCTATCCCTGCAAAATTTATATAAATCCAAAGGAGTATAGCGCGTTGCTATGTGAGTTGTGGTTGTAACCGTTGATTGCAATACAAAACAATCAACGCCGGCTTCTTCAGCTAACGAGGCGAAACGGCCAGCATTCTGTGGAATGCAGCTCACCGCTGCATAACCCCCCTTTGATTTTATTTCCTGTACTCTTTTTGCTATTAAATTTTCTTTGACCGGGCTTGTATATATCTTCTGTATAAGATTAGTTGCCTCGGAGGGGGTTGCCTTACGGATAGCATCTAACACTTCATCTGGATTGTCATACCTAGTTTGGACGCCGTCTAAATTTAAAACAGCGATTCCTCCCAAACGCGACATCTCAATGGCGAATTTAACGTCCACTACGCCATCCATTGCTGCCGCTAATATCGGCACGGCAAATTTTCTTCCACCGAATTCCCACGTAGTATTAACTTCTTCCGGGTTTATGGTAACTTTTCCCGGAACAAGAGCAATCTCGTCAAAGCCATAACACCTGCGTGCGCGTTTTCCTATGCCAATCCAATCAGCCATGATAAACCTCCCATGTTACATTAGGTTATATGATATTACCTAATGCTTCTTCAGTAATGCATTTTAATGTCCAATGTCCAAATCCGAATGTCAAATGAACACCCCAAGTTACAATGCCCAAGTGGGTATTGTGTCATTGAGATTTCATTCGTCATTGAGGTATTTGACATTGGTCATTTTAATATTATTGCAGAACTTTTGATGCTACCTAAAAAACGTAACATCAAAATATCTTCTGTTTAACCCTTATCCACCTTAATCGACGTATTCAAGAAATCCTCTATGAGAGCTAATCTATCCTGTTGGCCTAAAACCCTAGAAGCATACACCGGCATTGGCCCGCCTAAAAAATAATCCGCCAAAAGGTGCGCCTGCACTGCAGCCTCTTGCCTATTAAAAGCATAAAAAGACTCCTCCGCGATATTCTGCCTGGTAGCATCTCCCAAGAAATATATATCTTGAAAATTGCTAAAAAAGGTATCTTTTATTTGCGCCTCTCCTTCAAACAAGTCTATTGCAGGGCAGTATCCACTATCTATAAAAACTAATTGCGAAGAGAAAACTTTTAAAGGCGATATTTTTACCGCTTTTATAGCTCCTTCTCCGATTACCTCCTCAATGACCGCATCCCGATACACGTTTATATTCTTTTCTTTTAGTTGCGCTAATACCCTGTCTTTACTATCCCCTAAAAAATCTAAGTTTGCCGCGATGACACTTACCTCCTTACCATAAGCTTTCAGGGCGTAAGACAGGCGCAACCCAAGCATCGTGGAAATACTGACCGTTGCTTCAGCGGATATTTTAAGCAGCTCTTTTAATTTAAAAGGCTCCATGTCCGCCAGGTAGAAAAAACCATCGCGATAATCGCCTTTAATTTCCAGCTTTTTGGAAGACAAACCTGTTGCCATCACTAAGACATCAAAATCAAGCGGCTCGGCGTCTTTACGGTAAATTTTTTTTCGGCTGGGGTTTATCTTTTCTACACGCGCCTGCACAAACTCAATATTTGTATTATGGCAAAATGCGCTTAAGTCAACTCGCTCGGTAAATGATAAAGAAGAAACCAATTGTTTTTTGTCAAAGGAGTACGCTTCTTTGTCGATTAGCGTAATCTTTAAATCACTGCTTTTGTGGCGAAGTTCTTCGCTTAAAGCTAATCCGGAGCATCCTGCTCCTAAAACTGTTATGTGTTTCATATATACTATACGCCTTTACGAGGCTTTAAAGTTTTAAATAGCTCGTTATTTTTTGCGCCGAGGCAATTGCAGCTCTGCCGCATTGAGGAGGTTTTTAAAAAGAAAAATTGTGGTCAATTTACCCACGCCTCCCGGAACGGGGGTTATAAAGGAAGCACGCTTTTTGGCCTTCTCGAATTCGACGTCTCCTGAAATTTTTCCGCAAAGCTCGGCGGTGCCCACGTCGAATACAGCCGCTCCCTTTTTAATCCATTCTCCCTTTATGATAGAAGGCTTGCCTACGGCGGAAATCACGATATCGGCATTCTTTATATAGAAGGGTAAGCGCCCGGCTTCGTATGTTGCTATATGCGTAACGTTGACAGTCGCAAATTTTTTTGCCAAAAGAAGGGCCAGAGGTTTACCGATGATGGTTGAAAAGCCTACAAGCGCCACTTCTTTTCCGTACAGATTTATACCAACGTGTTTCAATAATTCCAGGACACTTAGGGCTGTCGGTGATATAAGCAGCGGCTCATCAAAAAAAAGCATGCCCAGATTATGAGGGGTGACGCCCTCAATGTCTTTTTTACAGTCAATAGCCGAAAAAATTTCGCCTTCATTCCAATGAGGAGGGAAAGGCTTATTCACTATTATTCCTGTAATTTGTGATTTGTTATTGAGTCCCTTGATCTTTTTTATAACGGTTCCTTGAGCGACAGACCACTTAAGCCTAATAAGCGAGTAACCTGCGCCAATATCCTGCGCCAGGCGCCTTTGTGAGGCAAGGTAAACTTGCGAAGGGTAATCCTCGCCGACCACTATCGAGGCCAGAGTTAGGCGCCTGCTTTGCAAAATTAATTTTTCTTTAATATTTTTTTTCAGTGCTTCGTAAATTGGTTGCGCTTGAATAATTTTTGCCATTGTTTTTTTAATCTAAAACAGGGTTATTTAATGCATTTCCCGGATATACATTTTGAAAATTTTTATAAACTTATTTGGCCTGCCAAATATGTTCTTGTTAGCTTCAAGGTTGTAAATACAGCCCTTAAGGCTAAAGGACAAGGATTCTTTGCCGATAAAAAAGTCACTAGATATACCCTTTTTTATACCAGATTCTACTCCTTTAGCAAGAAGAAATGCGCCATAGCAGGCTTTAGCTGTTTCAACTATAAGTTGTTCGCTCTTTTTAAGAAGCAAAACCCGTTGCCTGCCTTTTGAACGCATAATATTTTCGAAGATCTCTCCGTCAAGGTCGATGTATAAAGCTATTTTTTTCTGCAGGGCGGAAAGCTTTGCCAACACTTCTTTTGTACGATAGAAAATTGTAATTTTTTCTCCGGTTAGCGAATAACGTATGGCCTTCTCCAATAAGCTTACCCCCAGACAAAAAATCAGGCAGGCCGCGCTGCCCCCGCCAGGCGCTGGCTTTTTGGCTGCCAGATCATCAAAATAAGTTTTAAATTTGGTTCTATATTTTTTCATTTATCTTTTAAGCATACCATGGCCATTCCATTGACCTTGTTACGTGGATTACGGATGTTACGAAAAGTTACGGAAGTTACCTTTTGATTAACATTCGTAACCTGCTTAACCTTCGTAACTTTCGTAACCTAGATCTTTACTCCTCATCCATACTAAACGCATCCTTAATATGATTATACTGACGCCAGTTGTTGCCCTGGATAATTTCCAGGACATCAAAACGAAACAGCTTATTTAAATTTTTGGACGCGTAAGTTTTAGCAGTTTTTCTGATTTTATCGCGTTTAGCCCTGTCAACCGCCTCAAGGCCGGAGACGCGATAAAAACAGGAACGCGCTTTTACTTCTATAAAAACAACTGTTTCTTTATCCTGCGCGATAATGTCGATTTCTCCGCACAAACCTTTAAAATTCCTCTTCAAAATTTTATAACCTTTGAGCTTGAGGAATTCAACGGCTTTTTCTTCAAAAACAACCCCCCTGCGCTGCATCATTTGGGTTCCTTAAGATTACAGGGGAAAAAATTCTTACGATGCAACGGGGAAAGCGGGTATTTCTCTATTAAAGAAAAATGTTCTCTTGTGGGGTACCCCTTATGCCGGCCGAAACCCCATATCGGATAAAGAAAATCTGCCACGTTCATAAGGTAATCCCGGTAGACTTTCGCGACAATAGAAGCGCAAGAAACTTCTTTGATTTTTTTATCAGCCTTCTCTATGCAGGTATAATCAATATCAAGGTTAGTGCGAAAAATATTACCGTCAATAATAAATTTCGCAGATTTTAGGGACGGCATCTTCTTTATGATGCCCTCTATTGCCCGGTTAAAGGCGAGCATTGTCGCATTAAGGATATTGACTCCATCTATTTCTTTAGGGCTTGCCACCCCAAGACAGAGAACAGAATTTTCAAAGAGCCAGGGAAAAATTCGCTCTCTCTGCGAAGCCGACAATTCCTTGGAATCTTTTACGGCAAATGGAACAGGCACAATCAAATGCAGGGCGCACGCGCAAACGTCTCCTGCCAACGGCCCCCTGCCTGCCTCATCGACTCCGACAATCATATTATTTCAATTATAAATTATCGATTATCAATTATAAATTATAACTGATAATTAAGTTTATGCTAACATCGCCTGCTTTCCCAGATTTTTGCGCAAGTAATATAGCTTTTTCCTGCGCGCGGGACTGGCGGATTTTTTGACGACTTCAATTTTGTCAATATTGGGAGAGTAGTAAGGAAAACTTATTTCGTAAGCTTCACCATAAGCGATGCGGCGCAGAGTAAATGATTTCCTGTGCATCTCGCCTTGAATTTTGATAATAATCCCCTCAAGGTGCTGTATCCTTTCCTTATCTTTTTCCCTGATCTTGTAATGGACGTTTACGATATCGCCCTGCCTAAACGCTGGGTACTCCTTCTTTAAACTCGCCAGCATCTCTTTTTCCACCATAATTAGCTTATCCATAACAACCTCCGTTTTTAGCCACATGCTACAGGCTTCAGGCTACAAGCTTAAAAGTTTAAATAAGCATGTAGCCTGCAGCTTGAGGCTTGTAGCAGTTATTTAATACGTTTTAATAAATCAGGCCGCTTCTCTTTTGTCGCCTCAATGGCCTGCCTTTTCCTCCAGGCTTCAATTTTGCCGTGATTGCCTGATAATAAGACTTGAGGAACTTTTAGGCCGCGAAAATCTTCTGGCCGCGTATAAGAAGGGAAATCCAGGAGATTATCCTGAAAACTCTCCCGGCGTATGGATTCTTTATTGGAGACCACCCCGGGAATGAGCCGCACCAGGCAATCGATAAAAACCATTGCGGCGAGTTCCGCGCCGCTTAAAACGTAATCTCCTATAGAAATCTCCTCATCAGCCAGATGCATCCTCACCCTCTCATCGACACCCTCATAACGCGGGCTGATAAGAAGCAACCGTTCAAATTTGAGAAAATTCTTTATTCTATCCTGGTTTAAGGTTTTACCCTGCGGGCTGAATAGAATAATACGTTTTCCTTTGTCATCGTGCTGCTTAGGATAGGCGGGATATCCCAGCAATGCCTCAACCGCGGCAAAAATTGGTTCAGCGCGAAACAGCATTCCGCCGCCGCCGTAAGAAGGAGCATCGACTTTTTTATGCGGGTCTTGCGAATAATCCCGCAAATCGTGGCAATTGATTTTTACAAGCCCCTTGGCGCAAGCCCTCTTAATAATTGATTCCCCCAGCACCGGAGCGAACATTTTAGGGAAAATAGTTATAATGTCGATAATCATATGTAATACGATTACGGAGATTAGGGACAGATTACAGCGATTAGGAACATCTCAAAAATCTCTGTAATCATTCTCATAATCACTGTAATCGTTACTTTTCTTTATAATTCGATAGGAAATCTTTTTTAAATTGACTAAACCGTTCAGCCGTGATCGCTTCCCTAATTTTATCCATAAACTGCTTATACCAAAAAATGTTATGGTAACTTAAGAGCTGCACGCTCAAAACTTCATTTACATTGAGAAGATGCCTTAAATATGCCCTCGAAAAATTCCTGCATACGTAGCAAGGGCATGTTTCATCTAAGGGGGTATTATCCTTTGCATACGGAGCGTTGCGTACGACAATCTTGCCGCCCCTGGTAAAAACCGTACCTGTGCGCCCCAGGCGTGTGGGAACAACGCAATCAAAAAGGTCTATACCTTCACTCACTGCTTCCAGAATATCTTCCGGCAGCCCATAGCCCATAAAGTAGCGGATATAGTTCTTATCCAGCGCGGAATTAATAAGAGAGAGCATATTATACCTTAATTCTTTCGGCTCGCCAACACTTAAACCTCCGATGCACGCACCGTCTATATTAAGCTTGAGGACTTCTTCCAGGCAAAATTTGCGCAGGTCCGGATAGACGCTGCCCTGGATAATAGCGAAAAAAAGAAACTTTCCAGACGTATCTTTGTCATAGTAAGATTTGGCTTTAGCAGCCCAGTCAATTGTCCGTTTCGCAGCGACTGCTGCGTCTGCGTAGCTTGACGGGTATTTCACGCACTCATCTAAGGGAACAACCACATCAGTGCCCAGCTCCTGTTGAATCTCTACCATGCTTTCAGGGCTTAAGAAAAATTCCTTTCCGTCGATATGCGAACGAAAAGTCACTCCCGAATCGGTAACTTTGCGAAAATTTTCCAGACTAAAAATCTGATATCCTCCGCTGTCGGTAATGATAGTTTTAGGAAAACCCATGAATTTATGTAAACCTCCGCAGGCTTTAATAACGCTAACCCCCGGGCGCATATGCACATGGTAAGCATTGACCAGAAGGCCGTCTATGCCTATCTCTTCCAATTCTTTGGGCGAGAGCCCCTTTACGGCTCCTTGAGTCGCCACTGGGAAAAAAGAAGGAGTTTGAAGCTTGCCGTGATAGGTCTCAAACAGGCCAAGCCTCGCCTTTGTTTCTTTATCTTCTTTTATGAGGGTAAACATAGTTTCAAACGCAGATTAGCGCAGATTAGTAGAAACAGATGGTCGCAGATTTATTCAGAAATCAGAAAAAATTTCGGATTATTTCTGCTCTTTATCCTCTGTCTCCTCTGACTTCTGACCTCTGACTTCTGTCATCTGTAATTAATCTGTGCTAATCCTTTTTCTCCGCCACCGACATTTTTTATATGTGGGCGGATCCGCCTTGAGGCGGAAAATCTGTGATCATCTGTGTATTTTAGAAATAACGTATAACACTAAACTCAAAATAACACTGGCCAAAATTGATGTGGCTATGGGAAAATAAAAAGTGAAATTTTTCTTCTGGATTAAGATATCGCCGGGCAATCTTCCTAAAAAAGGGATTTTAAAACGCGAAAAAATCAGTATTCCCGCTCCTATTAAAGCGATGAGCATCCCTATTGCAATCAGCGATTTTCCCAGAATATTCATTTTATATCCTTCAAAATGCACTTTTCCCGCCAAGCTAGTGGTGCAGAATTATACCATAATCTTAATAAAAATGAAGGGCATAATCCTCTGTGCAACAACGTCTATCGGCCAGGGTTACGAAGCCCGTATCGTCAAAGGGCTACCCACCAGGGTGTCCTGTTGGACTATGCCAGTCGGCTTTAATTCTTATATATTTAAGACGTTGCCGTTAACCGTAGACCGAAACGGGGTGCGAAGCCTCCCCGAAGGGGGCGTCTTTACCCTTGCCGTTGCCGTCTAAATGTGGGTTTATTAATTTACGCTGAGGGCTGTTTTGTATTTGGGATATTCAAGTGCTGGTAGGAAGCCTCGGTAACAATCCTGCCGCGGGGACTGCGTAAAATAAAACCTTTCTTCAATAAATACGGCTCGACGACATCTTCCAGCGTACCTTTGTCTTCGCCTAAAGAGGCGGCGATTGCCTCGATTCCCACGGGCCCGCCCTGATGAAGCTCTATCATCGCCCGCAGATATTTTCTGTCTAAATCATCAAGCCCTTCCTCATCAATCCTTATCTGTGAAAGCGCGCTTCTGGTGATATTTAAATCAATAACTCCCTTGCCTACCACCTGCGCATAGTCTCTTACGCGCTTGAGCATCCGGTTACTTAGGCGAGGGGAGCCTCGTGAGCGGCTGGCTATTTCCATTGCACTTTCCCGGTCAATGGCAATTTCTAAAAGCTTAGCGCTGCGTTCCAAAACAAGCGCTAAATCCTGATGCGTATAAAAATCAAAATCAAAGAAAAGCCCGAATCTCCCGCGCAAAGGCGCGCTCAATAAGCCCTTACGGGTAGTTGCACCTATAAGCGTAAAGGGCTTAAGGTTAAACTTTACGCTTTTGGCATACGGGCCCTTATCAATAATAAAATCTATCTGAAAATTCTCCATTGCCGGATACAAAAACTCTTCTACCACCTTAGAGAGCCGGTGAATTTCATCGATAAAAAGAATATCTCCTTTTTCTAAATTAGTTAGTATGCCCACTAAATCGCCTGCACGTTCAATCGCCGGGCCGCTGGTCGCGGTTAATTTTGCCGCCATATCCTGCGCAATGCAGTAGGCAAGAGAAGTTTTACCAAGCCCTGGAGGGCCGGAAAGTAATACGTGCTCGAGGGGCTCTGCCCTTTTCTTTGCTGCGGAAATCGCTATTTCCAGCGAAGAGACTACATTCTTTTGTCCGATAAATTCGCTTAAACTATGCGGCCGAAGCGAAAGGTTTATAACTTTTTCTTCTTCGTTCTCTTTGAAAAAATCTACAACTCTTTTATCGTCCATGCATCGCCTTTATGTTATATCTTTTATTTGCTGGCTCTCGGATTCTGTTTTTTGTGAAGCAGCTTCGTAGACGCTTTCCCTGCGGACAATTAAAACTGGCCCGAAAATTTTTTCCTGGATGCCGATAATCTCCCGCATTTTTATAAGTTCAAGTATGGCCAAAAACGTAACCACAACCTCAATCTTGCTCTTTGCGCTTGCAAAAAGCTCATTGAGGGGCACCTTATCTTTCACCAGGAGAAGATGCAATAAATCATGAATTTTTTGCTCAACGGTAAACTCATCGCGAATCACCTCAAAGAATATATCCTTAGGAATCTCTTTTAACGCGCTTTTAAATGCACTGATAAGATCAAAAATAGACGCTTCCAAAAATACTTCTCCGCCTTCTAATTCCGCTGCCGGTCGCGTTACGTATTTAAGGCGTTCCCCTTCTTTTGTTTTCAGGAACTCCGCCGCTTCTTTGAATTTTTCGTACTCAAGGAGCTTCCTAACCAGCTCATCCCTAGGGTCAATTTGTTCCTCTTCTTCCTGCGGAGGCGCCGGCAATAACATTTTTGATTTTATGCTTATAAGCGTCGCGGCAGTAAC
>JAQTOI010000048.1 GCA_028713415.1 Candidatus Omnitrophota bacterium
AAATTCAACGCTTATTGCTTAACCCAAATAATGCTAAACGCATTATTTGCCTAAAGGGGCCGACTCCAAATTTTCTAAAACCCGAGGCTGTAGAAAATTTGGATAAGTCGAGGTTACCATGGAAAAATGCACCCCACACCCAAAAGCCCGTGGGAACTTTTTTTAACCATTCGTGGGGCGGCGTCCCTCCTGCCATTGTCCACGGGCGTATCCTCGCCCGCCA
This sequence comes from Candidatus Omnitrophota bacterium, assembly GCA_028713415.1. Classification (GTDB taxonomy): domain Bacteria; phylum Omnitrophota; class Gorgyraeia; order Duberdicusellales; family 4484-171; genus JAQTOI01. The sequence goes on from JAQTOI010000048.1 coordinate 224, forward strand.
GCCGGACAGGTAATTCTGTCCCTCAGGACGCCCTGTGGGGCTGGCAAAGGGATTGATATCCAAAGCATTTTTCCGGTTAAGAGTATTGTTGAAATTAGAGAGAGATTCCGGCGAGCAATTTTAACGCTTCTTTGTATTTAAGCTCGGTCTTTTTTATGACCTCCTGGGGAAGGACGGGCCCGGGGGGAGTTTTATTCCAATGAATACTTTCAAGATAATCGCGGACAAACTGCTTATCAAAACTTGCCTGGGGCCGTCCGGAAGCATAATCGCTTTTGGGCCAAAACCTGGAAGAATCGGGAGTCAACACCTCGTCAATTAATATTGACTCATCGCCATCAAGACCGAATTCAAATTTTGTATCCGCAATTATTATGTTTCGCTTTTGAGCGTAGGCAGACGCCATTTCATAAATCTTTAAGCTTGCCTCCTTTATTGAATGAGTAATTTTGCTTCCTAATTTTTTCTCAACGAAAGCCTCATCAACATTAATATCGTGCCCCTGCTCTTCTTTGGTAGCGGGAGTAAATATAGGCTTTGGCAGCTGCGCGCTTTCTTTTAGTCCGGCAGGCAATTTAACTCCGGAAACGGTTTGAGTTTCCTGATATTCTTTATATGCGGAACCGGCTAAATAGCCCCTGACCACGCATTCAAAGGCTAAAGGCTTTGTCTTCTTAACCAGCATGGAACGCCCTCTTAAAATATCTTTATATTTCGCACACTCCTTGGGATATTCATTAACATCTGCAGTAATGAGATGGTTAGGAATTATGTTTTTAGTGAACTCAAACCAGAAAAGAGAAATTTTATTAAGTACTGCCCCCTTATCAGGAATGCCGCAGCCAAGGATAACGTCAAAAGCAGAAATGCGGTCTGTAGAAACAATAAGTAGGTGCTCGCCTACTTCATAGACGTCACGAACCTTACCCCTCTTGAAAAGCTTGATATCGGTAAACTCCGTATGAAGCACTATCTTTTCCATTATAACTTTAGTTTTTTTTCTAAAATATCGAATTCTTCGTGCAATTCAGCCGGCATATGCGGCCCGAATTTCTCAAAAAATGACTCTGCTTCGTTTAACTCATTATCCCATTTTCCTTCATCGATCGAAAAAGTTTTTTCGACATTCTCCTTAGGTATATTCAAACCGTCTAGCTCAAAACTTTTTATATCGGGGACAAGGCCGATATGGGTTTCTTTTGCTCCGCTGATTTCTTTGGTGCGCTCGATTATCCACTTAAGCACCCTGATATTTTCTCCGAATCCAGGCCACAAAAATTTTCCGTCAGCGTCTTTCCTGAACCAGTTAACAAAAAATATTTTAGGAGCTTTGCGCAATTTCTTGCCTATCTTAAGCCAATGCGAAAAATAATCACCCATGTTATAACCGCAAAAGGGAAGCATTGCCATCGGGTCTCGCCGTAATATTCCGGTTTTATGCGCCGCTGCAGCGGTAGTTTCAGAGCCCATCATGGCCCCGGAAAATACTCCATGCTGCCAGTCAAAACTCTCATATACTAAAGGAATGAGATTAGAGCGCCTGCCGCCTAAGATAATTCCTGAGATAGGCACACCAGCAGGGTCGTTAAATTTTTTTGATAGCGTGGCGCACTGCAGGACCGATGCGGTGAAACGGGAATTGGGGTGCGCGGCTTTATTTTGCCCGGGAATAAACTTATTACCCTGCCAATCCAATAAATGAGGCGGGTAGGCGCTGGTTAAATCTTCCCACCACGGTTCACTGGTGTCAGTATCCAAGGCGGTATTTGTAAAGATGGTCGGGTAAAACGTTCCCGCTTTCAGCGTTTCAACCATTACGGGATTTGTGTTCGGGCTTGTTCCGGGTGCGACACCAAAAAAACCCATTTCAGGATTGCTCGCCCAAAGCCTTCCGTCTTCTCCTATGCGAAGCCAAGCAATATCATCGCCCAGAGTCCAAACCTTATAACCCGGGAGGCTCGAACGTAACATAGCTAAATTGGTCTTGCCGCACGCAGAAGGCAGCGCCGCGACTAAATAATCAATATTACCCTTGGGGTCCTCTATGCCGATAATAATCATGTGCTCTGCCAGCCAGCCTTCGTTAAAACCCATCCAGGAAGCAAGCCGCAGAGAAATGCATTTTTTACCAAGAAGAGCGTTTCCGCCGTAACCTGAACCGATGCTCCATACCAGATTATCTTCTGGAAAATGCATAATGAAACGGCGCGCTGGATCAAGGGCGCCGATTGAATGCAAACCTTTTATAAAGCCGCTCTGTTTACCAATTCGGTTTAAGGCGGTTGAACCCATCCTTGTCATTATGCGCATGCTTAACGCAACATAGCTTGTATCAGTAACTTGAACGCATAATTTTGCCGAAGATGAATCCGGATCGCCCATCACAAAAGGGAGCACATACATCGTCCTGCCTTTCATGCAGCCGCGGGACAGCCTGGACATTATCTTTTTTGCTTCCTCGGGAGCCATCCAGTTATTGTTTGGACCGGTGGTTTCTTTACTTGAATGGCAGATAAAAGTCAAATTCTCGGTGCGCGCGACATCAGAAGGGTGGCTTCTGTGTAAATAGCTATTTGGCCATTTTGTGTGGTTAAGCTCTGTGAAAACCGGTTTACCGTCTATCTTTTCTTCTTTTATACCGATCTCAATAAGGCGGCGCGCTTCTTGCTCTGAACCATCGCACCAATGAACGGCCTTTGGCTCGGTTTGCCGCGCTACTTCCTCTACCCATTTTTCTACTTCGCTTGCCATAGTTTAGACACGTATTGCCACTAATTTGAGACGAATTTGCACGAATACATATGCAGTTATAATTCTTACATTCGTGGCAATTCGTGTATATATTAAGATATACTAGACTATGAAAAAATCAAGCCAAAATTTGATTTTTTTTACTTATTAGAGTGAAAAGTATTGAAAAATAAAGACTTTTTTGCCTAAACAAGAAGTTTTAATTCAGAAAAAAGATATGTATTCGGCGGGGCGCGAAACAGCTTAAACGGTTTATTGCCAACCCGGTTTTATAGAGGCTTCTCCTTCGGTTGTACCGGTAACTAAGAATTTATTGTCACGATATTCTAAGTTTATTTTAATCACTCTTGTCGCCGTATACTGATATGGCCTGACATCGCTTGCTTCTGTAGAGTGATTCTGTTCAAGGTATAACTTTTCAATAATTTCGATATCACCTTTATAGGGCACAATCAAAGAATCTGCTTTAAAAACATCAGCTTTGGCGACGGTATAGGTATAATTTCGTAAGTAATAATCATAAGGAACCGGGCTGATATATTCTTTAAGCATTTCCCAGTTATTATGAGTGAGTTTGTTGAGCTCTGAAGTTTTCTCTTTTTTAGCATTGCCTATCCAATCTCCAGCTACGGCCTTTATCTCTAAGATGAGCTCTGATTTTTTTTGTTCATCTTTTACTTTGTCTTCTTCATAAATTTCCTGCATTGCTTCTTTAACCGCCTGTTTTATATTGTCCAGCGTAGTATTGGTTTCTTGCGCAAAAGACATTTTAACGCTCAGGCAGCAGGAAAAAAATATTGTTGAAAATACAACGGCAATTTTTAATCTATGCATATCTTCACCACAATCATAATGATTTTAGGTGCCCTGGTGCCAGATCAACAATCTCTTCAACATTTACTACGATCAAATATTGAGGTTGGGGAAAGCGGCTTTCCGGATGCGCAGAAGACTTTTTATCTGTTTTAACGCTTTGAATCAACCTCTTAGAAATTCTTTGAATCACCCGCTCCTCCCATTTCTTTATAATATGGCGTTTGATCTTTTCTCGTTCTACAATTTCAGCTTTTCCTTTAAGGGTATATCCTACAAAGTGATGCTCATCAACAGCGGTGATGCTCACCGTAGGGCTTCCGGTAAGATTATGAAAGGTACGCGAACGGTATAAATCAATAAGGTAAATTCTGCCTTCTGCCTCAATGCCGATAATCCCTTTTGCGGAGCAATGTATGGTCCCTTGCTCATCGAGGGTAGACACAATTACAAAACCCTGTTTCTCAAGAAAATGCCTTATATCATCTGATAGCTTTATCATTTTATCTCTTTGTTTTAATTATCAAAAAATTTCTGCTGCAAGCTTCAAGCTGCAAGATTAAATATTTATTTTTTATGCTTTTTTAAAAATCCTGAAGCCTGTAGCTTGCAGCCTGCGGCTATTTTATCAAGGTTTTATTTCTAAAACCTATGCGTTGATAAATAACTAAACGCTGACAGGCAGGCCTTTGAACCTTCTCCGCAAGCAATGATAATTTGTTTCTCTGGAACGTTTGTCACATCGCCTGCGGCAAAAATACCCTCAACTGTAGTGGCATTGCGGGAATCCACAACAATCTCACCTAACTCGTTGAGTTTTAAAATATCAGAAAAACCGTAGTTAGGGATTAACCCTATTTCTACAAAAACCCCTTCCACCTTTAAATCTTTAAGCGCGCCTTCAGTTTCAACTTCTATTCCCCGCACAAATTTATCGCCATATATTTTTTTAACACGTGAGTTGTTTAAAACTTGGGCATTTGAGGCTTTCGCAAGCGTTTCAACCATAATGGGATCGCCGGTAAGAGAAGGTGCGATATTTATAATATAAACCTTGGGTGAAATTTTTATCATTTGCAAAGCTGCATCCAGTCCGGAATTTCCCCCTCCGATGATTGCTACAGGTTTATCTTTAAATATAGGCCCATCACAGGTGGCGCAATACGTCACTCCCTTATTTTTAAATTCTTTTTCTCCTGGAACATTTAAAAAGCGGGGGCTCTTTCCGGTAGTGATAATCAATGTTTTTGATAGATACTGCGCTTTATCTGTAACAGTCTTAACTAAATTTCCTTCTTTGCTTACTCTTTTTGCCACTTCAGGCATATTAATTTTTATGTCAAAGGCTTTCATGTGTTCTTGAAACTTTAAGGCGAGCTCCGGACCTGTAATAAATTGATAGCCAGTGTAATTTTCAATATCTCCGCTCCAGGCAGCCTGTCCGCCTATATCAAGCGTAACGACCAAAAAATCAATTTTTTTACGGGCAGCATAGACCGCCGCAGTGATGCCTGCGGGGCCAGCTCCTAAAATAATCGAGTCGTATATCTTCATATTAATATATAATTTATAGAAGCGGATTGCCGCAGATATTAACGCAGATACACGCGGATATTTTCGGCGTTTATCCGCGTTTTGTTCCGCGTTGTTCCGCTTCTATTTTTCAATTACAGCCCGAACAATCTCCCCCTGAACATGAACTGCACTTGGATGAGCCCACCGTAGCGGAATCGCCGTGGCCTATCTTAAAAGCAGAAAATACTTTTTCTAAGCTTTTTGCTCCGCAAGTTGGGCATTTAAGCGCGCAAGCTTCTTGGTTAACGCCTACAAGAAGTTCGAAATTACTTGAACATTTTTTGCAAAAGTAGGTAAATATAGGCATGCGTTTAAAAATTAGGTAAATATTTTTAATATCTAATTATCAAATGACGAATTCCTAATGAATACCTGATTTTTAAGTGCTTAAATGCCCAAATAATACGGGAATTAAGCGTCGGGGCATTGGAAATTTATTCGTCACTGGCGTTTAGCAATCAGACATTTATTCTGGTTGTGTATTACCAGATTCATGCCCCAGAATAGAATCGATGCGGCCCTGGTCAAAACCCACTATAATCTGTCCATCGATAATTATCACTGGAACGCCCATTTGCCCTGAAAGCTTAACCATTTCATCAAGCGCGGGCTGATTACTCGATACATCATAATCAGTATATGGAATGCCTTTTGAGGAAAAATAACTTTTCGCCATCTTGCAATAAGGGCAGGTTGGCGTAGAATAAATTTTAATATCCATATTTTATCTTTTCTCCTTTAACGCCTGCCTGATGGAAGTAAGCTTAACCAGATGTCTGCGTTCTTCTTCAATGACGTTATCCAAAACAGCCTGTTTTTCGGTCAACATGTATTCCCGCAGCGCAGAATACGTAAGGATAGACTCTTTCTCTATATATATTCCGAATTCAACCGCCTCTAAATCCGAGGCAAAACTTTCGTTAATTTTTTTTGCAATCAGCTCCTGGGTAAAAATGTATTCAGAGGCTATAGCGGTAACATAAGCACCATATTCTCCGGGATTGAATTCATCCACAATATAATCACCGGCCTTATCGAGCATTTTCTGAAAAATCTGGCGGTGTATTTCCTCCTGCTCCTTAAGATATTTCCAAGTTTGCTGCAAAGCTTTGTCTTTTGTTTTTTTCTCCAAATTTTGGTAGAGCATTTTGCCGTTTTCTTCAACCTTTGTGGCAATGCGTAAAATTTCCTGGGGGTTAAAAATATTTGTCATTTCACTCCTTTCCCTCTTGCATCGCGCGCTTGATAGAGGCGACTGTATCGCTTAAGCTTTCAAGCTCGGATGCATCCGGAATATAATTAAAGTATTGGCCTGGCACCAAAAGGTTCATCCCGGCTTCCTGTAATGCTTCTTCCATCTCCTTAAAACCTGCTTTTGCCCAGCCATAAGAACCGAAGGTAAAACCCAGGCGATTCTTTGGTTTTAGGCCTTTAAGATAAGTCAGAAGCGCTGCCATTGTAGGGAGCATTTTATTATTAAGCATCGGGCTTCCTATCAAGACCGCTTTTGAAAGCATAATTTCCGCAACTATATCGGAAATATGAGTAGTAGCAAGACTGAATATTTTTACGGGGATTTTTTCTTTTTCAAATAGGCGATATAGCGTGGTAGCCATTTTTTCGGTCGAATGCCACATTGTATCATAGATAATCACTGCGCGGTATTGCGACTCATAATTTGCCCATGACCGATAGAGCTTGACTATCTTTTCTATATCCTGCTCGCGGCGCCAAATGAGGCCGTGTGAGGGCGCAATTAAATCCGTAGAAAGTGCCGCCAGGGCATCCAGCGCCTTTAGCACCTGTCCTCCATAGGGCATAACTATGTTAGCATAATATTTTTCTGCCTCTTTGAGTATGATTTCTAAGCCGACTTCATCGGCAAAACGGCCAAACGATGCATAGTGCTGGCCGAAAGCATCATTGGGAAACAATATTTTATCTTGTGGGCAATAGGTAGCCATGGAATCCGGCCAGTGCACCATCGGCATTAGAAAAAATTGCAATATACGTGAGCCTATGTTAAGGGTATCGGAATTGTTTACTACTTTAAAATTCCATTCTTTTCTGCTGTTTTTTGCAAAATGGCGCGTCAAGCCTTCGCGGCCATTGGGGGAACAAACGATTTCCGCATTGGGGCAAAAATCCAATAACTTATCGATTGAACCGGAATGATCCATCTCTGTGTGGTTAGAAACTATATAGCGGATCTCTGAAGGAGATATTACTTTTTGAATCCTGGAAAACATCTCATCAAAACCGTAATGCTTGACGGTATCAATAAGGACAGGTTTTTCATCGAGGATTAAGTAAGCGTTATAGGTGGTTCCAAAAGGCGTAGAATAACCATGAAAAATGCGTAAATTCCAGTCAATACACCCTGTCCAGTAAACTCCTTTTTTTATTTCAATCATTGTTTAATTGCGCCTTTTTTATCTCTCTTTATGATTGCCTGATATCTTTCGCCCTTCCTCCTTTCGCCTGGCGCAAGCGCCAGTGAGCTGCCGGATGAGGGGTAAAAAAATATATAAACTCGCCTATCTCACTTATTTAAGGAACTTAATTGCTAAAGGATAATTGAATTCCTCTCCGTTGGATGTTTTAACGCTCGCAACTATTATCATAATCAATACAAAGATTCCTATTGCCGCCAGTAAGACAAAACCTATCAAGAGAAAGCAAAGCACTATTGATACGAGTGTGTATATAATCATTGAAATGTGAAAATTAAGCGCTTTTTTCCCTTCCGCTTCAACCAAAGGGAACCGGTCTTTGTTAATCAGCCAAACTACCAGCGGGCCTATGATATTGCCTAGAGGAACCAAGTATCCAGATAAAGCGGATAGATGACATAACATTGCCATTGTGCGCGCCTGACTATCCGGATCAGGCTGCTTGGGGGGCATCTTTTGGACGTTTTCTTCTGGCATTATTCCTCCTCTACCATTTCGAACTGGCTTTTGTCTGCTCCGCAAACAGGGCATAACCAGGTATCGGGAATATTCTCGAAAGGCGTATTTGGCTCAACACCGCCATCAGGATCGCCTACTTGCGGATCATATATATACCCACAGATAACACAACGATATTTTTTCATTGCCATCCTCCTTCTAATAGAGCGCGTGGCTTATGGAGCGAACGTGCGTGAGCGCTCATAAGCCACATGCGCGAATTGAACCCCCACCACTTTTAGCAGCAAATGGTTTCCTGTTAAACGATTTATTTCCTTTCAAACCCACCGCATCCTGGAATAAGACGGCCTCTAAAAGTGGTGGGGGGTAAATTCAAGCACGCAGCTTTTCTGCGCTTTTTTTAGCTTGAAAAGTTGCTGTTTCATTTGATTTTACCATATTTTAAGCCGATAGAAAATATTTTCGCCCTTAATTTTATACTGAAGATTTACGGGACAAAAGATACAAAAGGTCAGAAAGCCGGTTTAAATATGTAAGGATATGCGGATTTTTAATGGCTTTTTTCTTTGTTAATGTCACCACGGAGCGCTCAAGCTTACGCGCCAGCACGCGCGCTAAATCAAAGCCGCTTGAAATAAAATTTTCTCCGGCACTGGTAAACAAACGCGGTTTTAAATTTTTCTCGAAGGCCGTAATGTATTCTTCGAGATATTTTACTTCTTCTGCTGATATCTTTTTCTTGAGTTTACGCACAAAACGGGTTTGAGTGGCAATTTCCGAACCAATTAGCATCAGATCTTTCTGGAGCCTCTCAAGAAGAGCTTTTATCTTACCGCACAAGAGGGCCGATTTAAGCAGCCCTAAAAATGAACTTAGCTCATCGAGCATACCGTTAGTTTCTATGCGCACGTGGTCTTTATCCACTTTTCCTCCCCAATATAAGCGGGTCTTTCCTTTATCTCCTTGCTTTGTGGTTATGCTCACCTTTAAAATCCTCTTTTTTTAAACTTGAGGCGCGCAGCAAGATTGTTGCGCAAGCAACAACTCCTGCGCGTCGCTTAAAAACTTCTTTAAAGCTTTGGGCGTGTTATTAATCAGGCATCCGGCAACGTCAAAATGCCCTCCTCCGCCGTAACGTTCCGCGAGTTTTGCAATGTTGATTCTACCCTTTGAACGCAAGCTTACCCGCAGGCGGCGTTTATTTTTTTCGCGAAAAAGTATAGCAATTTCCACTCCTTTTATCGAGCGTATCGTATCAGCAACGGTGTCAACGTCCGCATCTCTACCGCTGACTTTTTCCATATCGGCTCGCCTTGCTATTGACCAGGCAATTTTTCCGTTTTCCATAAACTTGCAGCGCGCAAGGCATGAGCCTGAAAGAACTGCAGCCTGGCGGCTTTGTGACCAAAATACCCTGTCAACCAGCGAATAAAAATCAGCGCCTGCCTCTATCAGGCGGCTGCAAACTTCAAAAGTAAACGGCCGCACTTTGGGCAGGCGAAAAGAATTAGTCTCTACAATAACAGAGGTTAAAATATTTTCCGCTATATTTTTATTTACGGTAACGCCTAAAAGTTTAAGCAGCTTATAAATTATTTCTCCCACGCATGCGGCATGTATGTCAATAATAAACAGATCTCCAAAAGGCACGCGGAATGCGTGATGGTCAATTTCAATAATACAGCGTGCTTTTTCAAAAGCCGAATATGCCCCCGCAAGCATTTCTTTCCTGCCACAGTCAACCGAAATAGCAATATCGCAGCGTTTATCTGTTTTCCTTAAAATGCGCCCGGCTCCTGGCAAATACCTGTAGCGCAATGGTACGCCGTCAGAACTCAGCATGTATACCCGTTTTCCCAATGTTTCCAAACCTAAACCCAAAGAAAGCAAAGAACCAATACAATCTCCATCCGGATTGATGTGCCCGGCAATTACAATGCTTTTCGCCGCTAAAATTTGCCTAACTGCCTTATTCACCAAACCTCCTAATCTAATACAAAAGCGTTTAATGTTTTTGTATCACGCACTCAAACTGTATATTAGTGTGTTCAATGTTAAACTTTTCTTTTAGAAAATTATTTATCACCTGTAGTAGTTCACCTGACGCGCTCACGCTGCAATCTTCAATAACTACGTGTGCGGTTAGTGCATACATAGAAGGAGAGATAGTCCAGATATGCACGTGATGCATATGATGGACTCCGGGAAGAGCCTCTTTCAGTGCGCGCACTATTTCATCGATATCCAGATGTTTAGGGGTAGACTCAAGCAGTATATGCCCAGAGTCGATAAAAAGCCGTACTGCCCAAATTACTATAAGAATAGAAATAACAAAAGAAAGCAAAGAATCTATAAGATAATTTTTGCTATAAAATATAACTATCGCGCCCGCTACGACAGCAACGCTTGAAGCGATATCGCCTAATTCATGCAGGATAGCGCTGCGGATATTAAGGTCATGCGCGCTGACCTTAAACAGCGCCGCGATGCTTGCTCCGTTAATAATTAAACCAAATATCGACACGAATAACATTTCTAATATTTTAATCTCCTGCGGGTGCATGGCGCGCAAAAAAGCTTCATAGATAATGTAGCCGGAAATAAAAATAAGGGTTATACCGTTAATGAATGCCGCCAAAACCTCTGCGCGGTAGAAACCATAGGTATGCCTCTTGCTTGCGGGTTTGAGCGCCAGAAGCAGGGCGAAATAACTCATCCCCAGAGCAAACAGATGGGTAAGCATGTGCCAGGCATCTGAAATAAGTGCGAGGCTGTTTGATAAAAGCCCGCCGGCAAATATAATAATCATGCAGACAGCGGTTAAAATTAGGGCAAATTTCAGGCGGGAATGTTTATCGTGATGGCGATGATGGTGTTTGAAGGCATGCATTATTGGCGTTATGCTCTTTTTAACAGCTCTTCAAAAAATTTTTTGTGTTTTTTTTCCTCTTCAATAATTTGTGTAAGCGCATTTTTTGTGCGAGATGCGAAAATTGCTTCGCGGCAGGCAACGTAAAATTTTACAGACTTTTCCTCCGCTAAAACAGCGATGGCCAATGCTTTTTTAATGTCTGCAACCAAAGAATCAAGATTATCCATCGATTTAAATGGTTGAAAAACTCCGAAATCCATGCTGCTTAGCAAATCGTTGTCTTCGCCGTGATCTTCGGCTTTCTCGCGCAGATAATTAAGGCAGCCTTCAAAAAAGGCAAGATGCTTCTTCTCTTCCTCCATAAGAAGATTAAGCGTTTTCTTCACGCTTAAGTCTTTGACTTGCTGCGCGATGGCCCCATAGAAACGCAAACCGTCGCGCTCCACGGCAGAGGCAATCCGGTATGCTTCAAACTCATCGAAGCTGGTTACGATTAATTTGCCGTCTTTCTCTTCGATTTTCATTTTTTCCTCTCTTTTTTTAGAAATGCTATAATCTCTTTGCAGAATGCCGGCAAATCGTAAGGATTGCGCGATGTAATTATGTTAACGTCGATAAACACTTCCTTATCAACAAATTTTGCGCCTGCGTTGATAATGTCGTCTTTTATGGCATAGAAACCTGTAACAGTTTTGCCTTTCAAAACCCCTGATGAAGCTAAAACCCAGCCCCCATGGCATATCGCAGCGACAAGTTTATTCTTTTTGTGCAGCTCTTTGACAAAATCCGTAACTTTCTTGTATCTGCGCAAAATATCCGGAGCGTAACCCCCGGGTATGACCACGCCGTCAAAATCATTGGCAGTAACGTTGTCAATAGCAAGTTCTTCTTCCGCAAGGTAGCCGTCTTTACTTTTATAATATTTTTTCCCCGTCCCTACTAAAACAGTTTTTATCCCTTCTTCGCGTAGCCGCAGATAAGGGTACCACACTTCCAAAACTTGATAATGGTCTTCTAGTAATACAGCTATTTTCATATTACCTCCGGTAAGCTTTCAGCCCTCAGCTCTCAGCTTTATTTTTTCATAGCTGATGACTGATAGCTGACAGCTGATAGCTAAATCAACTCATTAATAATCCCCGCCATTATAAAATCATTATCGCTAAGTCCGCCTACCGCATGCGTGGTGAGCGTGATTCTAAGCTTATTATAAATTAAGGTAAATGTAGGATGATGTCCCTGTTCTTCGGCAATAATTGAAACAAGGTCGAGAAAATATTTAGCCTCTAGAAAATCTTTAAATTTAAACTCCTTAACCAGTTTTTTATCTTCGACTAATTGCCAGCTATTGATTTGCTCAAGTAACTTTTTTATTTTTTCTTCAGGTAAAGGCAAAGTGCCTGCTTCGCAAGGCTTGCAATGAGAAGGCAATTCTTCTCGTAGAAGTATTGACGGTTTATTTAATATTTTTTCTAGATTCTCAAGCGCATCCTCATAATCAGGGGGCGTGGTTAGTTCTTCCACTACCTTTAAGTACCTAAGAATATTATTGTTATCTACGATTAATACCGCGCGTGCCAATAAATTAAGTTCTTTTATCAACAACCCGTAATTTATGCCGAATGAGGAGTATTTATAATCGGATAAAGTGGTTACGTTTGTGATTTTGTTTAAATCACAGAAACGTTTTTGGGCAAACGGCAAGTCTTTGCTTATGCCTATCACCGTTACCTCATGAGAGAAATTAACTGCCCTCTTATTAAACTCTTTCACCTGCAAATCGCATACAGGCGTATCGGAAGAAGGAAACGAAGTGATAACTTTTATTTTGTTGCCGAAATCTCCAAGGGTCACCTCTTTTAAATCCGTAGAAACTACCCTAAAGGAAGGCGCGGTTACATTTTCTTTCAATGCTCTTCCTACAAGCGTTAGCGGGTTACCGTTGAATTTTATCTGGCGTTCCATAGGTTCTTCTCCGTTCATTATCTTACCCCGCGAGCGAAAAATAGTAAACTGAATGTTTCTGCTTTTTATTGACTTTATTCTACTATAGACAACACCGCAAAGACGCAAAACTACCGCAAAAGCGCAAAAAAAGAAATGTATAAGAAATTCGCGGTCATTAGCGTTTTGAATTAGCGGCAATTCGCGTCTAAAGTCCTAAATCCGCGGGGGCCCTTCCCAAAGAACGTAGTATGGCAATTGTTTCTTTGATGTTTTTATTTATATCTTTATCTACCCGGCCATCATAAATACGGTATAAATTTTTATAGGCCTTGGGCGTAACGTTTATCATCAGAGAATTAGCCCCGGCCAGTAGCGCTTTGCGTTTTGCTTCTTTTTCCAGCGTTTCCAAAGCGGTTGTCACCAGAATATTAGAATCTTTATCTATCAAGCGGGAAATCGCTATGGTTTTGAGCATTTCATCTGGCCTTATTGTGGCGTGATCTTTGAGAGGGGTGTCTTGCGCAGGGATAAATGGCCCGAAAGAATGCATGTCGGGCTTTAACGACTTGGTAAGCAGAATATTATTAATTACATCTTCGCTGGTCTCTCCCGGCAGGCCCGAAATAAAACCTGTCGCTAATATAAACCCGAGTTCTTTTAAATAGCGGATGAGTTCTAAGCGGCTCGCAAGCGTTGTGCCGGGGCGTAAAGTTTCAAAAATTTCCTTGTTCGAAGTTTCAAAACGCAAAAGCGCGGCTCTTGAGCCTGCTTCATAAAGCCTCTTATAAGTAGTTTTATTTCTCTGGCCGATACTCAAAAAAACCAACACTCCTAATTTTCTTATGGCGCTGACTATTGTTGTAAGTTTATCTTCGGTATACCAATTGTCCTCGCCTGATTGAAGCACTAAAGCTTTAAATCCAAGCTCACCGCATGCATATTTAGCCGCATCGATAATTTCGCTTACCCCCATGCGGTAACGTTTCAGTTTCCTCTCTTTGCGTATACCGCAATAGAAACAGTTATTCTCGCAAACATTGGAAAATTCCAGTATCCCGTGCACGCAGCAGGCATTTCCGTGAGTTTTCTGGCGGATATTATTCGCGGTCTCATAAAGTAAGCGCAGATTATTTTTCCCCTTAAGCGCAAATAAATAAAGGAGTTCATCCTTCGTTAATGTTTTATTGAGGTTCACCTCCTGCAAAACAGCCAAAAGGTTTTTTGAGGAAGGGCTGGCTTCTATTTCTGCCAGTTTTTCATCGGTTTTTTTAAGTTCGAAGAAAAGCTCCTTCCAGGTTTCTAAAATTTCCAGGGCTTCCCGTTTAGAGATGGTGTTAACTAGAATTCCTCCCTGCGCGTAGATATAGTCTCCCACTTTGGCGTTGCCATAATCAAGCAAAACGTTCTTTTTCTCGCCAAAATAGTCAACGATACCTATGTTTTTCTTGATTTCTACCAATTTTCCCGGTATTGCGTAGCACATAGTTCGGATAAAAGTTACATGGGAAGCTATTATATCAAAAATAGGATAAAAATATAGACTCCTTTCTTTATCCCTAAAATTATTGCTATATCTCAGTGTTGGCTTGAAAATATATATAATTCCAGAATTTATTCAACTGTTGGTGTCGCCTATTGGGGGCATATCGGCGGCTTTATCTCTGGGGTGCTTTTTATAGAGGCTTACAAAGACTTCAGGCAGAAATAGTGCGCTCTCTGGCCCAATTTCGTAAATCAGCGATCTCTTCTGCTTTTAATACCGCTAAAGGTTTAGTTGATTGTATCTGCTCAATAATATGTTCAGTGGAAATAGTTTCTTTCTCGCTCGTCGCTCTATATAAGGCTGAGATGATAACTTGTTCGATTTCGGCTCCGTTAAAATCATGGGTCAAAGCAACAAGTTTTTTGCAATCAAAATTTTTAGGCGAAAGACCTCTTTTGCTAAGATGAATGTTTAAAAGCTGGGCGCGGGTTTCCTCATCTGGTAAATCTATAAAAAATATCTCATCAAACCTCCCCTTTCTTAAAAATTCCGGCGGTAACTGGTAAATATTATTTGCGGTCGCGGCTATAAAACAGCGCGCGCTGCGCTCCTGCATCCAGGTTAAAAATGTCCCCAGGATACGCGCAGATACTCCGCCGTCGATATCCCCGCCGGAAGTCGCAAACCCCTTTTCAATTTCATCAATCCATAAGCAAAGCGGGCATAGCTTTTCAACTATTGATAGCGATTTCCTTAAGTTCTGTTCAGTCTCGCCAATATATTTACTGTAAAGTTTACCTAAATCAAGCCTGTATAATTGCAAATTCAGCTCTCTGGCTATAACCTTTATTGCCAGGCTCTTACCGCATCCCTGCACACCCATCAAAAGCACTCCCTTGGGAGGGGGCAGCGCAGATTTTTTTTCAAGAATAAAAACATCTTTTCGTTCAGATATCCAGCGTTTTAAATTGCTAAAATTAGCTATCGCGTTTTTATCTTCCGTGATGCAAAATTCCAATAGCCCCTCCTGGTCAAATATCTCTTTTTTGCACAATTCTATCGCGCGCAGGTCCTGAATGTTGAGGGCGCCATCATCCAATACGCACTTACGCAAAATATTCCTTATCTGTTGTATGGTCAAGCCTCCTAACGATTTTACTATCTGGTCAAATTCTTGCGGGTTGAGAGATACTTTAATTTGCAGGTTGGTTCTTTTTAATTCCTCCACTGTTTCCCAGATAACACCGCGCATCTCCTGCTCCACCGGATAGCCTCCGATAATATGAGCGCAATAAACCTCGATATCCTTGGGGATTTTGTATTCCGGAGCTAAAAGCACAATGGTATTTCTGGTATTTTTTATTTGATTCACCAAATCTTTAAATAATCGCAGGACTAAAATATCTTCAAAATATTTATTAAAATCCGTTAAAACAAATAAGCCCGGCTTAAAGTCTTCGCTTTCCAGCAGGCTCGATATCATCTTGATCATGCCTACGGGTTCTTTTGTCTGATAGTAAGCCCCTTCGCCGCTTCCTTTGCGCAGTCCCGTAGTAAGCGACCATTGGAAGAACGCTAGCTCCACTTGCGCAGCGCTCTGCTTAAGCTGCCTTACCACATAGTCTTCATCCATGGACTCAACAGCTATTACAGCGTACTTAGACTTAATTAGAAGTTTGAGTTCGTCGTTAAAAAGCATGTTTTTATAACTTATGGGCCGGTTTTAAGGAATATGTTATAATTATAACAACTTCCCGATATTTAAACAAGGAAAACTCCCCATTTTTGGGATTATATTCGAGGTTTAGCCCTAGTGCACTGGAATATCTCAATAAGAGAAAATGAGTTTAATCACTATTTTTGACCCCTGGAAAAGCAATCTCTGCAGCTGCCCGGATAAATTCAGCCTCTCACCTTATACCGGCTGCTCGCACGGCTGCCTCTATTGCTATGCCTCTTCTTATATCAGAAATTTTTCAATTGTCAGGCAAAAGAAAGATTTCCTAAAACGCTTAAGTTCCGAAGTAAAAAAGTTACCCCCTAGCTCCATCCTTGCAATAGCCAACTCTTCAGATCCCTATCTGGCGCAAGAAGAGCAATTGAGATTAACGCGCGGGGCGCTCCTTGTGCTAAAAAACTATGATCTGAAAATAAACATCGTAACGAAATCAGCTTTGATTATCAGGGATATAGAAATACTTAAGAGTCTGAAAAAAATCCTGGTAAGTTTCACTTTAACAACGCTCGACCAAACGCTGTCAAAAAAATTAGAGCCGCGAGCTTCATTGCCAAAAGAACGGCTGACTGCCATGGG
>JAQTOI010000049.1:0-1951 GCA_028713415.1 Candidatus Omnitrophota bacterium
TGGCCACGGCAAGAACGGATATGGCAATTAGCCGGGCAGTGAGCGCAGCGGAAAGAGTAGGCCAAGCCACGAGCGGTTTTAGAGCTTCTATAGCGGCTAGAGCCGGATTACCGACTGCAGTTGCAGAAGTAAAGGGAAGTGCGGGAATGTTGCAGGTTGCTCGAACACCGGCTGCACTTCGCTCAGCCGCTTCAACGTTTAATGAAAGCGCGGCAAGATTTAGTTTGGCTACCGCAAGAGCAGTCCAGGCATCGAGGCCGCTGGTAACTGCAAGCGCAAATTTTGGCAAAGCAATGGCAGGCGTTGAACAGAGTATCGGCGGTTTGAGAGCAGCGCAAACTTCATCTGCATTTATAACAGCCACTTCAGCTATGTCTAAAGCTGTAAGGGGATTAGGCACAGAGGTAAAGGCTTTTGCAAGCCAAAGAGGTCCTTGGTCGGCAATAACCTTCTCAAGTATAAAAAATAGTTGGGCAAATTTATCGCTTAATACGGCTATGCGTAATACAGCCGTAAGCTTAATCAGGTTGCCGCAAGCTTCGCAAAGCGCGGCCAACGTCTTTTTAGCTTATGACCATTTTAATTCTGTAGCAAACTATGGAAGGCCAATGACGCTTGGGGAAAGCTTAGGCAGTGTTGGTATTACATATCTCTGGACAGGAGGCGCTAAAGCGATCGGGTTAGGATTAAAAACCAGCGTCCGAGGCACAATGGGTTTTGGCGGTTGGGCAGGAAAGGGTATTGCAACTTTAGCTACTGAATATCCTCGCACCTGGGCAGCTACAAAATATTTAGGCCTTGCGTCTGCAGGTTATGGAACTAAAGTAGCTGTTCATGGTTTTAATGGTTGGAATGAATTAAAAGATTGGAAGACTTATGTTTATGCTGCTGGTGCGCCTTTAGCAGGCAGATACGGACCCGGAGTTGTGAAAGGCGTTTCAAGCTGGAAAGCATGGAGCGCAATCGGCAGGGGCTTAAGTGAAACATGGAAAGCTGTAGTTGATGCCCCCAGGATATATCCAGTAAGAACTTTTGCGGTTTTGGGAACAGCCGGTTATGCTGTCAAATTACAAACCGTTGGTTATAGCGGATCAATTAAGGGAGAACTTTTAGATTCGAGAACTTATGTTTCTGTTTTTGGGCCATTCGTTGCTTTGAGGTATGGCCCGCGTGTTATAAAAGGGCTTGCTGATCCGCAAACCGCAAGAGAACTTGGAGTATTTGGTTCTGGAGCGGCCGCAGGATACGGCTTACGCTCCTATCAATTAGGAAGGCCGATGGGCTTTGCGGATTTAAATGATTCCACTAACAGAAATTATGTAATCGGCGGCGGACTTCTCGCTCTGACAGGTTATAAAACTCCGGCTGCTGCACGCTGGTTGGGTGAGCGGCAATGGGCGCAACGGTTAAGCCAATTTGGATGGGCAAAATCTATCGTTGAGCTAGCTGGCAAGCAACCTAAACTTTTAAAAACCACAGAGAAAGTATTAGCATTAGGCGGTGCGGGTTATCTTGGCGGTTACGCTCTCAAAGGTGTAAATACAAATGATTGGACATTCTTTGATAAGACTACCGCCAAATACGGAACCACCGCAGCCGGACTTCTCTTAGCCGGCAGATACGGCACCGGAGTCGTGAAGGGCGTTTCAAGCTGGAAAACATGGGGCACAATCGGCAATGGCTTAGGGACTTTCGGAAAAGAATCCGCTCGTTTCCCCGTTAAACATCCTTACCTTACGGCAGGCGCTCTTACTATAGGCGGCTACGAAGCTAAGTTAATCGCTGTAGGCCCCAGCTTTGATGCAAATGGCCAATGGACATGGCGCAGTGAATTATCTGATTTGAGAACACACCTGTTTTTAGCACCCGCCTACGCATTCGGCGGATACAAATTACTTAGCAACATCCCTGCTTTAGGCCGCGGCTTTAGCAATATGTATAAAAATGTCCC
>JAQTOI010000049.1:2051-16798 GCA_028713415.1 Candidatus Omnitrophota bacterium
ATCTCTATTCCTAAAGGAATAAGAACATCGGCAGAAATTGGAGCCATTGGCAGCACCGGATATCTCGGCGGCTACGCTATAAAAGGATTTAATACAAATGATTGGACATTCTTTGATAAGACTACCGTTAAGTACGGCACTGTCGCAGCCGGCCTTCTCTTAGCCGGCAGATACGGCCCTGGAGTTGTGAAGGGCGTTTCAAGCTGGAAAGCATGGAGCGCAATCGGCAATGGCTTAGGGACTTTCGGAAAAGAATTCGCTCGTTTCCCTGTTAAACATCCTTACCTTACGGCAGGCGCTCTTACTATAGGCGGCTACGAAGCTAAGTTAATCGCTGTAGGCCCCAGCTTTGATGCAAATGGCCAATGGACATGGAGCAGTGAATTATCTGATTTGAGAACACACCTGTTTTTAGCACCCGCCTACGCATTCGGCGGATACAAATTACTTAGCAACATCCCTGCTTTAGGCCGCGGCTTTAGCAATATGTATAAAAATGTCCCAGCGATTAATGCATACGTTAATGGCCTCGCAAAAGGCACCACCGTATTTGGTCTAGGCTCAGGCGCAACCTATCTTGGTATTTCCGCATACAACGGCCAATGGGCGGATTTACGCGATCAAAATACGCGTACGGCTGTTTTGGGCGGCGGAGCATTAGTTTTATTGGGCTATAGATCTACTGGTATTGCAAAGAGTATTTATAACTCACCTTTCTGGGGTAAGTTAGGCTTCTCCATGCCCCAGTGGATTAAAGGTATCTCTATTCCTAAAGGAATAAGAACATCGGCAGAAATTGGAGCCATTGGCAGCACCGGATATCTCGGCGGCTACGCTATAAAAGGATTTAATACAAATGATTGGACATTCTTTGATAAGACTACCGCCAAATACGGAACCACCGCAGCCGGCCTTCTCTTAGCCGGCAGATATGTGCCTGGGCTTGCAAAGGCTGGCTGGAATAAATTAGGGCTTAACAATGTTAGCGGAAAAGGTCTTTTTGAGGCGGCAGGGGCAGTGCTTAATCCAGCAGCCGGAAAATTATCGTGGGCATCTTATCCGGTAATGAGCGGGGCTATTTACCCCTATTTTACGAAAGATGGGTATACTTTTGCAAATATGGCCAAAGGCGCCGGCTATGGCCTGGGTATTCGCGCGCTTATACCAGCCAATAAAATAATCTTTAGTAGAGAATTTTATAATACAGTAACCTTCAATAATCGAGCGATATTCCTGGGAACATCAACCGGTCTTGCCGCAAAAGATATGCAAAATCCTCTAGTAAGCGCCATTGGCCCATGGGCGCGCCTTACAGGGCTTTACATGGATCCGGGAAGGGAGGTAATTATAGGTATAGGTGAGGTATTGAACTGGACAGGCAAGCTATTTAACTGGACAAGTTTTACAAATGAATGGGGCGAACAAATCAAGGCCATTCGTTTTCTTGAAAGGTATGGTTTAGAACAAAAAGATGCCGATGGAAATGTAATTCTTCGCAAGCCCGGTTTTAATATGGCAGTCCAGGATTTAGCCAATAATCTTGGCGTGCCGGAGTTAGCTTTCTTTGTAACTTTACCGGTAAGGACAGCCGGCACTGTTCTTGAATTAAGATCCGGTTCGCTTTTTGTGAGCGCTTTTGCAAATCCTGTTCAAACAATGCGGGATACTTTGAATATATTCAACATGGTTAAAGACATGAAGGAACGTATAGACGGGCAAAAAGGCGATTTGCCTAAAGCAAGCTGGGCGGAATATGGCGATATTGCCGGTAACGTGCTGGGAATGTGGTATGGAGCCGGAGCCTGGCAGAAGAGCTTAATCAGCGAAGGTAATTTGCCGGTAAAACTTAGCACTGAATATCTAGCAGGACTTTCCGGAACTGTTCCTGTTCGTATCGCTAAGCTCGCAGACGAAAGCGAAAAGCTCTGGCTTAAACTTTCTACTGCTGAACGTTTTGAGTATTTTGCAGCCCAGAGTTTGGGCACAGCTAAAGGCTTACAGGTTTTTAACACCGGCCTAAGCCTGCTTTTACCCGCAGTAAAAGAAGGATTAAATCCCGACCAGCGGATGGAAGCTATTAAGCAGTCGGCTTTTGCGCTTGCTTACAGCCCAGAAGAAGTTAACCGCTCAACCATTGAAGCGGCAGTGGTCTGGAACGCTTTAGGCGCGGGATATAGAGGTATTTCTGAATCAAAATTAGTGCAAGGCATAGAGGGTAGCCAAACTTTTAGGACATTTATGGGAGATTATGCCTATGCGAAACTTCCTTTTGTTAAATATGCTGAAAAGTCTCACGGAACGCCGATGGGCAGAGTTATTACTCCGGTAGCACTTATTGCCGGCGGTTCGGGAATGTATTACGCCGGGAAGAATTGGTTTAACGAGGATGCAAAAGGTTTAACTGGTATTCAAGAGGTCATCGATAAGGAGACAGGAAATAAGTATGAAATAGGAATTGAAGGCACAATAAAAGCTCCCAGCACGCTGGGTAATTATATCGCTGATGCCGGATTAATTATTGCCGGTATCGGCGGCTTGGTTGCCATGAGAAATTTAAGAAGCCCGGAACTTGCCGGTTCCAATTTTGGCAAAGGAGTTAACGCATTACAGAAGACACTCGGTTTAGCAGAGGATAGTAAAGGAGCAACTAAATACTACACTTTAAGCGGCGCCGCAATCGGAACAGGCGTCGGTTTATGGAATGAATCACACAAAGGTAATAACGAACCCATTGATTGGAGAAATGTAATAGTCTTTACCGGATTAGGCGGCTTAGCCGGCGTAGGATTAAAGTATTCACCTAAAATTGCTGCTTTTGCCGGGGACTTAGCTTCGATTGGCTCAATAGCCTACGGCGCGAAAAAGGCAGTATTTGACCCTGCGGTTTCAGCGTTTGAATACTGGCTAAGTATTAATTATAAAGACCAAAATAGCGCGAGAAATTATCTCGATTTAAGAGAAGCTACCGAGCCGCATCTTTTTGATGCCTATACGCCATGGAGATATGTTATTGATAAACAAGGCAACAAAGTTGATGTGAATAAAGATGGTATTTACGATAGGGCGCCTTTTCAAAATGTTGAAATGAAAAACGGAAATCTGGTTGCAACCGGCCTAAGGCCGCAAACAGATTTGCTCTATGCAGGCACCTTGGGCTTGCTTGTCATGGGCAGCGGAAAGTTTTTAAAAGGATGGGGTGAAGTTTCTAACGGCGGTTACCTGAGGCCTGCTCGCGGAGTATTACCCGGCAGCGGCACATTAACCAGATTTTTTAAAGGAGAAATAGCCAGAAGAGTCGGCAGTCCGGAATTACCTCAAACCATATTAGGAAGAGCATATAAATATCCGGGCCTTACTTCCGCAGGGGTGCTCGCCACTGGCGCTGGCACCTGGGCATTGGGGCGTTATGTTTTTAATGATACCTATTTATATAAGCAGGTTGCCGAAAAAGACATAGAAATAGACGGCGTCAAATATGCAAAGGGACAGGTTATATCGCCGGGGGTTAATTTAGGCAAAATAATGGAATATACAGGCTATGGATTTGGCGTGATTGGCGCGGCAGGATTAGTTACCCGCGGTTTTGCAAAAGAACCGACCCTGCTCTCTCAACGTATTGCAGGCGTTGGCGCAGCTACCACAAAAATATTCTATGTTGATACCGTTGGCAGCAGCGCTTTAAATTTAGTAATGGTTATTGCGCCGCTAAATGGCGAAATCTCTTTAGCTTCAAGTTATACCAAAGAATTTCTTTCACCTTCAGCTTATACCGGCATTGAACGCGGATTTTATAATGCTACTTTCGGCGCTTTCTGGACTACCCGCGAGGAAGCCTACATTACGATGAAACAGAATGGCTTTGATACGCTTCAGGAAGCTATTAATAAAGGAGTAATTAACCCTCAATCTTTGACCTTCCTTGCCTATGAAGGGCTTGGTTCTTTCTCAAGTGAAAAATCACTTTATGAAAATGCTGTAACCGGCCTTCAATATGCGGACAGAGCTTTCTGGTTAGGCTTAGGTGGGCAGAAGGAAAATGGAGAAGCGGCAATTAAAGGATTTGGCGATTACTTTGCCAGAGCCAACGGCCTTACAGAAAAACAATGGAATGATTTAAGCGTGCAAGAGGCATTTAATAAGGCAGCCACCAATTTCTGGAACGGTTCGAGCTATGCAAAAACTTTCTTTGAGGAAGGTTTAAGCTCCACCAACCTTAATTTCGCGGTAATTTTAAATCTTGCCGGGCCGCTTGCCCGCGAAATTCTCCCCAACATTAAAACTTTCAATTTTGGAACTAATTTCCAAAAGACTATTTATAGCTTAGAGAAACTTGGGCTGCCGATGTCTGAAGCCATACATGGTTCCAATGATGGCGTGCTTAAGCAGGGCCTTAGAAACTTTGTCGTTATGTCATGGAACGGCAGCCGCCAGGAAATGTTTGATGAACAAATAACTCAAGCGGCACTGGATCTTCTTCCTTTTATTTCACCGGAAGTTTCAGAATATTTTCAGGAATTAGCAAATGAAGGGGCGCATCTTGAGGCAAGGAGTTTTTCCAATGCCAGAGCGCTTTCTCAAGTCTTAGCCAACGGCGCTACCATAGTTGATGTAAGGTTACAAGCTGGAAGTTACGCTGACCCCGAGCAGATACGTACGGCTGCGGGATTGAAAGGAAAAGGCTGGGCAGAAATAGGAAATAATCCAGAGTTGCTCGGAGCTTTGGCAGAAGGGTTGCCCGCGGGAACAGAAATTATCGTGGGTTTTAACCAGCAAGCTATAGCCGCAGGAAGAATAGATATGGATGCAGTTTACGGCGTAGAAAGAGCCGGCAACTATGAAGCAACTTACAAAATTACTGATTCAGGTTGGAGCGAGAAAGACTTAGGCAATCAGAATGTCTTTAATGTTTGGGGCAAAGCCGCCAAGCTTGATCAACAATTAACTGCCGAAGGTTACACTCCCGCGCAGCAAACGCGCATTCTTTCAAAATTGCATTTCGCAACTCCTAATCCGGTAACAAAAGCCGCGGCAGAAAAGCTATTGGCAGACAACGGCCTTGATACAAGCGATTCAACACAGATGGAAATGGCAGCAAGAACAATGGCTGATCATACCGGTTTACACAGGTTGCAGGTAGGCAAAATTTCCGTTAGCACAGATGCGCTTTTATCTCGCAGAATGTATGACAGCGATTTTGACCAGGCAGTGCGTACCGCCCAGACAAGATTGGGCCTTTATGATACTTCGAGTTCTTCTGCGGCTTCAAGGGCACTTACCTCTCCAATGAGATCAGGAAGTTTTTCCTTACACCCTTTACGCGGTAGCGATAAAGTAACATGGACAGCAACCTCTCAGGCTTTAAGCTCGGCACTGCAAGCAAGTTCTGTGCGCCTGAACGATGCTTACATTTCGTATTTGCGCACGGGCCAGAATTATTACGGCCTTTTAGCCGGGCTTAGGAACGGTGCAATTCAGCATGTGAATAGAAAAATAGCCACGGAAGAAGCATATGATAGAGTTGGTAAAAGTGGCATGAGCTTATTAGGTAAAACAGTATTTCATATTGCGGGCGTTACCGTGGGATTATTGGGCTTCGGCAAGAAAGCAGAATTAAAGAGGGAATTAAAATCCATCCTGCAAAATGATTATCGCGTTGCAATGAAATTAGATAAAATAGATGAACAAATAAAGGCCTTAACGAAACGCGATGCTAAAATGCTTGCTCAGTTAAAAATTGACGCGAGCGGTGCCGATAAGAAAATAAAAGAATTAAAGAAAGAGAAAATCACCTTCGAAAAGATTCAAAAAGGCAAAGGTAAGTTAAGATTGGGCGAAACTTACATGGAAATGTATAAACAGCAGTTGACCATGGAAAGGTTTGGCCGCGGCATTAACGCTATTGATGCGGCCACTTTTGCCCAGTCAAGGCGGACAAGCGCAAACGCCGGGCAAATTGACACTATCATTGACTCCTTAAAACATAAAGTTGCAAGATACGATACAGGGAACATATATTATCTTTTAAATCCTTTGTTGCAGTCAGATATTGAAAACTTTGGCCAGGCAGGTATAGCTGCCGCAAACAGATTTGCTAATGTTCAGGATATTGACAGCGAACCGCTTGCCTTAAGATTGCACAAAAATGTGGAGTTCGAATCCGTAGAGGGCGGAAAATTAACCAATGTAGTGACGGGCCATACGCCTTCAGCCCAAACTGTCCCGCCAACGGCAGCTGGCAAAGCGTATAAAATAAAAGTTGATACTACGCGCATCGTGGATTTCAAAATTTCCACAGATGGGCAGGGAAATAAAATGATAGCGCCAAGGTTGACCTCAACAGGCATACATGATATCGGCGCCATGGGCCATGAGCAAAAACATATCATAGGTGCATTAGCCAAATCTTTAGGGCACGATTTTGAAGGCGGTTCATCCGATATGGACAGATTTGTGCAGGCAATCAGGGATGAAGAAGGATTACCTTCTGCAAATGACGTGAATGTAAAAATTGAGGAAATGAAAGGCAGTGAAAAAATGGCTATTGCCGGAGGTTTTTATGATCTGCCCGCCGATTTTACGGAAGATGACCCGATGACTGAAGTTGATGATGATATTATGAAATTAGGCATTGACCTTGAATTTATAACTAATCCGCGAGAGCGCATGAATTTTGATATCTTCGAGCAATTAAGTAATTATACTCCTGAAAAACTGGTTACCTTATCGCATAACTGGGTAACCAAGAGTAAGAGCGGCGTGAGAACTGATGGGCAAAACGAAGAATTAGTAAGGATGGAGGAAATTTTTAATGAGGCAGTGAGTTCTTTACAGGCGCAGACAAGCGGAGCAGCCTTGCCTGGCTTAAGAGCCGCTGAAGCGCGTAAAATTTTTGTTGATAAAGTCAGGGAAACAGCGGCGTTAAAAGGTATTCCCATGCCGCTGATTCAAAGATTGACTTCAGTGTCTGTGGGCAGAGATACGGCGCTAGAAGGCTATCAGCCGAAAAACTCCGCCACAGCGCTTATGAATCATGATGAGCTTAGAGTAAATGCCGCTTTTCGCGCTAAAGATGGAGAATTATACGAATGGGCGCATTCCTGGACAGTAGGGGAAGCCTCGCCCTTACAGAACAAGGCGCATAGCGTTTTGAGCGCGACATTACGCGGCGTGCTGCCTTCATTGCTAGCCAGCGGTAAGATTCATAACTGGGAAGAGCTGGATCATGAATTTGTTCGTGAACACCTTAAACAAGAAGGATTTGAATATTCCGGATATTGGCAAAAAAGACAAAGAGCAGCGGACGATGAAGATAAAAGATATCATAGTTCCCCGCTTTTTACTTATGCGGATGGAAGGCCGGCCGAAGGGCTTATCAGGCAGGATGATGTGGTGCGTGTTCAATTAAAAGGAACTTTTCCTAATTTGGCAGGCTTCAATGAAGGCATGACCTTTGTGGTAGGCGAAAGACAGCAGGCGGAAGAGAGCGATATACCTTCTTTAGATTCAGCTTCTTCTGCGGCAAAGCCGTTCAGCGAGCTTCAAGCAGGCACGGCAGTTGCCACAAGAGTGGCAGAGAAAGTGAACATGAAAGCCCGCGCTATTGAGCGGCAGAAATTAAATATTGCCTTAAAAGATAAACTTCCGCTTACAATAGGCGATGACGGCAGGTTTTTACCTACCGAGGCTAAAGCCATTATTAAAGAAACGCCCGGAATTATATATAGAGCCGTCGTTAACGAGCGTGGGATTATCACCATTTTACCTCCTGAAGAAATAGACGGAAAAATAGGCCAGCTTTCCGATGGTTCTCCTATAGAGATGGTTGCGCCGCTTAAGGTGAAATCAGACGAAACAGTAAAAGGCGAGGCCCGCGCAACGGATAAAACAGGCCGCATCTATACTTTTGATGTTGCGGCTGATAGCAAAGGAAACGTCAGGCATGAACCTGTATTCAAAAATAGGCTTTCTCCTAGCGGCACAGCCGTAGGTAAAGAAGGTAAGCATGATATTATACTCGAAAGCGATTTGCTCACTAAAGTAAAAATAATAGAAGAGGGCGGAGAAATAGTAGATTACGAATTTGAAGGACCCGAGAGCGGAGCCAGGGCAAAGGCGGACGGAAACGAATACATTGTAAAAGTTGACAACAAGACCGGCGAAGAGATACCGGAGCTTATAAAAGGCAAAGAAAATAACAAACAAGGGACTGCCGCAACCGGAAAATTTAACGGCAGAAATATTCGCGTAAGGTTTATCGAAGATGTAGAAGTGAAGATAGATAAAGCAGCAGGAACTTTTGAGCAAAGCCCCGCAGAAGTTTTAGTTAGCGGAAAAATTAATTCAGATGGTTTTGACAGGATATTTAAGGCAACACGGACCCATGATGGATGGGAATTGAAACTTGAAGGCATTGAGCTTAAGAAAGGGACAATTGGTTCACTAGAAAAGGATGGCCAGGATCATAGAATAAAAGATAACAGTTTACCGCTTATGGTTGAAAAAGACCTGACTTTGAAAGTAGGCGAAACAACAACCGGCATCTACACCGAAGACAACGGCCATAAGCGCGCATATATTGCCGCAGTTGATCCTGCTGACGCCCGGCTTATGTTTGCGCTATTTGAGGATAACGGCAAACCGCTTATTTTTAAGAAAGGAGACCTTGTAGAAACTTTATCTGACGACACAGAGTTGCACGCGCTGGATGCTTATACCCAGGAAGCAAAAGCAGGAGTGGGCAGTTTAAATCCGGCTATGCCGCGCCTAATTAATCGGAAAACCGGCGATGTTTACCTGGAAA
Organism: Candidatus Omnitrophota bacterium; assembly: GCA_028713415.1. Taxonomy (GTDB): domain Bacteria; phylum Omnitrophota; class Gorgyraeia; order Duberdicusellales; family 4484-171; genus JAQTOI01. Next base: position 10,852 of record JAQTOI010000049.1, read on the forward strand.
TTCTCGCGCCCAATGCCTTGCTTAGAGGCATCAGACAGAGCCAGGCTTCAGATGAGATAATTGGCAAGGTTTATACCAAAGGCCAGCCAGTGGGCATGATAGACGGCAAGGAGGCAACCCTTAATCAGGAAGAAGTATTCATACCCGCACAAGGCGGAAAATTATCTCCTGTCTCTGATGTAGAAGTTTTAATTGACGGCCAGGCAATAAAAGTGACTTTGCCTATAAATGAAACGCAAGATTCATTGCTCGGTTACGTGCGCCAGGAAATAAAGAATCTATCGGGAGAGCTGGTTACCGGAAGAATCCTGGGTATTTTAGAAAGCCAGGGCATAAAAGCAGATGCAAGGCTTTTAGATCAATTGAGTAATCTAGTCGTTGACAGATGGGATGAGCTTGAATCTAATCAGAACATTATAAATGCTCAAGGACACAGAGCGGATCAACTTCGTGAGGCAAGAAGACAGTTAACCTCTTCTTCCAGTCCTCTAATACTAAATCCAGCGCTTAATTTCAAGGGCTTGAGTGCCAAAGTTGTCTCCCCAACTCTTAAGGCAGGTCAGTCCTTCGACTTAAAAGAAGTCGCTCAGGACAAGCCCTTGAAAAATGATGATAATAAAGGCGCTTTGCCGGTTGCTGAACCTCGAACCTTACCGGTTGCGCCGATAATGCCAAATATGCCGCAAGGGCTGCCTCTTAGAAATAATACTACGCCGCTCGGATTACTTACGAGTTTAAGAGGAATGTTAAATTCGCCAATCGAACAAGTTGCGGCGGTGGATGCGCGTGGCTTAACAAGTCCAGTTAAGGCTGTGGCTGCATCTTCTGCTGCAACTGATAATTTACTCGTTAGCTCAACTTCTGTAGGCAAGTTTGCCAGCGGCGTCAGGGTGGCCAGCGCCGCTACGCTTTCAAGCGGCAGAGCTGGTCGAGTAGGCAGAAGGCAGATAACAGATGACAGAGGACAGATGTCAGATGGCAGAGGCCAGATGACAGATGTCAGATTACAGACGACAGAAGACAGAAGTCAGATTGACGTTGGACGGAGAAATACCGAGAACGAACCACGAACTACGAATGGTTCGGGAAGTAACGTTAACTCTGGAAGCGGTGCAGGAAAGGCTGGCTTAGGTGGTTTAAGAGTTAGACTGCCTGAAAGATTAAATCGTCTTAATCCAAATAGGGTTATTGTCTCATCGCCTATTTCTGCTAAAGCAAGATTCTTTGAAAGCGGGATTGCTCCGCCTGTTTCAGCTATCCCTTCGACTACGCTCAGGGCAAACAGCTATCAGCTATTGGCTTTGGCTAAAAGGAATGGCCAAACCACGGCCCTCCGGCCAGCAGCTATCAGCCAGATAAGAGTTTCGTCTCCCAGTGTAACCCCCACCCCTTCTTTACCTAATAATAGAAAATCAGTATTGGTGCCATTTAAACTGTCTAGGAATCTTTTCTTAGCCTTAGCCTTAGGCATAGGTATAGCGACTATGGCACCTGCTGCAACACCAGAAGAGCCTGCCAAGCCCCAAGTACCCATCACTGCTGCAGTCGAATCAGAGCCAATAACGCCTGCGTCTACGAAGGACACAGCGGATGCAGTGGTGGGGGATGTTGCTAAGGCCTTGGCGGATATAGGAGTAACTACCGCAGGAATAAATAAATTAAATGAATCAGAACGCATCAGAGTGGTAAGAGCGCTTATAGATGAGGTTAAACGCAGTAAGAATCCCAGATATAGAGAAAAGTTAATCCATGTTCTGGAGTGGGTGAATGTACCGCTTATTGAAAAACTACCTACCTTAATCGACGCTTTAAGTGATTCTTCGAGAGACGTGTATGAAGCCATGCTAAGAGAAAAAGTAGGAAGGCTTGAACCAATATTTTCTAATCCTAAGAATTATAAGGCAATATACGACGAGTTAGCCAGGAGAGCGAACAGCACTGATACAGAGGGTAAAAGGTTAGTGGTTTTATCTCCAGATAAAGTATCTCTTGAGTATCTGAAAAATTTACTTGGGCACATTCACGAAACTGGAATTACTTTCTTACCTGCAGATGGAAAAGAATTTGCGAGGGTGAATCAAGTAAGTGGTGAATTTATCTTAACTACAAAGGGTGGAGAGTTCGTTTTAGTATTGTATGACGGTACGAATGTTCGGACGGTTGTAGGAGACAAAGAAATTGAGGAAGTTTTAAGAAGTAAGGGTGTAATTGGAGGAAAAGGATTGACCGTATTCCTGAGTGGGTTACCTTCTGTTGCTCCTTGGATGCCGATGTCTGTAGTCCGCCTCCTAACCTATCTTGATATGGGACATACACATGAACCGGAAGATTACAAACCTTCAAGCACAGACCTGGAACGCTATGGTCCTGCTTACAAGAATAAAAATACAGTTATTAATCCATTTAATGAGGAATCATCTTCTTCCAGCCTGGAGGAAAGCAACGGCACAACCGTAATGATGCCGACATTTACTTTCCCTGAATTAGCCGAGCAAGCATCTTCTGCGATAAGAGTAGAAGAGGCAAGCTCGCCGAACTCAAATATTTTTACAGGCGCTCTGGCTGAAGCCAAAAAAGTTATAACGATTAAGCAGAATTGGGCTATTGGAGGTAAAGAAACTGAAACTAAAGCAGACAAATTGGCTCTGGCTGCAGCGAGAATGGCGATTAGATTAACCGGGCTTGCCATGGCCTTACCTTTAGGGAAAATAATGAAGATAGAAGAGTTCACTAAGGTTAGAAGATTAATGTCAGAAGCTCCTTCCTGCTGTCTTCTTGGAAGTCTTATATATTTAGAGGTTTCTCCTAGGCTCAATACAGCCTCATATTATCGTACTCTGGCCAGTGAAGCCGGACATAGAATCCATAATGGTTATGGTGTTTCGGGGCATAAAGGCGTAAATGAAGCATACGATCTACTTTCTTTAAGCATCTTAAGGGAAAGCTTGGGCGATGCAGCTTGGAGAAATGATTTAATTGAGAATGCTTATGTTGGGCAAAGGTTATTAGAATATATTGCATTATATCCCGAAGACGAGCCTTTCTTGTGGGCGCTCGATATCGCTTCAGATGATTCCAGTATTCCCGTGCCGGAGAAGTTCCTTGCCTTCTTGGCCCAAGGCCTGCCTAACTACGAAGATTTTATTTTACGTTATTCTTATGACGCCTACTATGAGTGGGGGCATTGTGTAGGATACTACATTTTACAAGAATTACTGAAATTCAGCGATAATGACCTCGGTCAGACAGCGCAGTTAATGGGAGCGGCCTTAGAGAGCAAAGAAACAGTAGATTTTAATAATCCCAAGCAGTTCATCCAAGATGTCCAACGATTAAAACTGAACCGGAAAAATACTTTGCAGGGGCAGGAGTTTATTCGGGCAGCGCAGATAATTCAGGACGCTATTCAAAGGGATATACTACGGGGTATTGATAAAGGTATCTTACCAACAAATTCTACAGACTCTCAATTTAATAATTTGGTTAGGGGATGGAAGGCAGCACAAAACGTAATTGAGAGAATAAGAACAAGGATGGGATTTGCTCCTATTAAAATTTTATTACCCATCACAAATCTTCAACCAAATATCAAGCCGATTGACTATAAAAAGATTTTTGTTACAGAAGAAAAAACATTCCATATAAACAAAGGAGCAGCTGAACCCATCCTAATGGAAAAGAAGTTCTCATCCACTGCCGATGGATTTGCTTCTTTGACCCGCCAAAAGGCAATTGAATCTCTACAGTCTTCTTTTGAAATAACCAATTCCACCTCCGAGGTGCCTGCCTCGCTCGACGCTAGTCAAGGCGGGGAAAATGGTTTACCCTCCGTAGCTTCAGCGAAGGAGGGTTCATCACCTTTATCTAATTTAGATGATAATTTCAAGGGCTTACCCGTGGCCGTTGCCTCCCCGGCAAGAATTTTGTCACGGGAGCCCTTGAAAGTTTTTAATATTAACAGATTTGATAACCCCTTCTCTTTCGTGGCGGAAGGAGCAAGGAGGTCAATATGGACAGAGGACAGAGGACAGAGGTCAGAGGTCAGAGGGAACTTGAGTTCAGTCACTTTGTGGTGGACAAGAAAGGGTTTATCTTTGCTTCAGCAAGGGATTCCAGCAACAAGATTCACAATTTTCTCATTACCAGATACGGCATCCTTGAACAGTTCGGCAATCATTTCGGCCGTATCAGGGGTCAAGAGGCACAATGGGTCAGAGAGAACACCGAGCGCAGTTACGGCATCCTTCCAACCTATGAAGTCGCGAGGATTGAGCTCAGTTGAGCAGCTATCAGCCAGCAGCTATCAGCTTTCAGCTAAAGAAGAGAGGGCCCGTGGGGAAAAAGCTCATCAGCTCATGAGCTCATCAGCTGTTTCAGAAGAGAGGGCCCCCTCCTACGCTCCCGCGGAGCTTCGGAGAGGCAGGCGTGGCGGGGCCTATACGGGTAGCAGGTATCAGGTAACAGGTAACAGGCTGGGAGAAGAGCTTCGGGCTTCAAGCGCAGTTAGCCGTAGAAAATTCCTTGGAGCTGCCGCAGCTACAGCCATGGGCATAAGCGCGGTTGGCATGGCAGGGTATTTATTCTCGAGAAGGCTTAATGAAGGCCAGCCAAGCTTAAAAATTCGCGGTGTCAGAGTAGATATGAGGCTTACTCATCCCAGCGCACTTATAGACCAAGGTATTTATAGCGAAAATGATTTAGACATGGAATTAGAAGTAGCGCAGCTTAAATATCTTGGAGTGAATACAATTATGTCTTATGAGGCTTTTGACCTATCGGATCGGAGAGTATTAGCTTTACTTAGAATGCTAAAAGCTAACGACATAAGGCTAATTATTGGTATTCCTTACAATAAATTTGCGTATTTTTCCGGATACTATAAAGTTGCGCCAGGCCCCAATATGGAAGATGGAAGTTATAAGGATTATATACGTGAATATATACGGCGTTCAAAAGAGGATCCGGATGGTTTTCCCGATGTTACCGCAGTTTCTTTCGGTAACGAATATAACTTCATGTTTAAGAGCCATCCGGATTGGATTGGAGTAAACCCCGCTATTCCTGATGCCGGAAATATAGCTGTTGATAAATGGTATTCTCAATTGCAAGAGGCTGCGAGAGCATCTCGAGAGATAATTCGGCAAGCTTATGAGCTTGATGCGCAAAAATCAATAAAAGAATTTCGTTGGCTTATATCTACTGATAACGGCCAGTTTCCGGGAGTTTGGAGCCCTAAATATAATCTTCAAGAAGCCTTAAGCCGCCTTAAACAGTGTCCCAATATTGATATTTGGGGGTTGATTATTTACAATTGGGATGCGCCTGCCGCTGCCGAGAGTAACGTTTTCGAACACTGGAGATCGCTTATTGAGTTATTGAGAAAAGAAGAACCGGCAAGAGTTTTGCCGCTTATGTTCTTCTCGGAAGCAGGAGCAGATTCTTTCTATACCACTGAATTTAGAAAGTTTGGGAAGGGAGGAGCCTATGTTGATGGTGGTTATATAGATGAAGAAGGGCAGGAAAAAGCATGCGCAAAAATCTGGGGGCAGATTGAAGAGTATGCAGATGTTTGCCTGGGCTGCGCCTTTATGATGTTTAAGGACTATCCAGAGCCAACCGCAAGAGTATTTCCGGGCATGCCTTATGACGGCTTTATAAATTATAGGTATTTAGGCTGGTTCCCAGAAACAGCAATAGCGGAAAAGTCAGTCGCGCGTTGGGCTCACCGCTTATGGGCAAAAGGCCAAGAAAATGAAAGCTTTCTTGAATGGGTTTCCGGCCAACCCAATGAAAGAGCTTTATTGGGCAGACTTACGCGCGGAAATAATCGATTCGCAGCGCGATTCTCTCCTTCAGCCATCAGCAACGATTCGTTAGCTATTATGGGGGCCCCCTCCTACGCTGGAGCTTCCTCCTTCGCTAAAGCTTCGGAGGACAAGTCGGAGGG
>JAQTOI010000050.1 GCA_028713415.1 Candidatus Omnitrophota bacterium
ACGGAAAAACAAAGAAAATACTAGCCAGGACTAAACCCAAAACTATAATTAACCGCCAGTTTAAATCCGTCCGTTTTATCATGCCGAATGCCTCCTTGGAATATTCTTCGTTATTTAAGCGTTCTGGGCCTGATCTCGTTGTTTTTCGATATATGCTACAGCGCTTTTGTCTATTTCGATTTTGGCATTTTCGTCAACGCGCAGTATAAAAGTTTTATCTTTGACATTGACTACTGTGCCGTGAATGCCGGCTGTGGTTACAATTACATCATTTTTATTGATAGTCTTAAGCATTTCCTGATGTTTTTTCTGCTGCTTCTGTTGGGGGCGGATAATAAGAAAGTAGAAAATAAGCAACATTGGGCCAATCAAGAGCAGCATTCTCATTAATTCGTTACTCGTATTATTTTGCATCGGTCTCCTTTCTGGTTAGAATTTGGCGTGGATTATGATTATTGCTAATGAAGCAATTAGCCTCTAAGCGTTATTTAGATAATTCTTTTTTACACTTCTTGTAGAGTGAAGCGACCGTTTCGGTTGGCTGCGCGCCTTTTTTAACCCAGGCTTCATACTTAGAAGTATCCATCTTAAGAAGATTTTGTGAAGGGTCATAAAAGCCGAGCTGCTCAAGAAATTTAGAGTCTCTGGCGCTCTTTTTTTCCATAACTACGATTTTGGAATGATATCTTCCTTTTGCGACTTTTCCTGGCCTGCGTAACCTGATCCTAAGCATATTCAATCCTCCTGTTCTTCTTCAGAAAAAATAAATTCTGGCTGCACGACGGGTTTGTAAGGTGGCAAAAGAAAAGTCGCCATTTCATAGATTCCTACACAGAATCTTCCCGCGGTATAAGTCAGCCCCTTCATGGGCCCCCAGAATAAACCTGCAATATCGCCTTTTTCCCTATTAACTTTTATAGTCTGCCGCGGAATTTCAACCCAGCATAAAGTCGTATTAACAGCTCCTCTGGTAATTTTTCTTAAAGGGTTATTATCGGAGATCTTTTCGTTCTGGGCATATAATGGTAGTATGAACAACTGGAAAATAAAAAGCAATAGAATTAACCTTTTTAACATACTCACCTCCTTTTTGTATCCGTAAAACTTGCAGCTGTGGAATAAAATATTGCGCGATTTGAAAATAAATAATCGAGCCGCCTTCTTGAAAATGGATATACATATCATCGCACAGCCTACAACAATCGCAAGAGAAAAATAATTCCCTAACAAGAGCGTTCTGCCAAAAATTGTTTTATTTCTTGAAGAAACAGCGCGAATATATCTATGTTGTTGCGGGAATTATCTTTCGTGTGATTAGGAGCCGTGAGCCGCCAGCTCTAAAGCCAACATTTGAGCTTTTGCCTTATTTAAGGTTTCACGATATTCTTTTTGCGGAAGCGAGTCATATACTATGCCGGCTCCGGCTTGCACGTAAGCGTACCCACCTTTAAAAATAATTGTGCGGATTATTATACACGTATCTAAACTGTTTGTGAAGGAAAAATAACCAGCGCAGCCGCCGTATATGCCGCGTTTTTCCAGTTCCAGCTCATTAATAATCTGCATCGCGCGCACCTTTGGCGCGCCACTTAAGGTTCCGGCGGGAAAACAGCTGATAAGCGCGGATATTGCGTCTTCATTACTTCTAAGGCTTGCCCTTACTTCGCTGACAATATGCATTACATGCGAAAATCTCTCTACGCTCATAAAAATTGGAACATGTACTTTTGCCTTTTGCGCCACTCTTCCTAGGTCATTGCGGGCTAGATCAACCAACATAATATGTTCAGCGCGTTCCTTTGGGTCGTTAAGTAATGATCGTTCAAGGTTTTTATCTTCTTGCTCATTTTTGCCGCGCTTGCGCGTTCCCGCAATGGGTCGCGTAATTAATTCTCCGTGGTCGAAACGCAGCAACATCTCCGGGGATGAGCCGGCTATTTTTACGTCCGAAAAATTAAAATAAAACATATAAGGCGAAGGGTTAAGTACGCGTAAGTAACGGTAAGCGTTAAAGGGATCACCCTTAAAAGGCGTTTCAAAACGTTGCGAAAGTACGGTTTGGATAATATCGCCACGCTTAATATATTCTTTTGCTTTGCGCACTGCGGAATAAAAATTGTTTTTTTTGAAATTTGAGCGCATGGGTAAATGTTTAGGTGAAAAATTTAATTCCGGTAATTTATGAGGCGTGGCTATTTTATTGAATATATCTTTGATAACCGCCGTTTCTTTCCGGTATAGTTGTTTTAAATTACGGGCCTCATCAGTCAACACAAATGACAGGATTTCTATATGCCGGTGCAGATGGTCAAAAATAATTAAAAATTTAGGCAAGATAAGATATGTATCAAAAGTCCCCAAAGTATCGGGCAGTTGCCTGCCTACAGGTTCATAAAAGCGCACAGTATCATAGCCTATGTAGCCCACAAATCCTCCGAAAAAGCGTAAATTTTCTTTGGGTGCTACCTTAAAACGGCGCATAAGCCTGCGTAATTCGCTTAAGGGATCGTCTTTGGTTTGGAAGACACTTATTTTCTCATCTTTAAGAAATATTGTTTTATCCTTGCTTTTAAAGGTAACTATGGGCATAAAGCCTAAGAAAGAAAATTGGCACACTTTTTCTTCTCCCTCCACAGATTCAAGGAGAAAGCTGTCGCCCTTTAAGGTTTTAGAAAGTCCATAATAGATAGAAAGAGGCGTGAGCCAATCGGAATAAAAGGTATGCGACAAAACAATTAAATTATTATTTTTCGCTAATTTTGTAAACTCTTTTAGTGATGGATTTATATTCATAATCTTATTGTATGGCTTCAGGCTGCATGCTTCAAGCTTCAGGCTTTAAATTATTTGTTTAGAAGATTTATTCTCGTAGCCTGTAGCTTGTGGCTTTGGCCAATAGGATGCCAAACCACGGCCCTCTGGTCAGTGGCTTGTAGCTTGCAGCATAAATCTATATAATTCTTCTATAAAAACAGCTCCACTCTCCAGTATGGCAAGCAACACCAATCTGCTTAACCTTAATCAGTAAAGCGTCCATATCACAGTCATAGTAAATCGCTTTAACTTTTTGCACGTGCCCGCTTGTTTCTCCTTTACGCCATAGTTCTTTGCGGGAACGCGAATAAAAACAGGTGCGGCCTTCTTTTATGGTAATGGCTGCTGCCTGTTTATTCATATAGGCAATCATTAGAACATCCCCGCTTTTATAATCCTGAATAATTGCCGGTATCAGCCCTTTCTCATCAAACTTTAACGCGGGAAGTTTATTTTTACTGGTCTTTGGTCTTTGGTCTTTGGTCTTTGGTCTGCTCATGCCCTCACCTCTATTCCTCTTTTTGCAAGATACTCCTTTACCTCTTTTAATCGATATTCACGATAATGGAATATCGAAGCCGCTAAAGCTGCGGTTGCCTCGGTTTTTTTAAATACTTCATTGAAATGTTCCAGTTTACCTGCTCCGCCTGAAGCAATTACCGGTATTTTAACAGCACTCGATATTGCTTTTGTCAGTTCGATGTCAAAGCCATTTTTTGTCCCGTCATAATCCATGCTGGTCAATAGAATTTCTCCTGCGCCTAATCTTTCAACTTTTTTTGCCCATTCGACTGCGTCAAGTCCGGTAGGGGTCCTACCGCCGTTTATATAGACTTCCCATTTTTTTCCAGATGTCAGATGACAGATGTCAGATGACAGATTGTCCTTCTTTCTGTTCTCTGTCTTCTGTCCTCTGTTTTCTGCTTTCTTTGCATCAATTGCCACCACGATACATTGGCTTCCGTAAATACGGCTTGTTTTTTTAATAATTTCAGGATTTTTTACTGCCGCGGTATTAAGCGATACCTTGTCAGCTCCGGCTAATAGTATCTCCCGGATATCTTCTGCGCTGCGTATCCCGCCGCCTACAGTAAAAGGCATAAATACGACTTGCGCCACTTTTCCTACTAAATCCACAATGGTTGAGCGTTGTTCGTAACTGGCGGTGATATCCAAAAAAATCAGCTCATCTGCTCCTTCTTTTTCATAAAATTGCGCGTTCGCTATGGCGTCGCCGGCATCACGCAAATTAAGGAAATTTACACCCTTGACGACTCTACCTTTATTAATATCAAGACAAGGAATAATTCTTTTAGCTAACATGATTTTTTATTTTGAATAATGACAAATTATACCATAATCGCCCAAATTTCCAATAAAATTTAGCATTTTGAGGTTGTTTTGCGGGGCTTAACACAAAGGGATTGTTAAATGACGGGGGTATTTATGTCTGGACTCTTTTTAATCAGCAGTGTATTTATATTATTTTAAGGGCATTTGCCGGACAAACTTTCTCGCAGCCGCGCAGGCGGTCGCATTTTGTTTCATCGCTAACCTTGCACTTGCCGGTTTTTTCCTCAATATACAAAATATTTTTCGGGCAAAGCTTAACGCATGCAACACAAGCGATGCATTTTTCTTCATCAATGATAACTATTTTATTCATCGTTTGGCACCTTTTATGCTTCATTAACCCACTTTTTTATTTTAGATTTTATCTGGTCTCTTATTTTCCTGTTTTTCTTTAATTTCTCTCCAAGAGTTCCTTGAAAACTTGACGGATCTTCAAAACTCCAATGCATCCTCTTCATCGTCGCGGTACCGGGAAATACAGGGCACCTGCCGGCCTGCGATTCATCGCAAACCGTAATCACATAATCATAGCGCTTACCTTGTTTATAAAAATCAAACACGCTTTTAGTTTTGTTTTTGGAAATATCAATGTCAATTTCTTTCATTACATCAACCACAATTGGGTTGAGTTTCCCCGGTTCAAGTCCGGCGCTTTCTACTTCGAAGCGATCTCCGCCATACTTCTTAAGAAAGGCCTCGGCCATTTGCGACCTGGCGGAATTATGTACACACACAAATAAAACTTTCTCCTTATCCATTAAAATATTTCCTCCTAAAATACAGCGAAACATTCACTAAACCTATTAATGCCGGTACTTCAACCAGCGGGCCGATTACCGCGGCAAATGCCGCTCCGGAATTTATACCGAATACCGCAACCGCAACGGCAATTGCCAACTCAAAATTATTGCTCGCCGCAGTAAAAGACAGAGTTACTGTTTTTTTATAGCCGGCTTTAAATTTTTTCCCCATGTAAAACGACACCAAAAACATCACCGCAAAATAAATTAGAAGCGGTATGGCAATGCGAACCACATCAAGCGGAATCCGCACAATATATTCACCCTTTAAGGAAAACATGACCAGAATAGTAAATAACAAGGCAATAAGAGTTGCGGGGCTTATCTTTGGGATAAACTTTTTTTCATACCAATCCTTTCCCTTTAACCGGATCAGCGAAAACCTGCTGACAATGCCGGCAATAAAGGGAATTCCCAGATAAATAAATACGCTTTGCGCGATTTGACCGATTGTTACGTTGACCGCAACGCCGCGCAGCCCGAACCACGTTGGGATAACGGTAATAAAAACCCAGGCATATACGGAATAAAATAATACCTGAAATATAGAATTAAACGCCACTAACCCCGCGCAATACTCGGTATCGCCACGAGCAAGCTCGTTCCAAACAATAACCATGGCGATGCAGCGGGCAAGCCCTATCATTATCAACCCAACCATGTAATCCGGGTAGCCTCTTAAAAAGAGCACTGCCAAAACAAACATCAATATGGGGCCAACAATCCAGTTTTGCACTAGAGAAAGCCCAAGGATTTTATAATCGCGGAATACGTCGCCCAGCTCTTCGTATTTAACCTTTGCCAGAGGCGGATACATCATCAGGATAAGGCCTATGGCAATCGGAATATTGGTTGTTCCCACCTGAAACTTGTTCCAAAAATCAACTATCTGTGGGTAGAAATATCCTGAAAAAACACCTATTCCCATAGCCAGAAAAATCCATAAAGTTAAAAACCTGTCTAAAAAAGATAATTTCTTGACAATACTATCAGTCATTAAACTCCTCCGTCTAAAAAAATTTTAATATAGAAATTCCCGCGTAATATATCCCCACGAGAATAAAAATTACTCCAGTTATCAGACGTGCGTGATATTCCAGTTTCGTAACCTCATGAAACCAATGGCTTATGGAAGTAACACCTAAAGCGATCGCCACTGCAAATAAAAGCACAGGAAGGCCCGTACCTACTCCGTAAATAAGCGTCAATACAACTCCCTCTTTGTTGTTAAGCGTTAAAGGAATGAGGCTTCCAAAGAATAGTGCCGCTGAAACCGGACAAAACGCCAGGGCAAAAATGAAACCGAGCAAAAAGGCGCCTGGAGCTCCGGATTCTACAAGCTTGTTTTGATGTTTTTGAGATAGGGCTACTCCAGGAAATTTTAGAGTAATTACTTCTAATAACAATAAACCCGTGATGATCAAAAATGGCCCCAGTGCTATTGCCATATATTTCTGTAAAAATTGCGCGATCTGAGGAACTCCCAAGAGAGAGCTGATAATGATCCATCCAAGTCCCGCGTATGCAATCATCCTGCCTAGCGTATAAGCCAGCCCTGAAATAAACACCGCAAAAGGATGCGCAATCTTTTTTGAGAGAAACGACACCGCCGCAATATTTGTGGCAAGTGGGCATGGGCTGATTGAAGTTAAGATCCCAAGCCACAATGCCGACCCAAAAGTGATTAATATTTCCATCACCGCTCACCCTTCATGAATTCGTTTAGCTCTCCGGTCACATAGTCAATAAACTTCTGTTTATTATGGGCGTATTCCCAAATCTTATCGAGATTCTTTGATTTAATTTCTCTGCCGTCTTTTACAAGCGATAAAATAAGCGATTTAGTATAAAGATTATAATCCTCCACGAAATGTTCGTTACCTTGCTCATCTAAGTTAACGGCTTTGAACTCAAGCTTTCCCGAGGCAAAATCATTCTTAAAGTTTACATCAATCGCTTCCCTTGAATACTTTTCCATGTTTATGCAGGTAGCACATCGGAATGATCCATGGAAATAATAAGCTATGATTTTCTCCGGTTGATTATTCGCGGTAACACCGAAAGAACTTGCGCTAATTACCGCAACAACTGCCAGAATTGCGAGAAATATTTTCTTCACCTCTACCTCCTGAAATCTTGGAAGCCGCCTTTTCAATATTTTCCTTATTAACTTGTGTTTTCCCTTTCTCGAAACCCAATTCTCTAAGATTAAAAGAGATAGGATTGAAACCGGCGTGTTCAAGGATCTTTTTCGAACATAACACCTGACAGCCGTCAATAGCTATAATTTTATTCGCCGACTTTGTGGATGCAATCATGCCGGGGATATGCGCGCCTACACCAGAGAGGCAAATCATTCTCGCCTGTCCGCATTTTGCCATTTTGCGGGCTACTTTATCCGATAGCTCGCCTACATCCGATCCCCCCGAACAAGGAAATATTAACACTCCTGCTTCATTACACATACAATTACCCATAAATCCACCCCCTATTTCGAGATAATTTTTTTAATTTCGTCTTTACTTATTATTTTCCCTGCAGAAACCACCGTGCCGTCAATAACCAATGCCGGAGTCATCATCACACCATACTCACTGATTTTGTCTATATCTGTCACCTTGGTTATTTCGGCTTGAATGTTTAGTTCTTTTGCCGCCGTTTGGGCATTTTCGGTAAGCTGTTTGCATTTAGGACAGCCCATTCCTAAAATCTCTATTTTCATCTCTTCCTCCATATGTTTATATTGGTTTCGTAGCCGATACCTTAATACTTACCACGGCATTTTCTAAATCTTTAATATCCTGCTTACTTATTTTTACGTTGCGCATGACTACCTGTGCGGTTGCATCGTTTGCCATGGCTTCTAAGGAATAATTTGTCTGGCTTACAACCCTTATATTTTCAAAACCGGCTTTCCCTATAAAGCCGAGGTAATCCTCCTTCATTGCCGCGCCGGCAAGACACCCGACGTAAGCCTCAACGGAATTTTTGATAAATGCCGGCAGTTTCTTTGTTAAAACCAGATCCGAAACCATCACTCTACCACCTGCCTTTAAAACTCTGAAAGCTTCCTTAAATACCGCCTCTTTATCCGGCGAAAGGTTAATTACGCAATTAGAAATAATCACATCAACAGAATTATCTTCGACGGGAAGTTTTTCTATTTCACCGCAACGAAATTCCACGTTTTCATAGCCGCCTTTTTTGGCGTTGCGCCTGGCCTTCCCCAGCATCTCAGGCGTCATATCAACGCCTATAACGCGCCCTGTCTTACCTACTCTTTGCGCCGCCAGAAATGCGTCAAATCCTGCGCCACTTCCAAGGTCAAGTACGATATCGCCTTCTTTTAATGCTGCTATGGCAACAGGATTTCCACAACCAAGCCCAAGATTGGCTCCATCAGGAACCGCGCTCATCTCATCATCGCTATAGCCGATGGTTTTGCTGATATCCCGGGCAGAGCTTGACGATGAACAACATGAACTGGAAGGGCAGCACGATGTTCCCTGCATAGCGATTTTAGCGTAACTTTTTTTTACTATACTCTTAATATTTTTTTGCTCTCGTTTCATATTTCTCCTTAGTTGACTATTGCCCCGTATATCAATCCTGAAATGGTTGTGAATAATATAATTAAGCCCACATATACGAGCGTTCTTTTATCTCCGATAAATTTTCTCACAACAAGAATGCTTGCCAATGAAATAACGGGGTCTGCGAGCAGATATGCCAATAGGGGCCCTTTCGCCATCCCAAGGCCTAAAAACATTTTTGCCATAGGCACTTCTACCAAAGTCGGGAAATACATGAACACTCCGAATAAGACAGCAATAAAGTTAGCGGATAGTGTATTCTTACCCATGAATGTTGCGAGGAAGTTCTGAGGTAATAGCTCTGTTAGGACTCCTGCAACAAAAATACCACCCAAGAGAAGCGGAAATATCTTCTTAGTAAAAATCCATGTTTCAGAAAGCCATGCTTTGGTTTCTTCTTTTGTAAAGAATAATTTAGTTAATATCGTCAAGATGATTATCAAACCCGATATGCTAATATATCTTAAATACCCATTTAGCCTTGTACCTGCAATAAGAATGGCTACGAGTGTAATGAAAAATAAGATTAGCCTGTGTTTCTGGAAGAAAGGTAAATTTTTCGTATCCTTGACTTCAGCACTAACAAACGCAGCAGTTGCGTTTTTCTCCTCCTCCATATCTTCTTTCTTAAATATGGTAGATATTATTACGCCAATTAGGCTTGCAAAAGTAACAGACAGGATTATTCTGGCAAGAGCAAAGTTCCATCCTAAAACACTTCCTGTAAAAAGAATAGCCATTATATTAGTTGCAGGAGCAGTATATAAAAAAGCTAAAGCAGGGCCTATGCCTGCGCCTTTCTTTTTTATCCCTGCAAATAAGGGCAGTATTGTGCAGGAACATACTGCCAGAAGCAGACCCGCGGCAATTGATAAGGGGTATGCTTTATACTTTGGAACTTTCTGGCCCAAGTATTGAGTAATTTTTTCTTTCGGAAGCAAAGCCGACATGGCGCCCGCAATGAAAAATGCTGGAACAAGGCAGGTTAACACATGGCTAGATGCATACTCTATTACGGCTTTTATACCTGCAATAAATAAATTAGTTATTATCATTTGTTTAGCCTTCCGGATTCTTTCATATCTTACTCCTTCCAACCTTGCAACAACCGCCTTCAATGCGTATGGCCTTGATATTTACTAGCCCATCGGCTATCTTTCTCTGGGCCGAAGTTAAAATTCTTGAAAAAGTCGGCCGGGAAATCTTCATTAACTTTGCCGCATCAAACTGTTTCAAGCCTTCAAGGCAAGCTAGGCGCACAGCTTCAAACTCATCGAGAGACAAATAAACCCCATCGCATTTGCTTAATGCCTTGCATTGGGGCTTAAAACAACGCTCGCCAGGAACGCACTTTACCCATCGTGTTTTTTTCGGCCTCACAGCAACCTCTCTTTTTTGTTATGAACATATGTTCATAACAATTTAACAGAATATAATGTTGTGTCAATAGTTTTTAGTAAATATTTAGATGTCTGAGTGATATTGCGAACGGATTCACACGGATTATTACGGATTCAGACGGATTAATTTATCCGCGACATTCGCAAGCATCTGTTTGCATCCGTAGATATATTGATTTTTTCAAACTACTAAACTAATACAGTTTTTAAATGAAAATATACGGCAGTTAAAATCTAAAGGTCGGGTTGTGGCTATGCTCTTTCTACTGTAATTGGTTGGTTTTCTTTAACTTGGCTTAAGGTTCGGGGGTTTCCTTCGAGCTTACCAAAGACATTCACCGTGCTTGCAGGCATAATTTTACCGTTTTTGCTTTTTGGGGTCAGGCCAAAGAAAAGGCACATGCAAGGACTTTGGCAAGAGGAAACCAAACCACGGCCTCCTGGCCAGTAGGCTACGTCTCCCGCCTCAACTACATCTCGCCCATAATCTTTTTCGATGCCTATCTTTGGCTTGATATAAAAATAGACTTCATCACCCCAAAGTTCAGCCCTGGCTTCAAGGGTTAAATTATCCCAGATTAATCTTGCAGTACGAGAATCATTAAGTTCAGCGAAAACCGTTAGGGTTCCGATTGTAATTTTTATTCTCATATTTTCCTTAGGTTTTCATATGCCAGCAACTGTGAACCATACGATTGCGATAATCTTCGGGAATTGTTTTCGGCGTAAGCGCAGCAATATCTTTTACCGCCAGATTTTCAAACTGCGGTGCAAAACGCTGATGATTGGTTGAAAAAAATAAGTCAGAGCCGGGTTGCATGAGCTTAAGTGTCTCACTAAGCAATTGAGGATGATCTCGGTTGATGTCAAAAGATACCTGCGCCCTTTCGTCTTTATAAAAAGAGGGCGGGTCAACAAATGCCAGGTTAAAACGCTCTCCTCTTTTGTGTGCTGCCGCCAGATAGCTCATAACATCAGCTTGAATCAAGGTATGTTGTTTACGCAAAAACCCGTTTAACGCTAAATTATCACGAGCCCAGTCTAAATAAGTTTTAGAACGGTCAACGCTTACGCTGCTGGCACAGCCACCAGCGGCTGCCGCGCAGGTAAAAGTGCCTGTGTAGCAAAACAGATTTAGAAAATCCTTTCCGGCGGAAAGTTTTATAATGATAGCCCGGGTATCGCGATGGTCGGAAAATAAGCCGGTGTCCAGAAAATCGTTTAAGTTTACCCAAAAACGCAAATTTCTCTCATGAACTTCAATCCGCTCGCCGCGAGAATCGATTTTTGCATAGCGTGGGCCTTCCACGGTATTTGTATGCCTGCGCCGGATATGTACTTTTTCAGGCGGAACACCTAATGCTTGTGCCGCGGCATTTGCCATTTGCGGTAGATATTCCGGGCCGGTTTGTATCCGCTCATACTCGGCAACCACCAAATGCCCAGCGTACCAGTCCACAACTACGCGGATATCCGGGCTGTCCCAGTCATAAAGCCTGAAACAATGAATTCCTTGCCTATTGAAGCGCTTAGAAAGGTGCCTAAAATGGTTCTTAACGCTGTTAGCCAGCGTTTCTGCCTGGCGTTTGGCTTTTTCTGGAGTTATAAAACCTCTAGGAAGATTTTGATAGTTGCCTTTATGGCTACTATCATTTATTGCAAATTTCATTTCTTTTCTAATTTAAATCACGCGGTATTATATATTTTTTAAAGCCATCAGCAAAAGGAGCAGTCTGGGCAGGAATTAGTTGATATTTAAAAATAGGCTTTCTTTGTTCTTCGCCTTGCCCTTTTACAAAAACCACATCCAGAGTGCCCTCTTTTTCGGCGAACGGTTCAACGTCGACATTAAATTCCGGTTGCGCTTTTAAGTAAGCGTATTCAAACTTATCTAATTTAAATTTAATCTTCATACCTTTTGCATCCTTAAAAGAAAATCGCCTGATAAGATTAGCTACAATCTCCCAAAATGATAGTTTTGCAGTAAAAATTCTATTATTTCCCACCATAATACATAGATCATTTGGATTAACCGGAAGGTTAGTAAATATTCTTCGATTTTTTATAACTAACTTTAAATCTGAATCTTTTGAGCATACGATTTCACAGTCGGTTTTTTTAATATTTATTTTTCCTAATACGCCATCGGCTGTCACAATAGTTCCGATCGGAATTTTTATCCACTTATTATTTTTCCTGAAACACAGAAATACCTTCTGATTATCGGATAATGGGAATTCCAAGGGGGCAAAAGCTATGTATTTCATGTTACGCTCCGACAGGAGCAATAAACTTGCGATGTTAAATCCGTGATGTTTTGATTTACCGTTGACAGGAGCAAAAAATGGCAAACCCACGTATGTTGCAAAATACGCAACTGGCAACTGGCCGACTTTTACAGTGATATCACCGTATTCACTTACTGTTGCCTGCTGGGTAGCCGGCTTACCGCTACCACTCTCAATACAAGGAATCAATTTCAGCTCGTTAAATTCCGGCTTTTCTGCCTTGGTCAATAAAGAAAAAAATTCATCTGCAATGAAAGAATTCGCTAACGCGTTGTGGTGATTAGGGTAGGAAGTATTTTCGGGTTCAAAAAATAAGAATTTGTGCAAATATTTAGTGGCCTGAGGGTTAAAAAGATATACGTTTGGGGCCATTTCGTAACTGCTTAACGCAGGTATGTCTTCTTTTTTAACCACAGCAATGACGTATTTAGCCTGTTTTGCCACCTGATTAAAAATCGCAGCATAAATCGGATGTAGTTCTTTATTAAGTGATTGCGTCCTCTTGTAGTAGAATGGGTTAGTTTTTTTATGGAGGCTGTAAGGCAGAAAAACCCTTAAAAACATCGGCATGCTTCTGTCGTATAGAATGTAACGTAATCTCGGGGTTATGCCGTAGTAAATTTTGCGAGTTTGAGTATAATTATCCCCAATAAGAGGAATGATCTTAAGGTTGCCATCTTTTAATATATAACGCGCGTGTATGTGTGGCAATATCATGTTGCCGGAACTAAAACTTGCATCCCTAAACCGGTTGATGTCATGAATCGTCAAAATAACATAATCCAGTTGATATAACCGCCCCACGAACTGCCACAACATAAATTCCTGCGCTAAGCCGTATGAATTAGAGCCGAAACTTATTACCTCAACATTATTCATACCGGCAGCGTCAAATCTATCTTGTAATAATGACGGGTAATCATACGTCCTAAACTTACCCTTGCCCCCGCTGCCTGTTTCGGAACCTCCGAAAATGCCTATTCTTATAACATTTGTTTTTTTTGCAATTGGATAGTTTTCATAAAACGTTCTATGCCGCCACTTGTTATGGCGCGATGCCCATCCCAGCATAAGAAGTTCTTGTCGGTTTAGTATAGAGTGCCGGGGGTATTGCTTTGAAGACCACAAAATATTAGTATATATTTTTCTTGTAAGGAAATCATACCTATTCTTATAAGCAAATATGCTTAAAAAGAGTAGAATGATATATAGAATTATTTTTAATCTTTTGGAATGCATTGTAAAATCGGCAAACTATCAGTTTATCTGATAGATGAACCCTCCATCCAGCGTTTCACTGGTTACTATGATAATTAATAATGTCACTACCAAAATTATTGCAAATATGCATATGATTATAAATTTACGCGCAAACATAAATTTAAAAAAATTCATTTTCTAAGCCCCCTTTTTTATTTTATAAAATTAATGGCATATTGAGCTATGAGTTTATGAGCAGCCGTGTTTGGGTGAGGGTCGTCACGCGCGACCCATAATTCTCTTGGATTTTCGTAATATGAAAAATATGGCGCAAGATCTAACGCGTTTATATTATGTGCTTTTAAGAATTGCATGATAATTTCGTGTTCGTTTCTGAACGGATAATCCTTTAAGCCATGAAGCTCTGGCAATAGGACAACTTGTAAACTGATATTATTTTTTTGACATACCAGCATTAATTGTAAAAAGGCATTTTTTGCCCTGCTTAATCCTTTCTGATTATTTTTATACAAATCTTTATAATACTGCACATAATTTCTCGAAGGGTTTAAACGCGTATTGACGATGTTCATCGATGACCAGCAAAGTGTTGCCAGCCGTGAATACCCTAAGAACCAAAATCTGGATTTATGAGGCGTAGGCTCTGCGTCGTTTATAAAATAAAAAACAACTACTTTATCCGGCTTATACTTCAGGCCTTTTTCAAAAAATAAATTAACTTCCTGTTCGGTATTATAATTTCCAGTTCCAAAATTTATTATCTCTGTGGGGTGCCATTTGTTAAGCTCTGTTTCCAAAATATTCTCAAATGCATCTTTCTGCTCTACGCCCCATCCGAAAGTAATTGAGTCTCCCAGAAGAATAAATCTAGCCTTATCGCTTCTTGGTACAGGATATTCTATGTCACGCAAACCATCAGAGTTTGTGCAAACTGTTACGTCCATTAACTTCATAATCATGTTTGGTTTTTGCACATGCCCTATGCAAGGGTTTTTGGAATCAATTTTAATCCCTAAGGAATAACGTGCCATCTCAATGTCATAGAGAGTATTAAACATCAAGAATATCCTTATGATTACTTCGCCTATCAAAAAACAAAACAATAGTGAAATCAAAGCGGCAGTACTATGGCGTAAAATATTTTTAATTTTTGATCTGGCTGATTTTGCTTTGAGGATATCCTCAATCATTTTATTTCAGTATTATAAAACCATCGTTAGCCGAGGCCTTATTGCTTGAAAGCAAGAAAATTCCTTAAAGCCTCCGCATTTTTTTATAACCCAAAAGCGTAGGGCTTATGCCTTTAATTTTGTTCTTTTTTCTTTGCAGCCTGTTCAAGCTGTAATTCGTAGTTAAGCATTTTTAATTTTTTGACATCCAAACCATAAGAAAATTCTCCAAGAAGTGTTTCCGTTAAACCTTTAACCGTTTCGTCTTTGGTAATAATATCCCTTACGATAAAATCGTTTAGCTGCTGATCAAGCTTTTTTGTATCATTTAGGCTATACGCAAGGCCCTCCACAGTGATTCCTCTAAATTTTTCTTCCGTCATCTGAACACCGCCGCTTAAAGCCTTTTGATACATCCAAACTCTTCCAGTTTTGGTATCCAGCAAAACCAGCATCGGTTTCTCGTCCAAAGTAATTGTACTAATAGAGTACCTGCCTACGTCAGTTTTATCTTCAGCGGCATACACAAAGGCAAAGCTCCAAAAGCCTAAAAATGTTAAAATTGCCGAAAATAACACTTTCTTCATCTCCAACCCCCTTTTTCAGTAAATTAGGTTAACCCTTTCAGAATTAACTATTCTTCTGGCTTTTAAGACTAAGAGCTGAGGGTTCCCGCTTGCCGGCAGGCAGGGACGGCTGAAAAACTATTTTTTATACCACCATATCCAGCCAAGCGCGCGCACGGCAAAATAATACACAGATGCGAAAGCAAACCCATCCTTTTTCAGGATAGCATAAAATTCTCTATCGGCCTCTTTACGCTTAATAAAGCGGCGGATATTTTTGCTGAATTGATAGAGCACATCGTGAATCAAAGACGCGTAGTAGGTTTTACTTTTTCCTGTTGCAAAGTTTAAGACTGCTTCGGCTGTGCCGATATATAAATCTTTTATTTTAAATTTTGGGCTGCAGCCATCCCAGCATACCCCTTATAATTTGTGCCTTTTACCGTAATTATGCCGTCTTTAGATAGCCTGACCCATTCATTTTCAAACTCCCGCCCCTTTATGCTAGATTGATATTGATAATCCTCTCTTAGGCAATAGACATAAACATTCATTATTTTCTATTTTTGACCATTAACTTATCCGCTTTTGATTTTTTCGACCAGATTCCTGCAAGTATCGCTGCACTGACTATGCACCAGGTCGCAAAAAGAGCGTTGGGAATCGCCGCTTCGTTTGAAATATGCTTGATTGCCAGCACTGCGCCCATGCCGGCATTTTGCATACCTACATTGATAGCCAGCGTGCGGCGCTGCGCCAAATTGAAACGGAATCCTTTCGCGGCAAGATAACCGAAAACAAGCCCAAGGATATTTAAACTTATTACAGCTATAAATACAACCCCGGTCACCTTGCCCAGGGCATCGTGATTCAAGGCAACTACTAAGCCGCAGATAAAAGCGATAAATAAAGTCGAGATGGCGGGAAACACAGGTTTAACTTTTGAGGTGATTTTATGAAACCGATGTTGAACCCAGAGGCCTAAAAGTAAAGGCAGAATTACCATCATCATTATGCTCTTTACCATCGGCCAAAATTGCATGGGGATGTATTGGCGCCCTAAAAAGAAGGTTAAAGCCGGAGTGATTACCGGCGAAATGAGGGTTGTAGCGGTAGTCAATGCCACGGAAAATGCCACATCAGCTTCAGCCAGGTATGACATTACTCCTGCAGCCATGGCATCCGGAACAGCTGCGGCAAGAATAAGCCCTACGGCTAAAGCCGGAGGTAATTTCAAAACTTTTATGATGCAAAAAGCCAATGTGGGCATAATCACAAACTGCGCTAATGTGCCCAGAAATACCAACTTGGGTTTCTTGAATATCGGAACGAAATCTTTTGTGGAAAGTAAACAGCCAATCCCGAACATGGTAAACGCAAATAGCCAATCAGTAAAAGGCTTAAGCGGGGTTAAC
>JAQTOI010000051.1 GCA_028713415.1 Candidatus Omnitrophota bacterium
CCTTACGGCAGCATCCAGACAAACAAAGAGTAAGGCCTGGGTTAAAAGGAATCTACAAGGTCCAGCGATTAGTAGATTATGCCATCGCTAGAGGTGACGTATCGAGATTGCATGAACTTCTTTTGTCTGGTACAGGCAGGGACGCGATTGTAATCAAAACTGACCCTGAGCAAAAGCCCAAAAATTGGCTTGCGTGGGTCAGCCTCCGGAAAAAAGTTGAGCAGGCAATCTTCCGTATACACGTTATTCAATTGCAAGAAGCCATTGGAACAGGAAATCTCAAAGGAGTCAGGAGAGTTTTACATCGCATTAGCGGTTCTGATGTATTGTCTGCGAGTATATTTGAGCGATATCTTAATGCCCAAGCCGCACATATCGGGAGTTTAGCTGAATTTAATATATTCAGAAGTATTTTACCCCAGGCTCTTGGAATTTTGTTTTCTGGGTATGCCGTAAACCAATCCGTGTTTGATATTTTAGGTGACGGTACTTCTAATATTGCCAGTTCTTCTGCCGCCAGCTCGCCGGCAACCTCGTTAGAAGAAATCGATCCTATCATAATTTCGTTGCTGGGAGAGGATAATCTTATTGAAGCAAAGAAACGATATGGAGGCAAAAATTTCAATTTACGAATGGAAACTATCACTTCAAGTATGTGCGATATTGGCCAAGGCCTTCAAGATTTTGTTAAGTTTGTTGTCCCTCGGCTTGGCGGAGTTGAGAATGTAAGGGCGGCCTTTAATGCTAATGTGAACCGGAGGTTTGAAGAATGCTTTGAGCGTATTTCTCATTTACTTTGGTTTATTCCATTAATAAAAACGTTGGACGCCATTTCCGCTGATGATTATTTTACCGCCCCTGTAGTTTATGCCGCTTTCCGGAATGACCCTTATGGATTTGCTCACGTTCTTTGCGATATTGCTGAAATGGGAGTTAAAGTTTTTCGCAAACGGGCCGGAGGAGTTTACGGTTTCGATAATTTACGTTTTGCATTTACCAATCACTCTCAAGGATTGAGCCTTATAACTGAAATGATGAGGCATGATGCTGATTTCTTCTTTGAATTTTTTATTGCCGCCTTAGGGCCAGAAGGCGCTAATCGTGAGGCTTTCGCTAATGATCCGGATGGATATGGTTTAGCAGCGCGTGAAGTTAGTAAAATGGGCCTTGTTGGTTATCGTGGATTTGTGGAATTTTTTGAGCCGCATAATTGCGCACAAGCCTTAAGCAATGATCCAGATGGCCTGGCCGCTGTCCTGCGTCTTATCAACGATGACGAGGAATTCGGCTGGAGTGATTTTAGGCGTTTAATCGTTGAGCTAACCGCAGTGCTGGGCTTATGTTTGGCAGAGAGGCAGGAATTTTTATCTATAAATACGGTGCGTGCCGGATTCTCAAGAAATCCCCAAAGTTTTGCAAACTTTATGAAAAGAATTCATGAAATGAGTTTGGAAGTTTTCACTGATAGCTGTTATGCCAGGCTCAAAGAATATTTTGGCCGCGAGCTTCTTGAGGAGATATTCCGATATAATCCGGAATATATTTTCAGATTATATGATTGCATTATCTCTCCTCATATTGTTACCTCGGTAATTGTCGAAACTGAAAAAATGATGTATTCACTGGATAGTTTGCGTCAGCTTTCGGTGGGAAGCCAACAGCTCATCCGGCAGATTATTTATAACCGAATCCAGGATCTTTATGAGCAAGGATTGTTGTACTATTCTGATAAAGAAAAGCCATTAATGGAATTAAGGCAGCATTTATTAACAAGCACCATACCGGGCTTACGTGTTGTTGAACATGTTTATCGTAACACCTTAGCCACCGGCATCGAGGTCCATGTGCCTTTAAAATTTATCGATGCTGATGAAAAAGCCAGGCTGGTGACGCTTTGCGCTTATTTACTGATGATACCGTGCAATACTATTTTACGCGAAATTGAAGAAGACGGTTCTAATCTTGAACTGCGCCTGCATCCGGGTTATTTCCCGGTGGTAATAGAGAATATAGAATATTATATTGCCAATGATCTTTTGCGGCCGCTTAATGAACAGATAGTAGTCTTAGATGAAGATGGGCAATTGCACGATGGAGAAAGCTTCGCCGCCTATCATGCTACAGTTCAGAGTATGTTAGGCAAAGATACTGTCACTTTGTTAGCTTTAGCCTATAACCTTGGTTTTGCCATAAAGAATCCAGCAGATTTAGCCTGCCATAAGAGAAGCCCTCAGGATCAAAACTATTTTCCCGGCAGTTATAATTATCAAGGGGTTACTTATGATATTTATACCGGAAAGCGCCTGCGTTCAGGCCAGACTAACATCTTTACTCAGTCACGGCTGGGAGTCTATTTCAGAAATAGTGACGATGAGGATGAGATAATTTTCAGCGCTTACTATCCGGCTGATGTCAGCACTTTGAGTTTGCTTGCTCTGATGTATAGCGCAAGAACAAATAGTGTTGCCGGAGAGCCGTTCGCAAGCCGTTTAAAAACAATTGCTAAAAGCTTTGATGACAGTCTAAGCTCCTTGCTGCGGAATTATTTAAACTTAAGCGAAGGCCAAATAAAGACAATTCTGGCCCAGGATTACATCATGCCGGCCTTTCCGCCTTCGCCCTATATTTTTGACCGGGGTAAGGTAGTTGCTGCTACGCAATTTCTGTATTCGGCTATTAACGCTAATAATGATGGGGTAAGCGCTTTAAATCAACTTTTAGCAAAAAGCAGGGAGCAAATCAGCCAAGCAGTATTAAATGGAGGAAAACTTAATCTCCGTTTGCAGTTGGTAATTGAAGGCGGCCGCTTTGATGACATCATACCGCAATTACAGCAAGTTCAACTTGATGAGCAATTACGGCCGGATGCCGAGGTGTTGCTTGCTATTTCCACCGCATCCAGCGCAGTTTCTTTGAGCAAGCCTTTGCTACCGTTTAAGGGAAACAGCTGGCAAGCGCCGGAGCAAAACGGACAACATGTCAGCTCGCCGGTTTCAAATGAGCGCCTGTTGCTGAACAAAAATAAACGCGGAGGAGTGGTGAATTCATCTCAAACCAGAGACAAAAAGTCGGTTGATTTCTTCGTTCAACAGGCTTCGCCTAATAAAAAGCTTGGGCTTATTCGTAGAATAAATGAAGAAATATGCCGCATCGGAGGCTTGCAATATTTAACCCCCTTAAGGCGTTACGCATTATTTAAACTACTTACTTACCGAGACGTCCTTTCTCGCGCGCCGCCACTCTTAAGCGTTTTATCCGAAGCAATCAAAAATCGTTTAATAAATCTTATTCGGCAGCAGCCAGATAAAAGAGATGGCGAATATTGCTTTTCCCGAGTTGCCCAAGCGGTGTTCGGCGGTATGGTGGAAGATGGCTCTTTTTCTGACTTTTGTGAATACGTACAAAATAAAAATTATCAAGCTTTACCGGGTTCTGCTAACGTTCTATTGGTAGACAGTCCTTTTTCAGCCGATGAGGCAGTGGTAGGACTTTACCGTATAGCGTCTTTCTTAAGCCTCTTTGGTATTAATGTCCATGTCATTGATAAACCTCAAGTTGAGGGATTCAAGCCATCACTATCTTTTTATCCTCATATTGTCGGTAAACGATTTCTTACTGCTACTTTTCAGGAAGATGTTGATATCATTTCTTTATTAGAAAAGCAATACCCTGATAGTATTTTTATCGCCGGAGGCCACGAAGCTTCTATCTCAGGCAGAGTATTTGAGGTGGTTCCTTGTTTGGATGCTGCGGTTATGGGTTGGGGAGAATTCACTCTTTTGGACATAGTGATGAATATAAATTGCCATGGCCGTCAAGTTACTCAGGGTAAAAAAGAGGCTGCTTTAGGAGGCATACAGGGCATTAGGATAGGCAAACGTGAAATTTCGCGTAGCAATCCTTTCAACTCTATGGATTTTAGAGTCATTACCCAGGCCTATAATCCACGCCTTCTTCTTTCCCGCGTTAGCCCGGTTGAAGTCATTAACGTGCACGGAGCCAGTCATTGTATGCAGAAGTGTACGTTTTGTATGGCTAATGCGTTTTTTGTCGGTTCTGTTCTATGCAAACAACCAGTCCTAAATATTGAACCCGATGATTTTATTATTCTTGCCAGGAGAATACGTGAATATTTGCCTGATGTACGTTGGATTAACTTTACTGACGATAACTTTTTAGCAAGCCGTTCTAAAACAGAAAAATGGCTTGATGCCATAGAACGGGAAGGTCTCCATAAGCATTTTGGTTTTTTTATAGATACGCGCCTCGATTCACTGGACAATACCGGAGCAGGTACGCTTGAACGTATGGCTCGGCTTGGGGTGGTACGAATATATGTGGGTATCGAGTCTCCACATGAAAATATCTTACGCGATTTGCAAAAAGGAAAAGGCGCTTACCAAAGAATAACGCGCTATCGAGATATTTTACGCAAAGCTAAAGAGAGCGGCATTCCGATTGTCGCGGTATTTATGATTCTGCAAACTCCGCACGAAACTATTAATGAACTTCTCGTAACTATTGAGAATATTATTGGCCTTATAAGTGAATACGATATTGCTTCAGCAATTTCTAATGGCCTGTCTATTTTCCCGGGAACACCGTTGTGGTCAATGTACGAGCGAGGCCAGATAAAGGTAAATTATCAGACCATTCAAGCCCGTGACCCCCGAGGCCAAGATATTACTATTCCATACCGAGTTTTGCCCACCGACGGGGAAAGTTTACGGCTTTTTGAATATATTAATTCCGGTGCATTTAATCTTTCTCATAGATTTCATCAAGATACGCAAGTTTACGGCAAGATGTTTGACGAAGTTAGAAAGCGTGCGCCAAATGCTCTTGTGCGTATTAATCTTGAAGCGGCGCTATTGAGCTTTTACCGTCTTCATTTTACCTTATTTGCTATTGCCGAACTATTCCTGCCGCGAAGGCATGAAATCCTTAGAAGACTTGATGAGATGATTGTCAAGCGCGACCGTTGGTTTGCCCAGCAGCTAAGGTCATCTTCATCTGCGTCGTCGGCAACACTTAATTTAACTTTGCCTGTATTGATAAGTCCCGGTAAAACCGGCAGTTCTCCAGTTGTAAATTTATCTTTGCAAAGAGCCAGGGCTATAGGCGGCAAAGTTTATTTCAAAATCGGAAATCCGGAAGCGATATGCAAACTTATGAAAAGAGGAGTTCCTTCCAATTTACCTTACTTTTATGAAATTGAGAAATTTCTTGTTAAACAAAGCCGTAAAACTCTGTCAATTTTGCGTAGAGCCGCGCGGCATAAAGAAAATATGCCGAAAGATACAAACGCCGGTAAGATTTTAAACGCTCTTTTAAAGGAAGCTGGTGGGAGGAAAACCACAGGCCGTAAAGCAGTTTTAAGCGTAAAGCCGGCTCCCGCCGTGGATTATCGCCCTCTGGTGGCTGGTGTTAGGAAGCATAAAAAAACCAGCTCGCCGGCCTCTAAAACTACTGATTTATATCAGCATCTGTTGGCGCTTAGCGATGACAAAAGAGCGCAGGAACATGAGGCAACGCTAGAGGCCTTACGCGCGTACCCCGATAAAGAACTTTTACAAGTAAGGCTTAAAGCAGCCGTAGCAAAAGTTACTCAAAAAAGATCGCTTAGTAATTGGGAGAGAATGGGCGCGTACGTAAAGGCTGATAAGCCTGATTTTATCGCCCGCTATGCGGATGTGGCTCAAGGCCTATTTTTAGGAAGGATGTTGGCAGATTACCTTAAATATTTAAATAGAGACGTAAAAATCGGTGACCCTGAAGCCTTAGAGATAAAGGATAAGCTTGTCAAATTAGCCAGGGCAATGGTTGCGGCCGCCGAAGATGAAGATGCCATTTCCGCGTTGCTGCGAAACATTGAGCGGTTAGGCTCTGTTAAAGAAGGCACAACATTTAAGAAAAGCGCGACAAACGGCCCTCCCTCTTTGTTGTGTACCGGCTTAGACAGAGGGTATGGATTACTTGCGCAGCGTATAGCTGAAGCTCAGCCGCAAATTTTGCCGCGGATGCGCCAGCGGATAGGCTCTTTATTTGAAGGCTATTGTATTGAGGAGGCATTCACACTCCTAAACAGTGACGCAGGGGGATCAAACAGAAGTACAATGATGCGTGATAAAAAGTACCTGCGCGATGTTATTATCAGATTGGCTCGGCCGAGACATAAACTGTCATTTTGGTATCCGGAAATTAGCCGCGAAGTTTTGCTTTCGAAATTGGACGCGCCGACAAATAAATCGCTAACAGAAATAATTATGGATATCCAGCACTGCGACGAAGATAGCGCCAAACATTTAATGTACTCAGGCTTCATGGGCAGAGAAATAAGCTTTATCATAGGCAAAAACGCAAGACTCCTGCGTAGGGTCTTGCGGGTATTGGACGCCGAACCTGATTTTAGTGATTCTGCAAGATATGTTAAACTTTTTATAGACAAACAAGTTTTGAAAAAAGGCGCAGTTGTTGTGGGGCACTTTTATTATTCTTATGAGAACGGAGAGCGCGTAGTTCGATTAGCCACTGCGCAAGACCGAAAAACTTTCGCATTGTCTATGCCGACTCGCCTGGCGCAAGATGAGATATTTCCGGATAAATTAGACAGAGCAGTTGGAAACTGTTTCCAATACCACCAGGCTCATAGCCGCCTGCCTTCATTGGCCCAGTGGAGGAGGTTAGCAGGATTTAAAGAACCCCAATTTTTAATTACTCATAGGTTGCGCATTGTCAAAGAATTGGAAAAGCGCGGCCTGAGCCTGCTGGGTAATACCTGGTTTGATATGGCAGAAACAAGTGTTATAAGCCAAGCAAGGCTACAAGCAATCAAGGCTTTAATGCCTGGACCCATGGATGAGTATGTAGCGAGCAGGCGCAATAACGTAGGTTTGGCCGGACAACCAACCGCCGGATGGCAAAATTACCGAAAAGAATTAGAAGCCAAACCGCGCTTAGGCAAACCAGTATTGTTATTGACTACCAGAAGTAACCCAAAAACCAAGACAATAGAAATCCATGCTTTCTATGAAGATGGCAGCGACATGAAAACGCAGATAGTTAATACTATAAAAATGGACGAACAGGGAAGAATAGAAGGAGTAAATCAGAAAATTATTACTATCAGAAGTTTATTGGGTCAACAGAGCGACACAAGGATTATGAAGGTCAGCGCGAAAGGCGGGTTTTATTATGGCCGCAAATCAAATTATCTGGGGTTAGCTGATATAGCAGGTGAATTATCCGTTGATTTAAGTGCTGTAAAGATTACCTTGCACTTAGCGAAGGGAGAGATTGATCCGTATTTTACTATAGAGATGCCAGGCAATCCGCAAGAGGAGTTGCCGCTAAATAGCCAATATCTACCGCTGTGCAAAGGTGAAGAAGGCGGCAGGCACACCTACAGCTTACCTGTTTTATTACGGGAACAAACTCATCTTGCGCAAAAAGGAGACCCCAGATTTAAGGCCAGTCCCTTTACGCTTGGCCATCCGGATTTTTCACGAAGGATAAGGGTACATTCTATGGCCGGATCTTATGATTCTGAATCAGGCAGAATGGCTCTTTGCGAAAGAGCACGTTTGCCATACTCGGCCGAAAATTTACTAAAGGCATTGGATCACCCTTCTAACCAATATACTACTTTGAAAAATAGCGGTAAATGGACGCTCTGGAAATGGGCACGCGACGAAGGGCTGATTAAGCCTAATCAATCAAAAAGTCCTTCCGGCAATGGTAAAGCTAAAAGAGATAAAGCCGGAAGACCAAAACAAAAAGTAAGACGACAGGTAAGGACAGAGAGGCTTAAGGATCTTGATGTTAGAATTCCCGAAGCGACCCCACCTCATGCTTTACTTGATTCCCGGAGCAATCAACTCCATAGGCCTAGCGTAACTATGCCTGTATTGCCGCGTTCACCGCCGCAAGAAGAATTGCCAAATCCCCAGCCGAGAAAAGAAAACGGGCCCTCCAAAGAAAAAGAGCCTCTCTTTAGCGGAATAAAAGGTTTTAACAGGCTCGCTCGCCAACCAACACAAGCGGTTATTTTACGAATCGCCACATTTCTTAAAGCCCAACATCACGCGTCAATCTGTGAATTCGCCCCTGCTTACCAGTTCACCATAATCCTAAAAAGCGGCAGATCTAAAAACCTATCTGTATCGGCGGACATGCTTGTCAATCTACCCGGCCACAACGGCCAAGGAAGAAGGTTCGTGGTTGTAAGAGAAGCCTCTCCAATGGCTTTATTCGAAGAGTTTTTACTTGGTGAAAATACGCCGGCGAGAAAATTTATGAGGATATTGAGCAGAGTCGGCCTAATCAATGGAGACAGATATTCCGGAGTTATTCTAGTTTCAGCAAATGGAATACAAGATATGGCCGCCGGACAAATACTTCCTTTGGACCAATACATATCCCAGCAAGGAATACAGGCATGGGAAAACAGAGATAGTTATTTAGGCCATCTTTGCGATAGACTCAAAATAATGTTAAGAGAAGAAATAGCCAGCGGCTATTTTGAAATGCTTAGCATTGATAATGGCCAAGCTTTGTCCATTCCAGCTGAAATTAAAGGCAGAGGAGAGCTTGGTGCCTCTTCGCCGGCCACTTGCGATTTGCCAACTAACAACTATGCGCTCCAAACTCCGAGCTTTCCTGCCGCCAGTCCTCTTTCTCCCGCACGGTTCAACCAAACAGACATTACCAACTACGATGGAATTTATAACGATATTAGCGCTGAGGATTTAGAGAGGTATTTAGGCAAAGGGCATCGGGTATTCAGTATGTTTAAAAAAGGGCTTCCGGGTGCTTCAGCAGAACGGCATGAAAAAGCCGAAGTGTGGTACTTACGGCATCGCCTTGGTATTCAGCAACCCCAAAGGCTGAAAATTTCTAGAGCGCAGTATGAGGAAGCGGACACTTTTGCTCTTGCTCATCAGTTTTATTGGTTGCATGCACAGCTATCGGCAAAGGGCACGGAAATATCCGTGGAGACGTTGATGGTGGCATTTTTCATGTATCCCGATTGTTATAACTACCCTTATGATGTTTGGGAAAATATCCTAACTAATTTTTTTAAAAGTCTTTACAGCGGAACCGTAACAAATTTGCCGCCTCTAAATGAGGTAGACGCAGCCGTGGAATTTTACTGGCGCGAGGCTGATAGAGATTATGTTCGGACGCAGTCCCGTCATATTCCCAATGATTTGATTAATAGAGATTTTTACGCATCATCAGTGCGTAGGGTTGTCATTGCTTTGGACAGAGGCAGAGGCCTTTTGTCACAAACTAAACCCACCAAAAAAGAATTAAATAGAATAAGCTTTTTTAGGCGGTTGGGCCGGCGCATAAGAGATGAGGCGGCTACCGCCGGCTCGCCGGCAGCCCAGGACTCCTATTTCCCGGCAAGCAATCTTCAGCCGGTGCTTGAAGGAGCTGTTTATGAGCTTAAAGGCGCCGCTATAGCGCTTAAGGGATGGCCGATGAACTATACATCGGCGCATCAGGCAGGATTTCCGCATCGTTTGCGTCAAAGTGTCTTGACTGCCTTACGCAGAATATTGGCAAATCTGCAACAAGCCAACAAAACTGCCGCAATCAGCGAGAAGCAGCGTTTGCTCGGCTTAGCACTCGGCCGCCTTGAAAATTTTCTGGGAGAAAAAGGGCCCATTAGAAAAGCAATAAATTTTGAAGTTTCACACGGATTGGTGCCTTCCGGAAACAATCATTCCGTTGTAAGGTCATCTGCGCAAAGAATCTCGCGCATATTTTACAGCCTAAACGCGTTGCATAATACTCATGCTTCAGGTGAATTTAGAGTTGAAACCGTTCCGCAGGCGCCTGCCTTAAGCTGGATACTTTATACGGAGCAAAAACCCCCAAAGCCTTACGCCGGGCCTCAACCCGCCAGCTCTCCGGCAAGCAGGCAGCCGGACCAGGCACATAGAACACCGGGTGAGTTTGCCTTGAAACCTCTTGTCGTGGGCGTGCTTGATGAAATTACCGGGGACCCTCGGAGCCTTAAAGTCAATGCAGGCGATATCGCTGAAATGCTCATCGCGCGCGGCCACACTGTTACAAAAAGGCAGGTTAACCAGATAATCGTCGATTCAGGTTTGCGCAAAAGATATCCTGATACTCTTGTGTATGAGAGGCTTGATAAAAAGGCGCTCATTTTCAGCCGCAGCGATATCCTTTGGGCAGATCCCGATAATATTTCCGAAATTCTTTCCGCTGTAACAGGTAATGGTAGAATCCTTGATAGCGCTGAGGATATGTTGTTGTGCCTTGACGTAACATCAAACGTTGCGCAAGCAAGCAACGGCGCTTTGTTAAACGAGCGGGAGAAAGCAAAAACAATCGCCCCTTGGTTACCTATTTTTTATGCTGTAAAGCAGATGCGTCAAATGCGCAAAGCTATCTGGACTAAATTAGCGCCGCTGCTTAAACGGCCTGCCTTAGAAGAAATAGGCCACGCTCTTGGCATGTTAACTGCCCGGGAAGCTGAAATGATCAGCTGGTGCCTTGATGAGCGTGTCCGCTGGAGTGATTGTATTAAAGCCAGAAAACTCTTTCGTATCAAGCGCCAGGCAGGAGAAACAGCCAGGGTCCGCGCCAAAGATGTGGAGAAATTTTTCTGGCGCGCTCGCGGAAAGCTTAAACATCTCCTGCCTGAAAATGTAATCGCCGCCTTTTTCCCGCAAGGCGTAAGATTTCCTCAAGCTCAGTCGCAGTCAGGCGCCAAAGACGTATTGCTTAGCCCGCATCAGCGGATACTGGAGGCAGTATTCGTGGACGGCGCAGAAACAATGAGAGAGGTCGCAATTGCCTGCGGCATGCCTTCAAAAAGAGTGCAAGGATTTTTAACGCGCTCTTTAAGTGAGTTACGCGGATACTTGCGTATTCAGCGAAAGTCAAGGCGCAGCAAAGATTCATTTTCCAGGCAGCGCCGGATAATCCGCAACTTCGTTATTGTCGAGCGCGTCAACGGCCCTGTCAGCATGGATAGGATAATAAAGCGAGTTTACGGCAATACCCATACACCAAGTGAGTATCAACGCGCCTGGGAAGACGTTTGCGCTTTGCAGCGAAGCGGGGCGATAAGGCCAGCGGATGTAACTACACAAACGCGCCAATTTAGAGAGAAACAGGCTATTGTTGCTCAGCAGGCAAAAATACGGGAAATAGTGAGGCGCGCGCAAGATTTTCACATAACACCGGCCGTGCCATATATTACCGGAGAAATTTATGGCAAAGATTACACAAGCGCTCAAAGAAAGACGGTTGAGGTAGATGTAAAAGCTTTATTTGAGGCAGGTTTGTTTTATCCCGGGCTTATCGTGTCACAGCATATGGTAGTCGCTGAAAGAAAGCGCCGTATCGTTAGATTTGTCCGAAGTTTACAAGGAGATAATAAAACCTCTGTTCCTGTTATTGCCGCGCATGTCCACGGAATTGGTTACAGCCGTGCGGAGTACCTGCGCATCAATAGAGATGTCGAGGAACTAATCGCTTCCGGAGCAATCGCCGCATCCGCTATAAACAGACGGGGAAGCGGCGGAGGTAAACATGTCAAATTAAATCCTGTCCGCAGCAGCTCATCTGTGGGGCTTGATATTAAAGGGCTGCGCGCGCCAGGTACGGATAAAGACTCTTCATATGCTGTTTCGTCTCCGGCCCATCGTAAAAATAAACAAAAATCTCCGCAAAAAAATAAACATCAGTTAAAACTACCCAATCCTTTCTCTTTCGCCGCTATTATGGGCGCCGGCCTTATAGGAGCGACTTTTTGGGTTGGTAATAATGTTGATGACTATGACTTTGGTTCGAAAATAATGGTTGTTTTGTATATCAGCGGCGTGATAGCGACACTTTTTTACTTTGCCGCGCATTCCTTGTTGTTTGTCCCGCCGCCGGCGCAGGATGAAGCACAAGAAACTGCCCAGCATAAGCCTGCTAAAAATCCACACAGCCGCAATTATGAGAGGAGAAAGGAGAAACTTCAAAAGAAACCGGCTACCGGCGCCGGTAAAACCTTCGTCGATCTTATCCGCGAAATAGCACTGCGTTTTGCCGCACGCATGTACGCTAGGCAAGAAGCCAGAAACCGCCTGCAGCAGGATAAAGAACGTCAAGCAACCAGGTTGGCCCGGCAGAAAGTTGCGCTTGAACAAAAAGTGAAGCAAGACAAACAGCAAAGGGAAGAATCTTTACGCCTTGGCGAATTCGAAAAAAGAATGGCCGAATTAATGGATTTTACGGAATTAACCTATGCTGCGGCGTTTGAGGCGCGTCTTGCGGGTATCATAGCAGGCTTGCCGCAGCATCTACTTGATAAGCCAGAAATCGGGCAAAGTTTAAGGAAAGCAAGGCAAGCCTGGGCCAAAGAATTAGAGAAAAGAAAAAGACAGAAGCTTGCGGCATTATCCGCCCGCCGGATGCTTGAGGCAGCGCGCGCTGATGCTATGCATTGCGATATTTATCTGGCATATACCAGAGGTATTTTTGCTTCTATCAGCGCAGATATCACTGTTTCGCAGGATACTGGCGATATAGATAAAGCAGACAATCTCTCTTTTGCTTCGTTTGTCTGTAGTCAAACGATGAGAAAAAAAATTGATAGTAAGGCCGCAGAATTTACCCGGGTTGTTAATGCGGCACAAGAAGCGCAAAGACAAGCACAAATTTCAGAGAGCCCCGAAATTATAGAAGAAGCGCGGAAAATTAATCTATGGGCGCAAGAATTAGCAGAGGAAGCCCGCAGGCTTAAGGCATTTGCCGAAGAACTTTTTAAATCGTCCCGCGCAACAAGAGAGCAAATTAAGTGCAAGGTACAGCTTAAGGATGAATTCAGCGCAGCAATACATCGCGCCGGCTATAACTTAGAAGATACAATAGATATACTGTTGAGATCTTTTGATGAGTTACTACAGGCGCGCAAGATACTGGAGGGCATTTTGAATATTCCTTTATCTGAGGGTTTGAATGCAGCGCCTTCAATAGAATCGCATTTAAAGCGTGTAGCCGCTGGCGTTGCTTCCGCACGGCAGACACTTTCCGCCGCAATATTAGAGGGGAGTAACGCGCAATTTTCTGCGCAGAAGCTTGCTTACCCTGCCTATGTGGTTACTGCGGATTTAATTTTAAGCGCGAGTGGTTTTACGCAATTAAATATAAGCGTATTAGATCGCCAAAGGGGAGAAGTTTACATAGAATTTGTTAGAATAGAAAAATTGCTTTTAGAACGCCAACAAGAAGAAGAGTTTTATAGAAAAGCGGAAATAGCCATTAGGAATGTGGACAGGTTCGTAGGAGCGGTACCGGTCAAGATTCTTAAAGAAATATTTGAGGCTATCAGGTCAGGAAAGTTTGCACAAGCGCAAGAATCATGGCGGAAGCTGGAAGGTATGATTTTAAACTGGTCATTAACCAATAAAGGCCTTGCCGCAATGGATGAGGTAATGGCGCTTTTGGAAGGAAAAGGCATTATTAACCCTCAGGGCTTTTATCTTGGTGTTCCCGAAGCATCTTCGGCACTTTCGCAATTGCATTATCCTATGCAGGAAGGATTACCACGATTATTTGCCTTGGTAAGAAAGGCACTTGACAAAGAAGGGGCAACGGCAGTGCTTCGCATACGCGGTGATTCTTACGCGGGAAAGACTACGTTTGTAAGAAGTATAGTCCGCGCAGGGGAGATATCCTTCTTTGAAGAGGAATCTTTTTATGACTTGCCCGGTGAGCCAGGTTTCTCTTACAGAGCTTATAGCGATTCTCTCCGGGAAGCTGTTTCTATACCATGGTTTAGGCTTATAGTTCTTTCCGGCTTTAAATGCGAAGACATTGCGGGGGTGCCTTTCCATATCACGGTAAAAATTGTTGCGGATGATGCCACAAGAAAAGAAAATTTTGCCGTTTCCCGGCCGCAGCGCAGTTTAATCAGAGATGGAAGCCTTTCTTTGCAAACTCTCAAAGATGAAGGATATCGTTATGATCTTATATTGAATAACAGCAAAGGATACCGGCTTCCTTCCGGGGCAAAGATTGATTTGATAAAAGGCGTTTTAGAGATGCCGGCCGTATCTTCTTCGGTTGACTTCCGGGAGTTGGGCAGGCGCTTTATCGATGGCTGTGGCCATATACGGCACAATAACCTTGCGGTGTTATCGCAGTGCCGCGAGGTAGTTAGCGAAGCAGCGCGTCTTCTGTCAGATTCAAGCCAGCAAACCGGCGTACGCTATTTATCTATGTTTATTTTGACAGAGCAGTATTTTAGCGATGGCCTTTCTCCTTTTGATGCCTTAAGGCCAAGGCTGGATGATCTACCTACCTATCATCAAGCATACCGGCAGGCATTAAGCAATCAGCTCTTTCGTGCATTCGTGGATGGGCTGGATAATGTTTGTTCGGTTTACCAGGATTTTAAAAGAAATTCAGGGTTCGGCCGGCAATTTGTGGGAAGCAAACCAGATGATGCCTTAGCGCAAGCTTTGAAAGCCGCGCAGGATATTAGCGTTGTATTAAGCACGTCGCGAGAGTTAGAGCAAACAAGTTTTGTAAAGGAATTCTTGTCAGGGGTACCGGGATTAAAAGGATTTCCTCAGTATATCGCTCTTGCTCGCACTAACACCGAGGTTTATTTAAACCATTTAAAAGTATTTATGCAATCGGTTGCGGCTTTTGAGGGTGAAGCCAACTCCAGTCCCGCTCCTTCGGACGGAACGTCGCGCGTCGCTATCGCTCCAGGCTCCAGTCCCCTAAGGGGGGCGTCTTCGCCTTCAGCCCAAGATTGGCACGAACAAAAGAGGCGGATGATTTTTGAAGCTGTGCGGCAGCCTTTTCCTAGCGGTGCTGTCCATGAATTCGAACCTTATCACCGACACCACCTTAGTCTTATCAGCGACCGGTTAAAGCGTGAGCTGCATATTAGAGACAAAGGCCTTTTTGATTTAGAGAGAATTTATGAATGGGAACGTTGCTGTCACGTTGAACTTGGGGATAGCCTAAGCATTAGCGCACTATTGTCTTCCAGGACCCCTAATGTTATTGAAGCGTATACGCAAACAAGGCTTCTTGCACCGGATAACCATGACCTTATCGGTTATGGCGGCTATTGTTTTAGAGGCCCCCCATCAGGAGTCAAGGCTGCTGAATTGACATTTCATATTTTTGGTAGATTTTATGAGCACCCTGGTTACAGGGGGAGAAGGCCAAAAGGAAGAGCAGAGTCGTATGTAGCGATATTCTTTAAAGGAAAATTGAGGTATTTATATCATCATTATGGGGTAAGGATATTCACCCTCACTAATGGCCAAATCGGCGGCAGTAAATACGAAGAAATAAATAAAGGCGCACTTAACTCGCGCGCCATCGTAACCTACGTTAACGCTTTCGGGTTTTCTTTAGTGAATCCGTCAGCAGACGCCGAATTTAAAGATGCACTCACGCGCAGGCAAGAAATTAGCAAGGCGTTCATTAAACATATAATCGAAATTAATCCTGAAGGGCTTTATCTTGATTTTTCGCAAATGTCTTCTTCCCCGTCAGTGAAAGACGCCGCAAGGATAAAACGATTTTTTAAGGGCATCGGCGCTCAGGTGGCGGCGATCATCGGTTTTGAGGTCAATCCGGAAAACCTGGCGCTTTTAATTCCAAAGCACAATCTGAAAGAATGGGCACAGATTTTTTGGGTGATGCGCCAAAATCCCGCTACTCTTGTTTGCGAATTGCCTCAGATCGTGGATGAAATGAATAAAATCAGGCGCGTAAAATTAACGAAAAAAGACGTACTTATACATCTAAGATGGTTAAGTTCAACCGAAGAAGGGTTTTTATTAAGAGCAAGCTGGGGCAGCGTCAGGCAATATTTACTCAATGAAGACCGCCTTAAAAGAATTTTAAAAACGCGTGTGCGTAACAAAGATGATTTTGAAACTATCGTGCTAAACGATGAATCTCTACACGCTTCAGCTGTACGCTTGGCAGAGAATGTTATAGTACACGACCCCATAGCTAAAGCGGCAAGAAGCGGGTTA
>JAQTOI010000052.1 GCA_028713415.1 Candidatus Omnitrophota bacterium
GCTTTTCCAGGAAATGGTTTCGAGCGCAAAACAGTATAAGGAGCAAATTGTGGGCGTAGGCCTGGCGCTGGGCGGAATTGTAGATAACAAAAAAGGAGTAGTACATTGGCCGCAGAAGCACAATTCTTCTTACACCTATATATCGGTGCCTCTCAAAAGTTATCTGGAAAAGAAATTTGGTTTTCCTGTAACACTTGAAAATGATGCCAACGCTTGCGCCTGGGCGGAATATACGGTAAATTTCCCAAAATTCAAGAATCTGCTTTATATGTTTTCCGGTGTCGGATGTGGCATTGTGGCGGAGGGGAGCCTATATAGAGGAAAGGATGGGGCAGCCGGTGAGCTCTTCATAAACCATAAAAAATCTATGGCCTGCAGCCTGGGAGATTTCTCTTTCCTGGCGCCTTGGCCCGCTGACTTAGACATGGTAAAACATGCAAAAGAGTTAATATCCAGGGGCAGAGATACCGCGCTTATCAAGAAGATTACCTCAACAGGAGAATTAGCCCTGGAAGATATTTTTATCGAAGCAGGCAAGAAAGATAAGGTTGCAAAAGAAATAATCAAAGAAGCTGCTTTTTCTCTGGGCGTAAAAACTGCATTTTTAGTGAATCTCCTCAATCCGGAAGCCGTTGTTATCGGGGGAGGCCTTGAGGGGGGAGGGGAATTATTCCTGCAAGACTGCGCAGAAGCGGCCAAGAGCTTTTGTTTTAGCGAGATGCGCAGTAATTTAAAAATTACCCTATCTCAATTGCGTGAAAATGCCACTTCAATAGGTGCAGCTTCAATTATATTTGGAGAAAATTCTTTACAAGAATAATTTCTGTGCTATACTTGTAGAAAAAGGGAGGTGGTATGGATAAAACAAAGATTATTCCTATAATTTTACTTGTTATCATCCTCATTATTGGTGGTTACGCATGGACTCTTTATAATACCGGCAAAGCTCTCACGGAACAAAAAGCAAAACTGGAAGATGAAAACAAAAGCTTATTCCAGGATAAAAGGGAGCTTCAAGACAAAAACGCTAAATTGGAAACCGACAATAGAGATTTGCGCACAAAGCAGGAAGAAGCCCAGAAAGAACTTGACCGTATAGAGAAAGAAAGGGGCGACCTGCAGAAAAAATACGAAGAAGTTTCCCAGCAACGCGACATGCTTGTTGAGCAGATTAAGAAAGCACCAAAGGTCACCGCTACTGAAGCAACTGCTAGCTCAACAGGAACAACTTCGCCGGCTCCTTCGTCAGATGAATACTGGGTAGATTTCGTAAAGACGAAAGCCAACCTTGAGGCGCAGGTTGAGTCATTAAATAAAGACCTTCTCGATGCCAAAAATAAATTAGCTGAAATGGATAAGGTCAGCAAAGAGCTCAGCATTAATATTGATGAGCTTTCAAAAGATAAAGAACGCCTCACGTCAGAGATTAGTTTTAAAGAGAGAACCCTAAGCATTATGAGCCGCGATTTAGTCAGCGAGAGAGAAGGAAGAAAGGTAGCCGTTGAGGAATTGAATAAGTTACGCTCTGAAAACGTTAGTTTAAAGCGCGAATTGATTTTGTCCAACAAAGAGAAGATGCTGCTACAGGATACCATGAGAGACACGATGGATAAGAAAGATTCGCTGGAAAAAAGAATCAATGACATCGACAGGGTTTTGAGAGAAAAAGCTATTACTCTTGAAGAATTGCAGGAGCAGATGAAAACTGCAGTTAAAGGCGGCAGGGCAGTTGTTTCGAAAGAATCCGCTTCTGTTGAATTACCCCCTATCGTAGTTAAGCCGGGTATTGCCTCTGGTTTAAAGGGAGTAAGGGGAGAAACGATAGCCGTAAACGAAGAAGAAAGATTTATCGTTATTAATTTAGGCGAGTCTTCGGGAGTAAAACCGGGAGTTGAATTAACTGTATTACGTGGAGATAAAGAGATAGGCACCGTCGAGATCATTGAAACGCGAAGGGACATCTCAGCCGCTGACATCAAAGAAATTGTCGCAGGTTTTACGATCCAGA
Source organism: Candidatus Omnitrophota bacterium (assembly GCA_028713415.1). Classification (GTDB taxonomy): domain Bacteria; phylum Omnitrophota; class Gorgyraeia; order Duberdicusellales; family 4484-171; genus JAQTOI01. The sequence continues at coordinate 2,009 of JAQTOI010000052.1, forward strand.
AAGGCGATATAGTTGTAAGTAAGTAATTTACTCTACGAATTTAGCGCAAGTATTTTTTTGATGAGGCGCTGGTTGTAGGGCATTCGAATGCGATGAGGCGAGTCTGGTGTCCTCTTCAAATAAAATAACTATCAAAGAAGTTGCAAAACGGGCGGGTGTTTCTATTGCGACCGTTTCCCGTTACCTCAATAACCCCACTTCGCTCAAAGAAGAAAACCGCAGAAAAGTAGAAAAAGTAACCCGCGAGGTTAACTATCAACCTTTACTGTATGCCCGCCGCCTTGCAGGAGGAAAGCTTAATACCTTTGGCGTGATTATTCCCGGCTACGAAGATATTTTTTATTCTTTTTATGCGCTTGAAATTATCCGTGGCGTGGGAATGGCCTTGGATAAAGAAGATCTTGATTTGCATTTGCATATTTTCAACGGTAAAGATACTTTTAAAACTTCTCTGGTTGACGGAGCGATATTCGCCGACATTATCGGAAACGAAACTCAACTGCAACGGTTATTGAAGGAAGAATTCCCGCTTGTCGTAATCAACCACAAAATAGAAAATCCCAATATTAGCTGTGTTTCTATCAACAATTTTAAGGGCTCCTATGAGGCAACGGAATTTCTATCTCATCACGGCCATAAACACATTGCGCATTTAGCGGGAGACCTGCGCGTTCAATGCGCACAAGATCGCCTGGAAGGATACAAGGCCGCGCTGAAAAAAAATAAAATCGAAATTAAAGATGAATACGTCAAAGTCACTAATTTTTCCCGTAAAGACGCGCGCGATAAACTGGAAGAGCTTTTCGCATTAAAGGTGAGGCCTACTGCAATACTGTGCTGCAGCGATGAAATAGCAAGCGAGGTGCTGGCTTTCGGGGAAGAGAAAAAAATAAACATCCCTAAAGATTTAAGCGTTATCGGTTTCGACGATAACCCGCACTGCCTTTATGGAAATCTTATGCTTACCACTATCAGGCAGCCAATCATGAAGATGGCCTCGCTTGGTGTTGAGATTTTAAGGGATAGTTTAAAAAATAAGCTGCCACCCAAAAAAATTGTTCTTGAAACAGAGCTTATTGTGCGTGATACCGTAAACTTTCTATAACAATATATTGTAGGTAGGCCTTAAGCTACCCACGATATATGGTATTTTCCTTGACATGGGCTTAAAAGAGTGGTATAAAAAAAATTATCCACAAAATAAAAAATTAAATCTTCTGCGATAGCTTCGGCAGAATTATTGAAAGGACGGTTGACATGGATGAAAACTTGAATTTTTCCTCAAATGCCCTCATAGTTTTAAAAAAACGTTATCTTAAAAAAGACGAAAATGGGAACGTTACCGAAACACCTAAACAATTGGTTGAACGCGTAGCGGAAGCAATAGCGCAAGTTGAGCGCAAATATGGTGCAGAAAAATCCAAGATTGAAGAAATAAAAAAAAGTTTTTTTGAAATCATTTCTAACTTAGAGTTCGCCCCCAATTCGCCCACCCTGATGAATGCCGGAAAAGACCTGGGTCAACTTTCTGCCTGCTTTGTAGTTCCGGTTGATGATTCCATGGAATCTATCTTTGACGCGATAAAAGCGACCGCGCTCATACATAAAACCGGCGGCGGGACGGGCTTTAGTTTTTCGCGCCTTCGCCCACACACAAGTATTGTTAAATCTACCGGCGGCGTAGCGAGCGGCCCGGTATCCTTCATGAAGGTGTTTGATGCGGCAACGCAGGCGGTTAAGCAGGGAGGGACGCGCCGCGGCGCAAACATGGGGATTTTACGCGTTGACCATCCGGATGTGCTGGAATTTATTAAATGCAAAGAGAAAGAAGGGGAGATTTCTAATTTCAATATTTCCATAGCATTGAGCGATGAGTTCATGGATAAGGTATTAAAAGAAGAAGAATATAGCCTGATAGACCCTCATACCAAATTAACATGCAAAAATTTGCATGCTCCCGAAGTTTTTGACCTTATTGCTTCTTGTGCCTATAAAAACGGCGAGCCGGGAATTGTTTTTATCGATAGAATAAACCAGGGTAACCCCACTCCTCAATTAGGAAACATCGAGAGCACTAACCCCTGCGTTGTTGGCGATACGTTTATTTCTACGGAAAAAGGCTTGATGAGGATGAGGGAGCTTGTTAAGAATTACGCAAAGGGCGGATTAAATATCCTTACTGACGATAGAGCCTTGGATATCATGTATGGTAAGGAAGAATCCGGCGGACTTGCCTTGGCAACAAAAAACGCCCTTTCCTTGCGATTAATTTCCGCTGCCTTTAGCACAGGCATAAAGCCTATCATGAAAGTAATTACGAAATCAGGGTTTGAGCTGCTTGCCACTACAGATCATAATGTGATGACGCCAAACGGTTGGGTAAAAGTTTCAGATTTAAAAGCCGGCAAAGACCGCGTCCTCATTCAGGCAGGCGCGGGCCATTTTAATTCTGCAAAACAACTCCCTTTTGCAATTTGTAACGAATATAAAGGCAACAACGGCAGGTCGTATACGTTAAACTTACCCAATAAATGGTCAAAAGAGCTTGGGCAAGTTTTAGGCTGGGTTATAGGCGACGGCTGGCTAAGGGATAAAGATAAAAATTACCGCATAGGTTTTACTTTTAGCCAAGAGGACAAAACGGTTCTCGAATACCTAAAGCCTATTATCAATAATTTTTACGGACAGAGCATTAAGGAAGTTTTGAGAGAGAATAATGTTTACCATTTATCATATCATAGTAAATATTTTGTAGAGTTTTTTAAATCCTTAGGTGTCAAGGGGTGTGATTCAGGAGAAAAGGAAGTTCCTGAATCAATTTTCACTGCCCCGAAAGAAGCGGTTATTGGGTTTTTACAGGGTTTATTTACGGCAGATGGGACGGCTAATTACGTAGAAGAACATTCTTCATATATAAGGCTGGCTGCGAAATCGGAAAAACTTCTTAAGGGTATTCAGATTATCCTATTAAATCTAGGGATAAAATCACGTATATATAATAGATGCAGAAAAGAAAGGATTTGTTTTACGTATGTAAAAAAAGATGGCCCGAACAGAAGCTATAGAAGCGATGGCATAGGTTTTGAGCTAGAAATTTCCAGAGAAAGCGTAATTCAATTTTTAGAAATTATTGGTTTTATGTGTGGGCGGCATTCTGGAAAAATATCAAACTTTTATAATAAGAATTATTATAAAGATTCTTTTGTGGAAGAGATTAAAGATATAATTTCCTGTGGAGAAGAAACCGTATATGATCTTACCGAGCCGGCGACACTAACTTTTATTTCGAATGGTTTTATTTCTCTGGATTGCGGAGAGCAGCCGCTCCTGCCTTATGAATCATGCAACCTGGGCTCAATTAATCTGGCTAAGATGCTTAAGGAAAACAGCGGTGCTTTTGAAATTGATTGGGATAATTTAAAAAAAGTAACTGCCCTGGCCGCAAGGTTCTTAGACAACGTCATTGACGCGAATAAATTTCCCCTTACTCAGATTAAAGAGAATACTTTAAAGACAAGAAAAATCGGCCTTGGAATAATGGGCTGGGCAACTATGCTTGGGTTTCTAAACATTCCCTATGATAGCGATGAGGCTCTTGAGCTGGCAAAGCAAGTAGCTTCTTTTATTTATAATTGCGCCAAAGAAGAATCAATTAAGCTGGCAAAAGAGAGAGGCGTATTTCCCGCCTGGAAAGGAAGCGCCTGGCAGGAAAAGGGAATAAAAATAAGAAATGCCACGCTTACGACCATTGCTCCTACGGGGACAATAAGCATTATTTCCGGACCGACCTCTTCCGGTATTGAGCCTAATTTTGCTCTTTGTTTTTTCCGTAACGTGCTTGAAGGGGAAAAATTGGTGGAAGCTGATCCCGCTTTTGAATATGTAGCTAAAAAAGAAGGTTTTTATTCGCAAGACCTGATGAAAAAGATTGCCGCTGGAGAAAGTATCCAGGATATGCAGGAAGTGCCCGATACAATAAAAAGAGTTTTTAAAACCGCCATGGAAATTTCTCCCTTCTGGCACATAAAACAGCAGGCAATCTTTCAGGAATATACGGATAACGCGGTTTCAAAAACCATCAACCTGCCGAATAATGCAAGTGTAGAAGATGTTAAAGAGGCTTACCTGCTCGCTTATAAACTCGGCTGCAAGGGAATTACGGTATACCGCGACGGCTCGAGAGACATTCAGGTGCTCACGCTCGATACAAACAAGAAAACAGAAGAAGCAGGCGCAAGCCCGGCAATAATAGGAAAAGATGCCGCGCAAACCGTTGCTTTCCCGCGGCCGCGCCCGGAGGTTATTTTAGGCACGACCACCAAGGTAACTACCGGTTGTGGAAATCTCTACATCACCATTAACCATGACGAAGAAGGAAATTTCTTTGAGGTGTTCACCCAAATGGGCAAAGCCGGCGGCTGCGCTGCCTCGCAGCTTGAGGCTTTAGGCAGGCTTATTTCACTGTCTTTGCGCGGAGGCATAGACATTAAGGTAGTAGTGGAACAGCTTAAAGGTATAAGGTGCCCATCTCCAAGCTGGGCAAACGGTAAAAAGATATTTTCCTGCGCCGATGCAATTGCGCGGGTGCTTGAGAGGCGCGCCATAGACCAAAAAGAGATGGTAACGGTGGAAGTCCCTGTTACTAAAAACGAAGAAAAAGTCTTAGTGAAAAAAACCGCAAACGTAGCCCTCAATAATATCGTAGGAGTATGCCCTGAATGCGGATTTGCCCTGCGCCATCAGGAAGGTTGCATGCTTTGCGATGCCTGCGGTTACTCTAAGTGTTAAAAAAAATCAGAAGACAGAAGTCAGAGGACAGAGGCCAGAAAATAATTTTTCATCTGTCTTCTGTTATCTGTCCTCTGATATCTAAAAGGAATTGCATGGTTAAATTAGTATTACTTCGGCATGGCGAAAGCATTTGGAATCTGGAAAACAGGTTTACCGGCTGGACTGACGTAGGCTTGTCTGAGAAAGGCATAAAAGAAGCTCACAGCGCCGCCGCCTGGCTGCTTAAGGAAGGATTCAATTTTGATATCGCTTACACTTCAGTGTTGAAACGCGCGATAAAAACGCTTTGGATTGTGCTTGAAGATATGGATTTAATGTGGATTCCTGTAATTAATTCCTGGCGGCTCAATGAGAGGCATTACGGCGCGCTGCAGGGTTTAAATAAAATGGAAATGGTAGAGAAATACGGCGATAAACAGGTGCTTATCTGGAGAAGGAGCTACGATACGCAGCCGCCTGCTCTTGCTCCCGGAGACGCGCGTTCTCCGGCCAAGGATGCCCGCTACAAAGATTTAAAAAAGGAAGAAATCCCTCTTACGGAGTGTTTAAAAGACACAGTCGCGCGATTCCTGCCCTACTGGCACAACACAATTGCGCCTGTCTTGCGGGAAGGGAAAAAAGTTATTATTGCCGCTCACGGTAATTCGCTGCGGGCACTCGTGAAATACCTCGATAATGTTTCCGATCAGGATATAGTCGGGCTTAATATTCCCACGGGCATTCCCTTGGTGTACGAATTAAACGATGATCTAAAGCCCTTAAAACATTATTATTTAGGCGATCCTGAAGTAATTAAGAAAGCAGTCGAGTCCGTGGTGAAACAGACAAAGAAATAGCTTCGATCTTCAATTACCCCTCTTAGTTTACATTGTTACGCAAGCTACCCTGAACTTTAAAACACCTCACTTAGCAATTTAATTTTCTCTCTATTGTGGTAAAATCTTTCACCATGAAACGATACGATTGTATTATTATCGGAGCCGGGCATGCCGGCATTGAAGCCAGTTATACTTGCGCAAAGCTGGGAGTCCATACGTTGCTTTTGACCCTATCCCTTGAGGATATAGGCAAGCTCTCCTGTAACCCTGCAGTAGGAGGCGTATCGAAGGGCCATCTAGTCAAGGAGACTGACGCCCTTGGGGGCCTGATCGCCAAGATTGCGGATACCTGCGCCATAAGCTATCGTGTCTTAAATAAAAGCAAGGGTAAAGCTGTCTGGGCAACGCGGGCGCAGGTTGATATGTTTTTATACCCTCGTGTTGCAAGGAAATTCCTGGAAAATACCGCCAACTTAGATATTCTGCAGGCAAAAGTAGATAAAATCCTGATAAAAGATAAAAAAGTTACAGGCATCCAGACTAATTTTGGAGAAGTTTTTAAAGCTCATGCCGTCATTGTCTGCGCCGGCACATTTTTAAAAAGTACAATTCATATCGGCATGCAGAGCTTCTCCGGCGGCAGGCTTGGCGAGGTATCGGGCGATGAGCTCTTTGAGAGTATAAAAAAGGCAGGGCATACCCTTAAACATTTTAAGACAGGCACCTGCGCCCGCCTGGATAAACGCAGCATTAACTTTTCAACGATGATTGAGCAGGAACCGGACGGAGAAGCCGAGCCTTTTTCATTTTCAAATAATCAGTTGCCCCTTAATCAGTTAAGCTGCCATATTACACACACAAATGCTAAAACGCATAAAATAATTTTAAAGAATCTCAAATATTCACCTCTTTATACAGGCAAGATTAAAGCACACGGCGTGCGTTATTGCCCATCCCTAGAGGATAAAGTCGTAAAATTCAAGGACCATGCACAGCATCAGATTTTCATTGAGCCTGCCGGACGCGACACGATTGAAGTTTACCCCAATGGTATTTCCACCTCACTTCCTTTTGATGTGCAGCTCGATTTTATCCATACTATCGAAGGGTTAGAAAACGCGGTTGTTTTGCGTCCGGGTTACGGCATAGAACATGGTTTGATTGATGCCCGGGAACTCTACCCTACCTTGGAATCAAAGGTAACAGGCGGACTTTATTTTGCCGGGCAGGTTAACGGAACTACCGGCTATGAAGAAGCAGCGGCGCAAGGCGCAATTGCCGGCATAAACGCCGCCTTAAAAATACGTAAAGAAAAGCCATTTATTTTACGCAGGGAAAATGCTTTTATAGGAGTTCTGATTGATGATTTAACCTCTAAGGGCACTGATGAGCCCTACAGGATGTTTACTTCCCGCTCCGAGTTCAGGCTTTCTCTTCGCGAGAGTAACGCTGATTTCAGGCTCGCGCCTTTCGCTTACAAGCTGGGGTTGATTAGCGGGGCTGATTATCAGCGCGCAAACGATAGGGCAGCAGAAGTGGAGAGTCAGATTAAAAAATTAAAAAGCACTAAAGCCTCTTTTTACGGGAAGAAAGTTTCACTTTTTGAGGCTTTAAAGTGGCCGCAGCTTACTTACGAAGCGCTTCAAAAACATCTAAATCAAGCGCCTCTGGATAGAGGCATAATCAACGAAGTAGAAATACAGGTGAAATACGAAGGTTTCCTGCACAGGGAAAATATTTGGCTAAATGAACTAAAAAATCTCGATAAGATAAAAATACCGAAAATAGATTACCGTGAAATTGCCTCCTTATCAAGAGAAGTAGTGGAAAAAATGGAAAAATTCCGGCCGCAGAACTTGGGTGAAGCGTTGCGCATCAGCGGCATTACGCCTGCGGCAATTCTGGCGGTGTATAATTTTATAAAGAATAAGCGCAAAGGCAAAGAATAACTAATTAGGAATTTTTTACAAGGGGGGGTATTTTATGAACTTTAAGTTATTTCTCGCGGCATTTACCACTATATTTGTAGCGGAATTATTTGATAAGACGGAGCTTGCGGTATTGTCGCTTGCCGCTAAAGAAAAAAGCAAATTCACAATTTTTTTGGGCGCAATGGCAGCTTTTTTCCTAGCTACTCTCTTAGCCCTGTTGTTCGGCCACTTGCTTGAGAAATTCATTAACCCAAAAGTTATGCGCTACTTAAGCGCTTCGATATTTTTTGTGGCGGGAACGTTGATACTTTTTGATAAGCTTTAAGGCGCAGATTAACGCAGATTTCTTACAGATGTCAGATGTCAGACGACAGATGACAGAGTCAAATCGTTTAGTTCTTCTGTTATCTGTTCTCTGTTTTCTGTCCTCTGATAAATAAAGTTGCGGCTATCTGTGCGGTTGAAGATAATCGATAATAAAACTTGCAAATTTTTCGCTGGCTCCAAGGGGCGAAAGTACTTCTCTTATTTTTCCTAAACGTTCTTTCAGGTGCGCGTATTTTGCTTTATCAGCTAGGAGCTCAAGAGTCTTTGCGGCAATAGCTTGTGGGGAAACTTGGCCCTGGAGCAGCTCTTCGATAATTTTTTCTCCAGCCAATATATTTACCATACCTATAAATTTAGCTTTAACCATCCGTCGTAAAATTTTCCAGGTTAGGGTATTTACCTTATATATTATCAGAAAGGGGACTCCTAAAATAGCGATTTCAACAGTTGCAGTTCCGGATGAAGTAATAATGAATTCCGATTCCTGTATTGCCTGGTACGTGTGATCAATTACCTCTATGTTTTGCGATATGGGTGCATAGAATCCATTTTCGATATTTTCCGGACGTATTATGCGAAATTGATAATCTTTCAGTTTCTCCTCGATAATCTTTTTTGCTTCTATCATTATAGGAAGGTGCCGCTTGATTTCATTTTTACGCGAGCCTGGCATAAGCGAGATTATCCGCTTCTGGTTTATTTCCTGTTTCGGGATTATCTCCAAAAGCGGGTGGCCGAAATATTTCACCTCCATGCCTTCTTTCCTGTAGAATTCTTCCTCAAACTTAAAAATTACTATCATAATATCCACGTATTGCTTAATAAGCGTTATTCTTTCCTTGCGCCAGGCCCATACTTGCGGGCTGACATAATAGAATAGAGGATATTTCGAATTCAAGGTTTTCGCAAGGCGGAGGTTAAAGTCAGGGAAATCTATAAGAATAATTAAATCCGGCTTAATTTTTTCTATTTTCACCAAAGCCAGTTTAAAAATTTTAAGAATCTGGCCTAAATGCGAGATTACTTCTACAATTCCGGAAACAGAATGCGAAAGCAGATTAATAAGCTGCGTGGAGTGCTCGGCTAACCCCTTGCCGCCAAAGGAATATATTTGAACATCTAAATGGCGCTCTTTTATTTTTCTGCAAAGCAGGCCTCCGTAGAGGTCTCCTGATTTATCGCCAGCAACGATAAGTATTTTTTTCATAGACGCTAATTATCGCTAATTTTAAAAACGCGAATGATCGCTAATGTGGAGAACGCTAATTTTCGCGAATGAAGAACGGCTAAGCGCAGATTTCAGCTGCCTAGCTTTTCTTCATTACTTTTTCTATACGCAGGGCAAGGGCTAGCGCGTCTTTTGCGCTTATTGCATCTTCGATTTCAAAATCTTTATTCTTAACTGCGGTTACAAAGTCACTGATTTCTTTTTTAAGCGGTTCTTCTTTGTTTATCTCCAGCAACTGGCTCTGTATCTGATTATTTATTTTTTGATAGATTTCAGCCTGTTGCTCGGCATAATCAAGGGAAATGTAGCAGTTTTCCAGGAATATCCTTATTTTGCGTTCTTTTTTTGAGGAGATTCTGGAAGCGGTGATATTGGCTACGCAGCCGCTCGTGAAGGTGATGCGGGCGTTTGCTATGTCTTCGCTGCCAGAAAGTATTTTTACCCCTTTTGCCTCGACTTTTTTTACGTCATCACGGACCAAATCAAGAATGATATCTAAATCATGAATCATTAAATCAAGGACTACGCTTATATCCAGAGAGCGGTTTGGATAGGGGCTTAAGCGGTGGCATTCAATAAAGAGGGGCCTGTCTACTATTTTTTTAATAGCAAGATAAGCGTTGTTGTAACGCTCTACATGGCCAACGCGCAATAAAGTTTTATTGTCTTTCGCAATTTCAATCAGTTTTGCTGCTTCGCTTAATTTCTGGGTTATGGGTTTTTCTACCAGGCAGGGCACCTTGTTTTTTAAGAAAAATCTCGCGACCTCAAAATGCCTGCAGGTGGGAGTGGCAATACTTACCAAATCAACTTTCCCCAAAAGCTTGCGGAAGTCTGAGAATTTTTCCGCTTCAGGATGGGCTTCGAGCCTGCCCGGGTCAATATCCACAAGGAAAATCTTATCTATTTTATCGATTTCCTTATAGATGCGTGAATGAATACTGCCTAATTTTCCTAAACCTATTATACCTACTCTCATAATTTTGTATGATATCAAATACCTTGAGCAAAGTCAATTGATGTGATAAAATGCCTCTCAGTTTTCCCCTCTCTAAAAGCCCTTAAAACCGTAAGCTCTGCGTTTTCCAATACTTATGAATAATTACTGGAGAGAGTATTTTAAACTATTGCGCCTGGTTAAACCTTTCCGGAAAATGTTTATTTTTGCCGGAATTTGCATGGGTTTTTCCGCTCTTTTTGACGGCGTAACGCTGGGAATGATTATGCCGGTTATCGACCGGATATTTACCAATAAAAAAATCATTATACCTGCAAACGTACACCTGCCACACTTTTTATCTTCGATTATCTCAAAACTCAACACCATGGAACCTTTGGCAATTTTGCAGGCCTTGCCTCTTTTTGTCATAACGCTTTTTTTCTTAAAAGGGATATTTTATTTTTTCCAGAATTATTTGATGAATATGATTGCGCAGGGAGTAGTGCGAGACGTAAAAGACAGGCTTTATGCGAAATTTCAGGAACTATCGCTTGAATTTTATGCCAAAAAAAGGACAGGCGAGCTGATTGCGCGCATAACTAATGATGTTTCCTTTATCGCTAACGCCCTCTCGTACGCGCTTACTGACCTGATTTACGAATCAATGCAGGTCCTGATATTCGGCGTTATGACCTTTTATTTGGGTTTTGGCGTTTTTTCCTGGAAATTACTGATTGTTCTTATCATCTTTCCCTTAATTATGGTGCCGGTAACGCGCTTAGGTAAGCGCATTAAGAAGTATTCTCTGGAAATACAGAAAAAAGTAGCTGATTTGACCTCTATTTTGACTGAAACCATACAGGGTGCCTATATTGTAAAAGTATTTTGCAGAGAAGATTATGAGTTGAAACGGTTTAAAGAAATCAACCGTCAATATTATAAATTTACCCTCAAAAGCGTTAAGAGGATAATCGCCCTTTCTCCCCTAACCGACTTTTTCGGCGCGCTGGGAGCGGTAATGGTCATAATTGTCGTCGGACCTGAGGTGCTGAAAGAAAAAATTTCTTTCGGCGTGTTTGGCCTGTTTATGGCATCGCTTATGTCCATGATAAGGCCTTTTAAGAAGCTCTCCAATGTGCACGCCATAAACCAGCAGGCCATTCCGGCATCAAACCGTATCTATGATATTTTGGATGAAGAGCCGAAAATTAAAGAGCCGTTGCAGCCAGTTTCCATTGCCGGATTTAAAGAAGGCATTGTCTTTGAAAATATCTGGTTTAAGTATAACGAAGAAGACGATTATGTTTTAAAAGATATCTCATTAAATGTCCGTCCCAGCCAGATGATTGCGCTGGTTGGCCATTCTGGCGCCGGTAAATCAACTTTGGTTAGTCTTCTCCCTAGGCTTTACGATCCCCAGAAGGGAAGGCTCCTCATCGACGGGCTTGATATAAAAAACCTTCAGCTAAAAGCACTACGTTCACTCATTTCCATAGTTTCTCAAGACATGGTGCTTTTTAATGCTACCGTAAAAGATAATATCGCTTATGGCAAGGCCGGTGCAAGCGATAAAGAGATTGAAGATGCCGCGGCTAAAGCGTTTGCCTATGACTTTATCAATAATTTTCCTCAAAAATTTGACACTGTTATAGGCGACAGAGGCATGAGGCTTTCCGGAGGAGAGAAGCAAAGAATCGCCATTGCCCGCGCCATGCTTAAAGACGCCCCTATTTTAATTCTTGATGAGGCAACCAGCCAGCTCGATTCCGCCTCTGAAGGGTTAATCCAGCAGGCTTTGCAGCATCTTATGGCGGGAAAAACCGTTTTTGTGATCGCCCACAGGCTCTCTACAGTCCAGAAGGCCGATACAATACTGGTTATGGATAAAGGCAGGATTATAGAAAGAGGGACTCACGCCCAACTTCTTGATCAAAATAGCGTATATAAAAAGTTGTATGACTTGCAATTTAATGTATAATAGATACCGCGTAATTCGCTTAAATTGCGCCCCAAGCGAAACCAACTGAATTGTTCTTCGGTAAAGCATAACTATATTAAACAATTCGTACACAGCCGTCATATAATTTTGATTGAAAATAGGATTAAATATGGTATACTTTCAAGATTTACACAGATACCTGTGTGAGCAAGAAAAAGGAGGCTAATTACCCATGGCGTTACCCGAAGTTATCAAGGAATTGTTGGAAAACGGAGTGCATTTCGGCCACTTAAGCAAGCATTGGAATCCCCGGATGAAAAAGTTCATTTTTGGGAAAAAGAAGGATGTTTACATCATTGACCTTGAGAAAACCGCCCAAAAGTTGGATGAAGCAAAGGAATTTGTCAAAGAAAAGGTGGCGAACGGAGAAAAAATTCTATTTGTAGCTACAAAGAAGCAGTTGCGCGGCCTGATCAAGGAAATCGCCACAAGTTGCGCCATGCCTTATATGGTAGACAAATGGGTAGGAGGGCTCTTGACGAATTTTCCTACCGTACGCAAAAGGATTAAAAAATACGTTGATTTCCTTCAAAAGCGCGCCAGCGGCGAGTTCGATAAAGTTCCCCGTAAAGCCGTAGTAAGGCTAAATCGAGAATTAAAGAGAATGGAGAAGAACTATAGCGGAGTTAGCACGCTGGAAGAACTTCCCCAGTGCATTTTTGTGGTTGACCCTAAGAAAGAAACGGCTTGTGTGCGTGAAGCGGTAAAATCATCTATCCCTATCATAGCCTTAATTGATACTGACGCCGACCCGACCATGATAGATTATCCCGTACCAGGTAACGATGATGCGATAAAATCTGTCCGTTATATCGCCGGGGCTTTAGCGCAAGCGGTTAGGGAAGGTGAGCAAAAAGCTAAAGCTACCGCCGCCGGAGCAAAGAACGCGCAAGAAGCTGATGGCAGCGAACCCGAAGCAGTTGCTTACGAAGAAATAGAGGATAAAGTTGTGGATAAAGAAAAAGACACAAAGGCCACTATTAAGAAACGGCTGCGCCAGAAAGACGCGTAAACCTTTAGCAAATTCTTGATTATTTATCCCGTTTAAGCGGGCCTGACCCAGGAGGTTTCATGAGCGTAGGAGATATAAAAAAATTAAGAGAAATGACTTTAGTCGGAATTAATGAATGCAAAGAAGCACTTAAGCAGGCGCACGGGGATTTTGATAAGGCGTTGAAAGTTTTAAGAGAAAAGGGGGCTCAGGTAATGGAGAAAAAAAGCTCCCGCGCGACTAGGCAGGGATTGATAGAGGCTTATGTGCATTTCGGGGGAAACCTTGGAGCGCTCGTTGAGATTAACTGCGAAACGGATTTTGTCGCCCGCACCGAAGCCTTTAAAAAATTTGCCAAAGACTTAAGCATGCATATCGCGGCAATCAACCCGTCATATATTAAGCGTGAAGATATTCCCGCAGATGTGGCCTCGAAACTGGAAGGCATCGATGAGTATGCGAAAGAGCACTGCCTTCTTGAACAACTATACGTTAAAGATAATGCTATTACTATCGGCGATTACCTTAAGGATATGATTTCTAAAACAGGGGAAA
>JAQTOI010000053.1 GCA_028713415.1 Candidatus Omnitrophota bacterium
TACCCCTTTCGCGAGATTGACAAACTTCATGTATTCGCTTATAAATCCTAGATATACGCTCCCAACCGGGCCGTTGCGCTGTTTAGCTATAATTACTTCTGCCGTTCCTTTGTTTTCAGGAGTTTGGCTATAATATTCTTCTCTCAAAAGTAGCACTACCACATCTGCATCCTGCTCAATTGCCCCTGACTCGCGCAAATCGGATAACTGCGGGCGATGGTCTGTCCTTGACTCAACAGCGCGTGAGAGCTGGCTGACCGCTATCAGAGGGACCCGTAATTCTTTTGCCAGTGACTTTAAGGCTCTGGAGATCTCCGATATCTCCTGCTGGCGGCTCTCTCCCTGTTCCATTCCGCGCATCATCTGCAGATAGTCAACCACAATAAGTTGAATATCATGATGGGCTTTTAAGCGGCGCGCTTTTGCCCGTAAATCGAAAACGCTTATGGCTGCTGAATCATCAATATATATAGGTGCCTCGGAAAGCCTGCCGGCAGCGGCAGTAAGAATGGGCCATTCACTGGGAGCTAGTAGCCCAGTCCGCAGTTTCTGCACGCCTACGCGGGCCTGGGAACAGAGGAATCTCTGCATAAGCTGTTCTTTAGACATTTCAATACTAAAAATCGCGACGGGAATTTTTTCCTCAACCGCTACGTACTCTGCGATAGAGGTCGCTAAAGCGCTTTTACCCATCGAGGGCCTGCCTGCCACAATAACAAGATCGCCTTTCTGCAGGCCGGCGGTTTTTATGTCGAAATCCATAAATCCCGTAGGCACTCCGGTGATATGCGATTTTTTATGATACAGCGATTCAATAAGTTCTATACCGTCTTTTATGATATCGCGTATATGCACATAACTTCCTTCAATGCGCTTATCGCTGATTTCAAAAATCAACTTTTCCGCTTTATCAAGAATCAAGCTTACATCCTGTTCTTCCTTATACACGGAAGAAATTATATTCGTTGCGTTGGCAATCAGAGAACGCAACACGCTTTTTTCTTTAATAATGCGCGCGTACTGGACAGCATTGGCGCTCGAAGGGACAAAATCAACCAGTGTAGTAAGGTAAACTGTGCCCCCTATACGCTCAAGTATTTTTTTCTTGCTTAAATCTTCAGAAACGGTCAGGATATCGCCTTTTTTTCTTGCGTCAAAAAGGGAAATGATGGCGGAAAAAATTATTTTATGTTCTTCCTTGTAAAAATCACCCTCTCCGATGATTTCCAGGATTTCAGGGATAATATCGACGTCAAGCAACATTGACCCCAACGTTGCCATCTCTGCCTCGATGTTTTGGGGCGGAAGTTTGTCCAAGTACTGGGAAGTACTTGCAATATTCATTTTTTTACTATCCACACGCGAAGTTTAGCTTGCACCTGCGGGTGCAAATTAACTTTAACGTTGTAAACGCCTAATTTTTTTATAGGTTCTTCAATAAGAAGCTTTCCTTTTTCCAAATCAATACCTTCGTCCTTTAAGGATTTAAGTATCTGGGCTTCTTGGACAGAACCGAAGATTTCTTCCTCATCTTTGACTTTCGCGGTAATAGTTAGAGAAGATAGTTTTTCTAATTTTTCTTTTAGCTCTTCAAGTGTTTTTTTCTCTTTCTCTTCTAGTTTAGCCTTGTTTTTTTTAAGCTGTTCAAGCCGTTGAAAACTTTCTTTTGTCGCGGCGAGAGCAAACCCGTTAGGTATCAAAAAATTGCGGGCGTAACCGTCTTTTACTTCTACCACCGCCCCTTCTTCTTCATATTTTCCTACTTTTTTCAGAATAAGCACTTTCACTGCAAAACCTCCTCAATGAGACTTGCGCTTTTTCAAGACACCAGTCGATGAAAAAGCGCTTAGTCGAATTGACTTCCGTGACGCTCCTGAAAAATGTCGTAAGATATTTTTCAGGTATTCAGGCGCCCGGAAGTACATATTTAATTTCTCTACCTAATGATAGAGCAATTAATCCTTAGCGCGGCAGATAAGGCAATAAACTCAAAAATCTTGCCTTTTTTATTTCTCTGGCTACGGCACGCTGGTGTTTGGCGCAGTTACCGCTGATGCGCCGCGAAGTAATCTTGCCTTTTGAAGAAACATAGCGCGAAAGAAGATCGATATTCTTATAATCGATTTCAACGGCTAAATTTTTTTTGCAAAATACACAGCTCTTCTTAAAACGTGATGCGTTTAACTTTGATTTCTGCTTCCTCTCGCCTCTATCCCTATCCCTGTCTCTGTCGTCGAATGCCATCGCTTCTCCTGTTTTTTAAAAAAATTTATGTCTACTGGACTGCTTCGCCTAATTCAGAAAGCGGGTTTTCGCCCGCTTCAGGCTCCTGTATATCTTTCGGCTCTTCTTTCGGCTCTTCGCCTAAATCAACTTCGCGTGCGTCCGGCTTTACGTTTTTGGGCATGAATTGAATATTATCTGCGCGCACTTCTATAGTAGAGCGTTTTTTACCTTCGTTATCCTGCCAGGAGCGTGATTGAAGCTTGCCTTCCACCAGAATCTGGCTTCCTTTCTGAAGATACTGGTTACATACTTCAGCCATCTGCCCCCAGGCAACAATGGTCAAAAAGCAGGTATCCTTCTGGTTTTGGCCGCTTTTATCTTTATAGTATCTATTAACTGCGAGGCCCAAATTTGCTACAGCTGTACCCTGGGGCGTATAGCGCAATTCAGGATCTCTGGTTAAATTCCCCATCAAAAATACTTTATTAAAACTAACCATAGCACCCTCCCATATTAAACTCTAAACCCGAAATCATAAATTCTAAACAAACTCAACACCCAAATTTTCCAAACCCAAAACATCATTTTGCGTTTTGTATTTTGAGTTTTGAACTTATTTAGGATTTAGAGTTTTGTGTTTAGGGTTTCGTTCATAATATTGCCCTAAACTCTCTGATGCCAAGCCGAATAAATTTCATTTGGCCTGTGCTACCTCCTCTACCTCTTCATCTTGCCTTAAGATAAGATGCCTGAGCATCCTCTCTTCAAGCCTCATTGTTTCTTTTAAATCCGGAAGTTTTTCCGTGTCAAGATTAAAGGTGATAAGCCAGTAACACCCTTTGTCGTATTTCTTTTTTCCTGCCGCGGAACTGGTTAGATAAAAACAAAAACTCCTCTCTTTTATCCAAACTCTTGCGTTCAATACTTTTCCCTGCAGGCTTTCAATTTTTTTGGTAATTTTTCCGAAAATCTCTTCCTGCTCCTGGTCGCTTATATCCGACCTCACAATCACCATACTTTCATATTTTCTTTGCATATTAATCTCCTTGCGTATTATATTTATTCATTACATATTTAGTGCCGTGTATTACCCAATCTATGCACCCTGCAACCGCCTTTTCAACAATTGCCTTAAGCTTTTCACTCTGGCCAGGCAAGAAATCTGAAAGAACATAACTGGCGGCATCATCACCTTCGGGAGCCCCTATGCCTATGCGCAGGCGGCTTATGGCGCTGGTGCCTAAATACTCAAGCACCGAAGTCATACCTTTATGGCCGCCGCTGGAACCTGTTTCACGAAAACGCATTGCGCCAAAAGGCAAGCTGATATCATCATAAATAATCAGGATATCACAACCGGCGGCGTGATAACGCTCACGCGCGCGCCTTGCGGCGATACCTGAATTATTCATAAAAGTATAAGGTTTTATCAGTAATGTATCGCGTTCTGGAAAACTCGCGATATGCGCTTTCAATGTAAGGCTTCTTTTAAACCTTAATCCTTTAACTTTGATAAGCCTATCAAGAACAATAAACCCCATGTTGTGGCGATTATGCGCGTATCGTGCACCGGGATTGCCTAAACCGCAAATGATTTTCACTTTTTTAAGGCTCCGACTCTATGCCGAAACCGCCGGAACAAAAAGGGACAATTAGCTTTTATCTTTACCCTTATCCGGCGCTTTCTCTTTTCCTTTTTCAGGCGCCTTTTCTTTTCCTTTTTCTGCGGGCGTTTCTTTACCTGAACCCTCTTCTTTTCCTTCTTCGCCTTCCTCACCTTCTTCTTTCTTTTCCTTAATAACTTCCGGGCCGGTGGGAACAGCTTCAGCTGCGGCAGGAACAACTTCTTCTTCCTCTATTTTTTCAACTACCGTAACAATAGTGCCTTCCGGATGCGATACAATTTTAATATTACCTGCAACTTTAACGTCGCTTACGTGAATAGAGTCCCCTATCCCCAGTTCAGTAACATCAACTTCTATCTTTTCGGGAATATCTAGAGGCAGGCCTTCGACTTCCAATTCCCATAAAATTTGCTCGACAATCCCTTCTTCCTTTATACCCTTGGCTTCGCCTTTAAGCGCAATCGGGACGTTAACCCTGATTTTTTCTGTCAGCGAAACCCTCATAAAATCAAAATGAATGGCTTCTTCGCTCAAAGGGTGATATTGAATATCTTTAATGAGTACGGCCAGCTCTTCAGGTTTTTCTTTACCGGAAAGCTCCATGTCTATAATAGCGCTGCGCGAAAAATGCGCTTTGTGCAGTTTTTTTAAGCTAACAGTGGGTATGGTAACTGCTAAATTTTCTCCTTTACCATAGACGATTGCCGGAACTTCGCCTGCCCTTCTTTCTTTCTTTGCCTTTTCCTTTCCTACCTTCTCTCTGATGTTTGCCTGAATTTTTATTCTTTCCATAGTGCCCTACCTTCTTATTGAATCGAAAAGCACGCTTATCGATTGCTCAAAATGTATTCTCTTTATCGCATCCGCGAAAAGCCCCCCTACCGAAACAACTTTTATCTTTTTGCTCTTTTTTTCTTCCGATAGCGGTATAGAATCAGTTATTGCCAAAAAATCAATGTGCGATTTATCCAGCTTTTCTACCGCGCTATTAGATAAAACTCCATGCGTGATTGCCGCGCAAATTTTCTTTGCTCCCGCTTCTTTAAGCGCCTTGGCGGCTTCAACCAGAGAACTTCCTGTGGCGATAATATCGTCAACTAAAAGCACGTTTTTACCGCGGACTTCTCCTAAAATATGCATAACCTCCGTAGACTCCGGGGTATTTCTGCGCTTGTCAACGATAGCGAGGTCTGCGCTGAATTTCTTTGCGTAACCCCTGGCCATTTTTATTCCGCCTACATCAGGAGAAACAATAACCAGGTCTTTCATGTTTATTTTTGTAAAATATTGGAAAAATACATCAATCGCGTAAAGATGGTCCAGGGGTATATCGAAGAAACCCTGAACTTGTCCGGCGTGTAAATCAAGCGTTAATACGCGGCCGGCACCGGCAACGGTCAGCAGGTTTGCGACAAGTTTTGCGGTAATCGGAACTCGCGGTTGATCTTTTCTGTCTTGGCGCGCGTAGGCAAAATAAGGGATTACGGCAGTAATACGCGCGGCTGAAGCCCTGCGCAGCGCATCAAGAATAACTAACAGCTCCATTAAATTTTCATTAACCGGCGGGCATGTTGATTGGATGATAAAAACATCCTTTCCTCTTACGTTCTCTTCTATTTTTACGCGAATCTCGCCGTCGCTGAAATTTGATGAATAGATTTTCCCTTGTTTGACATTAAGATCTTTAGAAATGCGTTCCGCTAGTTTGGGGTTAGAGTTTCCGCTAAAAATCACTAATTTATCCATGGCGTCAGTTGATTATGTGTTATATGGCGTATTTCCGGCTGACTAACCCTTTTTCCTTAAGAGCTTTGCCGGCACGCCAACAACCACAGTTTTAGATTTTACATTTCTGGTTACGACGCTCCCTGCGCCGGTAACCGCGCCCCTGCCTATTTTGACCGGCGCGACTAAAATAGTATCTGAACCTATAAATGAACCTTTATCAATAACGGTAACGTTCTTATTTTTTCCGTCGTAATTCGCAACTACAGTACCCGCGCCGATATTGACATTATCGCGTACCTTAGCATCGCCTAAGTAGCTGAAATGCTTTATGCGGACGTTTTTCCCGATTTTAGAGCGGCATATTTCGACAAAATTACCGAGGCTGGTATTATCGGAAACGTTAACGCCTTTCCTTAAATGGATGAAAGGGCCCAGCGAACAATTGTCGCCGATTATAACATTCTTTTCTATAAAGGTAAAGGGGTAAATTAAAGTATTTTTACCTATCTTAACCCCCTCGGCAATAAAGGTAGTCTTGGGGTCAAGTATCTTTACTCCCTGCTCCATAAGGCAGCAGCATATGCGGCAACGGATGATTTCTTCAGCTTTAGTTAAATCAAAACAGCTGTTAATGCCTAAAATTTCATCATTATCATCAAGGAGATGAGAATTTACTTTAATGCCCTCATTGTATAGGATTTCGATGATATCCGTGAGGAAATATTCCTGCTTGCGAACATTTGGCGTTATCTTTTCTATATATTTCCTGAGAGTTTCCGTATCAAAGGCGTAGATACCGCTGTTGACTTCCTTAAATTTCTCCTGGGCGCCACAATCTAAATCGCCTTTTTCACGGATAGCCTTAATGGCTCCTTCGTTATCGCGGATAATCCTGCCTAAGTCATTTTCAGCAAAAGAGTGCGCGCTGATAAGAGAACAGGCCTCGCTACTCTTTAGATAATCGGCAAGGAAGGTTGAAAGAGTTTTTCGTTTTATTAAAGGCGCGTCCGCGCAAAGTATAATGGTATTTCCGCAGCTCACCGCGCCAAGAGCGCACTTCACGGCGTCAGCCGTGCCAAGAAGCTCCTTCTGCAGCACAAATTTTACCTTGCTTCGGTCAAATGATAAATCTCCGGCAGAAGAAAAATATTTTCTGACTTCTTTTTTTACCGTATCCGCCTTGAAACCTACAACAATAACTATTTCTTTTACATATTTTTTAAGGTATGTTAACTCCCGTAAAACGCGGTAAATAAGGCTTGAACCCCCCGCCTCATGCAGCACTTTAGGCAGGTTTGATTTCATCCTTACGCCTTTTCCTGCAGCCAAAACTATCGCAGTAAATTCATGCATAACAATAAGCTTTCAGCTAACAGCCGTCAGCTATCAGCCTTAGTTTTTACAACGTTAATATTTATACTTTCTCTTAACTCTCGCCTTAAAAGTTTCTGGCGTTTTGTGAGCACCGCATCAGCCATTTCGTTCATTAGACGGATACCTTCGAGTTTATTCTCGGCAGAAATCTTGGTGCCCCTTAAAATTCTTAACTTTTTAGTTTCCCAACCAAATCTCATTTTATTTTCCTGATAAATTGGAGATCCTGAATATCTTGTACATCTTTATCCCTACCGGCGCATTTCTTCATTTTAATAAAATCGGCAGGCGAAATAACTGTAATATTTACATCGCGTATTTTAAACTGCAATGCTTTTTTAATTGCTTTATTAAACTGTATGGGCGAATCAATAATTATATCAACTTCCTGGTAACTGCTATCGTCATTATAAAAATTAAAGGCCTTCATGTTCTTGTTCCTTATCCAATCTTCGCGTATTTTTCTGACAGCCACATCCATCGGGTTAACCGGCTGTTTCACATGGTAGCCTAATTTTTTTAGTATAGCGACTATTTTGCGCAAATTACCATCGCTCATCTCAACGAGAATATCCATATCTAAAGTGTTTCTATTCCCGCCAAGGAGGTTAAATGCCATGCCTCCGACCAGAAGATATTTAACTTCTTTTTTCTGGAATTGTCGAAATACCTCTTCGTATAAAATCATACTATATCAAAACTTATCTGCGCGCCAAAACCACTGCCAGCGGAAGAACCGTCAATAAATCTAATGGATTTTGAGCAACGCTATTATAATACGATTGACACAAATATCAAGAATATTGCTTGAGGAGGGGCGCCTCTCGATGCAAAAATGCTTAGGCGCATAAATTTGTTAAGATATCCGTGACATCCGCAAGCATCTGTTTGTATCTGTAAATATCCCGTATGGCTATTACCCTAAGGAAGCAGCCATTCTTCTTTAAATCCGTTGTTTTCTGCTTTCAGGCGCACCACTGCGTACCTGGCGCCGACGTAAATGTCGTTATAGGAATCCTGGACAATAGAGTTGGCGTAAATAAAGCCCAAACGGTCAGTTTTTTTATATAAAACCTCGAGCTTGCCTGTTGAGTCTAATTTCAACACTGCATGGTCCGTAACCATAAGTAAATCCTCGTCCTTATCTTTGGTAAATGCCCAGGCAGCTTCTCCAAGGTCAACAAGTTCGCTAAAGGACCATTCTCGCGAAGAATCTTTTTTGAATTCTAAAATCTTTCCTTCTGAAATGCTTAAATGCGAAAAACCGCAGACCCCCAATATTCTATCGCGTATTTCGACAAAGCCTATTACGTGCTCTTTTGATAGAAGCAGGCGTTTAGTGCCGTCCGGAGAAAACCACCAGATTCCTGCGCCGAACTCTCCGGCATTAAAAGCAACCAGAAATCCGTCATCTGTTTTATGCACAAATCGCGAACCCGCTAGGCCATCTATTGCTTTACCTCGCATAATGGCAAACGGCAACGCGTCGCCATCCACATTAGGGATAAACCTTTTAACACAAACCTCCCTGCCTTTTTTATATACCTGCCAATCATTTCTTGAATTAATCGCTAAAGACACATCCTTAGTGCCATCTTTAAGCGGCGCAATAATCTTGCAGTTATAAGTAGGGCAATCGCAGGATTTCGGCTCTTCCGGATAGGCTAGGGATTGCAAAACCACTGAACTCAAAATAATTAAAAATAATGTTTTCATCTCAGAAAAATAGTTTTATATTTACTTAGTATTTCTCTTTAACTATTTTAATTTCATCAACAAGATAATAAATGCTCGGACTCGATTGCAAAATGGCACTAAAACCACGTCTAGGCATCTCCTTGTTATTTGTTTCTTTTTTAATCTCTGAACCAACAATTTCTATAACTCCCTTATGTAAAGATGCAACTTTTTCCAATTCCAGCTCAGCAGACGGATTTAATGCGATAAAACCGATGAACATCGTATTGTCTTTATACAGCTGATGAGTTAAAGATTCACAATTTACGGAATCCGGAAAACTGCCTAATTTTTCGAGTGGAACAACAAAAAATTCCCCAGTATTTGCGGATATTAAATCCCCGCTATCAACCACAAATGATTTGGTTGATTTTTCTTCTAATTGAGCAGTTATTTTCTTATTATTAAGCATCATGCTTACATAGTTTCCTTGAATTTTAATATTTCTTGCACCCTCAGGGCCCTTGGCGGCGGGCTTCGAAAACAAGATGAAAGCTACAATAATTATTGAAACAATTAAAATTATTAATTTTTTATCGGCAAACATAGAGGTTATAAGTTATTAACTTCAACTGCCTTGAAAACCGATCAAATAAAATACCCTCCTCTTTTTTAAAGAGGGGGTATTTTATTTGGCTGCCCGGTGTTGTCGCCCGCCGCACCCCACGGCATCAATTTTGCCAGTTAATTATCAAAATGACTGTCCGTCGCGGCAAGGGCGGTTTTATTCAATTGGGCGATCTATCGGCTTAAAATTATCAATATAATCGACAATCCAATGATAACTTAAATGACAACCAAATTTCCCATTTCTCTTATTTTTTAGAGAGATTATTTAGTGGTTGTTTTATCGCCTCTTCCAAATGTTTCTGCATATCTTTCGACATCGGAATGTCTATTTCAATTAGTTTTTCCTCTTGGACTTTTCCTTTGATAATTATTCTTTTTGAAATTTTTATTCTGGACGGTTGCTTTCTGTCTTCACTTGATAGAATTTTAATGACAGTAGTTATAAGATCAATGATTGCTTTCACTAGGGTTGCTGTAGCGGTTGCCAAAGCAAGATATATAATAATTTCGGGGCCGCTTTCGTGTTGCTCGAGGACAAATCTATCTCCATTCACTTCAATCAAAACATCGCCTTCATGCTTAATGGGGCCGCATGGTGCTATGGCAGAATTGATTCTTTGCCATGCTATTGGCCAACAATCGGAACAGCAACATCCCGATGGAGGAGATAGTTTAATTGAAATATATTTTTCATATTCTTTAGGAGTCTTTAATAAAGCAATTGCTCTATCTATGTTTTCTTGCAATTTTTTCTCCATTTATGACCTATTCAAAACCTCTCATTCAACTATCCGCTATTGACTGTGCGCCTGAGTATCAGGTTGCCTTAATAATTTATGAGCCCTGAAAGCATTTTGCAGATTTCATCAAGATTCTCTTTCAGTGCTTTGTGTTTTCCTTCCTCTACTAGCTTCTTCCGCTTGCATAACGCAAGAATCGGCACGCATTCAAAAGCAGATCCTCGCGAAATCCTAAAAAAATTCTTTCTGTCTGCTTTGCTATATCTACCGTTGCCTTCGGCAATGTTAGTTGCGATCGACAACGCTGCCCGATTTAGCTGGTCAGTAAGATAATAATTGCCTTTTGAGAAATTTTCTGTCAAATCGCTAATTTCATCAGCAAAAGCGATTGCTTTTTGATAAACATCAAGGTTCTCAAATAAGAATGCCATTATTACCTTTTGAACAATAGAACAATAGAAAATAGACTGCAATTGAGCGCCAGCTCTATTGTTCTATTCTCTATTGCTCAATTGCTCTGTTTTTTCGCCTTCGGCGAAAAAACTGCCCGGTGAGGACTCGAACCTCAAAACCGAGATCCAAATTCTCGTGTGTTACCAGTTACACTACCGGGCAATTGAAACAGATGCCAGAGAACAGATGACAGAGAACAGAAAAAAGCAATTAAGACAAAATCCTCATCTTCACTATTAAAAACTCTTTTTACTTAAAAGACTAAAGATAAAAAACCAAAGACAAAAGACCTTGAAAATATAAATTCAAAAAAACCGTTTCTTTGTCCTCGTTTCTTTAGGTCTTCAGTCTTTGGTTTATGGTCTCTTTTTTAACTTTTCATTCCTGAGCTGGCTTCCCGTTGCGGTTCGCTTTTAAGTATTTCTTTCTCGCGATAATACGCATCGAGAACCTTGCTTTGTAAATAATCGCGGAATTGCTGATTTATGGGGTGCGCCAAATCCTGGTGCGTTGCTTGTTTTACGCCAGGATCAGCCTCTTTTTGAGCTAAAGGTAATTGCACCCCGCAATGATTACAGTAATGGCTTCCTACGTCAACTTTTTTACCGCAGCGAGGGCAAAATTGTTTCATTTTTTTTGCGGGCATAGCGACAAATAAACCGCTGTTTCCCTCAACTACTTTGATATTGCGCACGGCGAATGAGTTGTCGAACGTTACTGTTGCGTACGCTTTAAGGCGCTTTCCTTCGTTTTCTCGCAGCGAGATTCTGACCTCTGTGATTTCCATAAGACACCTACCTCCTTTTAGCCCAAACCCTGCCTGCGTAACATCAGGCACTCACAGACAAATCCGCCTTCAAATACCTGCCTTACCCTTATTCCAAAGGATAACCACAACGTGCGCAACAAATATATTCAGCGTCTATGCCTGGCAGAGATAATCACATACCGCTGCGCTCTGCCTATTATATTGTGGCGGCAGACCTGCCCGTCAAACTTAGTTGTCAAAAAGTAGCAAACCTTAATGCGAGTCTTACGAGGGCTCGCAGAAAATACGGTTTTGGGTTAAAAGGTTACAACCTCGGCGACGAACCATTTTCTCGCCAACCGTTTACGCAAACTCGCTGACTTAGAGCCTTCAAGAAAAGTATACATTGCGCTTCCGCTTCCCGTCATTCTACAAAATATCCCTTTGTGTTCACAATAATTCTTTACGCTATAAAGCTGCTTGCAGAGAGAAAAAGCGCTCGCTTCCAATGCGTTAAATGTGTTCTGTTTAATCAGCGCGATATCCCCTTTTTTTAATGCGTAAAGCAACATATTAACATTAGATAAAACCTTTGTCAATTTTACTCTTGTGTTTTGATAAACCTCTTTTGTTGAAAGGCTTACCTTTGGCCAAACAATTAAATGCGTAAGCTTTTTCGCATCAAAAGGCTTGACATATTCACCCCTTCCCCAAACGAAAGCAAAAGGGGTTTGAGCGAGGAAAAAATTAACGTCGCTCCCCATGCGGCTGCCCAATTCAAATAACTTCTTTTTGGAGAGGCGTAAATTAAACAGCGCGTCTATGGCAATTATGGTTGACGCAGCATCAGATGAGCCTCCGCCGAGGCCTGAACCAACAGGAATATTTTTCTTAAGATTAATGTTGAAACCAAAAGGGATGGAATATTTTTTCTGCAGGAGGCGGGCTGCTTTTACGCAGAGATTGACGGAATTTTGAAGATTTTTTTTATTCGAAGAAATACGGATACGCGGCTTCTTTGTTACTTCAATATCTATCTCATCACAGAGAGAAATTCTTTCAATTATGCTTTCAATACGAT
Source organism: Candidatus Omnitrophota bacterium (assembly GCA_028713415.1). Taxonomy (GTDB): domain Bacteria; phylum Omnitrophota; class Gorgyraeia; order Duberdicusellales; family 4484-171; genus JAQTOI01. The sequence continues at coordinate 12,283 of JAQTOI010000053.1, forward strand.
GATAGCCATGGAACTTGCTTGAGGAAGGAAACTTACCTGTAACATTAAAATAAAGGTTTATTTTGGCGGGGGCAAGAATTTTAACCTTACTGCCGTACGATACTTTCTGCTTTTTTAGCGATACTATCAGCGTTGAAGCCATAAAACTCCAATAATTGCGCAGGACTGCCGGACTGCCCGAATTTATCTTCCATTCCTATGCGCTCTACCTTTACCGGACAATTGCGCGAGGTCACTTCCGCAACTGCTGAAAACAGCCCACCGGTAACCTGATGTTCTTCGCAAACGAGAATATTTTTATGCTTTTTAGCAAGCATAATGATCATTTCTACATCAATGGGTTTTATCGTATGAATATTGGCAACTGTAGCGCTAATTCCTTTTTTCTTTAAAAGTTCGCCTGCCACAAGGGCTTCATTTACCAGTAAACCACAGGCGATAATAGCAATATCCTTGCCCTCTTCAAGTATATCACCCTTGCCTAAAATAAATTTGTTTTTATTCTCTATGGTAGTAACTTTTGAACGCCCCAGGCGGATATAAAACGGGCCTTCTGTTTGATAGGCGGCTATAACAGCCTCACGCGCCTGAGGCGCGTCCGCCGGAACAACGATATGCATATTGGGGATAGCACGTAAAAAATTAACGTCCTCTAATGCCTGATGAGACGAGCCGTCCTCACCGACTGTGATACCGGCGTGGGTTGCCACTATTTTTACATTGAGGTTGTTGTAACAGACTGTGTTGCGCACCTGGCCTAGAGCCCTTGCAGAAGCAAACATGGCAAACGTCGAAACAAAAACAATCTTACCGCAGCTGGCCAGCCCCGCGGCGGTAGCCATCATATTCTGTTCCGCGATGCCAAAATTAAAAAAACGCTCCGGGAATTCTCTGGCAAATAAGGAAGTGCGGGTTGAGCTGGAAAGATCGGCATCGCCCACCACAACCCGTGAATCTTTCTTACCCAATTCTATAAGCGTCTTTCCGTAAACGTCTCTGGCGTATAATTGTTCCATTTTTCAGCTCTCAGCTCTCAGCTCTCAGCTTTCAGCCTTCAGCCTTTTTCCCTTTAGCTGATAGCTGACGACTGAAGGCTGATAGCTATTTTTCTTCGTTCTCTGCCTTCTCTATCGCCTCTAACTCCTTTAAAGCTATTTCTCTTTCTTTTTCAGAGGGCGCACGCCCGTGAAAGTCAACCACATGCTCCATAAAAGAAACGCCCTTGCCTTTAACTGTATTGGCAATAATAACGGTTGGCTTAAGTTTCATCGCTTTGGCTTTCGCGAATGCTTCCAGGAGCTCTCCTATATTATGTCCGTCGCATTGAACGACATGCCAGCCGAATGCCTCCCATTTATTCGCAAGGGGCTCTAAATTCATTATCTCTTCTATGCGGCCGTCGATTTGAAAATGATTGTAGTCAACAATACCACAAAGACTATCCACTTTATAGTGCGCTGCCGCCATAGCAGCTTCCCAGATATTTCCTTCCTGTAACTCGCCATCGCCCATCAGGCAATAGGTGCGGTAATCTTTATTATCGAGCCTTGCGGCTAAAGCCATTCCAAGGGCAACGGATAAACCCTGGCCCAGCGAGCCGCTGGCTACCTCAATGCCTGGGATGCGCTTATCAGGGTGGCCCTGCAGAAGCGAGTTAATCTTACGCAATTTCCAGAGTTCTTCCTGTGGAAAATAGCCACACATAGAAAGCGCAGCATATAAGGCAGGGCAGCAGTGCCCTTTTGAAAGATGAAACCTATCTCTGTCCGGCCATTTCGGATTTTTAGGGTCATGGTGCATTACTTCAAAATAAAGGCAGGCAATAATATCTGAGGAAGACAGAGACCCTCCCGGATGCCCGCTGGCTGCTTTAGCCAGCATTTCGATAACGAGCCGGCGGATTTCGTTGGCTTTATTTTTGAGGAATGCTATCTTTTTTACCATACTTCTGAAATTTTTCCTGTAAGCTCTTTGCCTGAGGAAAATTAACCATCCCCTCGCGGTAATATTGGACAGCTTTTGCCTGGTCGTTTGTTTCTATGTAGAAATCTCCGAGATGCTCGTAAATTGCGGGGTCTTTAGTTAAGCTAAGTGCCTTAAGCAACTGCACCTCTGCCATTTTATAATTTTTCTTCTTAAAATAAATCCAGCCAAGCGTATCAATATATGAGCCGTTTTCCTGCTCTTTGGCTACTGCCCGCTTTGACATATCTTCCGCTTCATCGAGGTTGTTTCCCGCCTCAGCATAAATATAGGCAAGAGAATTAAGTGCTGCCGCATGCGCAGGCTCTATCTCAAGAACTCTCTTCCATTGGGCAATCGCCTCATCGAGCCTCCCTGCTTCTTCATGAAAATAACCCAGCAAAAAAATTCCGTCAGTGTATTGCGGGTTGTTTTTTACGATGGTTTCGTAAATCTTTATCGCTTCGTTTAAATTTTTCTTATAGAAGTAAAATTGCGCTAAAGACTCCGAAATCAGCAGGTCGTTAGGCTTTAATCTGCTTGCCTTTTTGAGAAAATCCTCATATTCTTTTTCCAGCTCCGCGTCACGCTGCGCATACGAATAAAGAATGATGAGGGCAAAAGACGCGTCAAAACTATCCGGGTCAATTCTTTTTGCTTCTTTTAACTCTTGCTCCGCGCGGTCCAATTCCCCAAGGCGAATAAGCAGGCTTGCTATTTTTAGACGGATGTGAAGAGAATCGCGGTCTAATTGCTTTGCTTTTTCAAGCTCTAAAAGCGCTAATCGGTAATCTCCGACCTGCGCGTGAAAAAGCCCTCGCAGATAGTTGCCATAAATCTTTTTGGTAACTTCTTTGCTTTCTGCGAATGCGAATGAAGAGCTAAGGCAAAAAACACAAAGCGCGAAAATGAAGCCCACCCGTGTCAAAATTAGGCGTTCCTGGGCGTAATACTGAGCGGCGCTCGCATAAGCCGTACTCTTTACAGCAAGATTTTGGTGCCGCGAATGTAAGAATTTCATAGAGGCTTCAGATAGCACCGGCAACGCAAAAAACCAAAAGCAAATATATTCAGTAAGCCTCGACAGCGGCCGCAAGCGGCAGGACTATCTAGACTTATGCCTCTGCATTTTCCTTCTCTTCTTAAACCAATGCCTTTTAACTTTTTTTAATTTTCTTTTTCTCCCGCAAGGCATCTCTCTTCTCCTTGTATATATAGGTTATTAAAATTCAAACAGATTAATACGGATGCAACGGATATCCGCGACATTCGTAACCGTTCGCTTT
>JAQTOI010000054.1 GCA_028713415.1 Candidatus Omnitrophota bacterium
TTTAAAGGTAAAGAATATATATTAAATCTCATAGACACTCCGGGCCACGTTGATTTTACTTACGAAGTATCAAAGTCGCTAAAAGCATGCGAGGGCGCTATTCTTCTGGTTGACGCCTCACAGGGTATAGAGGCCCAGACCGTAGCAAATTTTTATCTGGCGCTTGAGGGTAATTTAAAAATCATACCCGTGATTAATAAAATAGACCTGCCTAATGCTAATGTTGAGCGCACCATAGAGCAGCTTTGCGACATATTTGGCTTTAAAAAAGAGGAAATATCTTTGGTATCGGCGAAATCAGGAGAGGGCGCAAAAAACGTTTTAGAGCGTATCGTAGGCGAACTGCCTGCGCCGCAAGGCAAAGAAAGCGCCCCATTAAAAGCAATCCTTTTTGATTCGATATTTGACCCATACCGCGGAGTTGTACTTTTCTTACGTATTTTTGACGGAAAACTTAGCATTGGCGATACTATCCTTTTTATGCATACCAATAAAACTTATACGGTGGAAGAGGTAGGCGTATTTTTGCCGGCACCCGCGAAAAAAGATTCTCTTTTTGGCGGAGAAGTAGGTTATATCTGCGCTAACTTGCGTAATCCCGAAGAGGTAGACCTGGGAGACACTATTACCTTTCCAGCAAATCCGACGGATAAGCCGTTTGAGGGTTATAAAAAAATCCCTCCTATGGTTTTTTGCGGAATATTCCCCTCGTTTCCTAAAGACTATCCGCTGCTGCGCCAAGCAATAGAAAAACTGCGTTTATCGGATCCATCATTTGTTTATGAGCCGGATAATTTGGGGGTTTTAGGATATGGCTTTCGTTGCGGATTTTTAGGGCTTTTGCATATGGAGATAGTGCAAGAGCGATTAGAGCGGGAATTTAACCTTGATCTCATTTTGACTTCTCCTAACGTAATGTATAAAGTAAAAAAAAGAGACGGTGAAACGCTTGATGTCGCGACTCCCCATGCGCTTCCGGACCCCTCATCTGTAGAAGAAGCTTATGAGCCATTTGTAAAAGCAAATATTATCGCGCCCATTGAAGAACTTGATTCTATATGCGAACTGTCTAAAGGGCGCAGGGGCACTTTTATGAAGATGGATTATCTGGGCAAAGACCGTTTAAGTATCGTTTTTGAATTGCCCATGGGTGAAATTATTATTGATTTTTATGACAGGATAAAGTCCTTAACTAAAGGGTACGGTTCGCTGGATTATGAGTTTATCGGGTATCGGCCGACAGAAATAGCAAAAATAGATATACTATTAAATCATAAAAAAGTTGAGGCATTTTCTATCCTGGTGCATCGGGAAAAAGTGGATATAAAAGCTCGGGCGGTAGTAGAGAAACTAAAAGAGTTAATCCCACGACAGCAGTATGAAATCAGCATTCAAGCCGCTATCGGAGGAAAGATTGTTGCCTCCGAGAAGATTTCCGCCCTGCGAAAAAATGTGACTGCGAAATGTTACGGGGGAGATATAACGCGTAAGCGCAAACTCTGGGAGAAGCAGAAAGAAGGCAAAAAGAAAATGAAGCAGGTGGGCAATATAGACATACCTGCCGGTGCATTTTTAGAAGTTTTACGTTCAGCAGCTTGATACGTTCGGCGGCTCCATCCTTCGATAAGCTCGGGACACTTCGAAGGGTACTGAGCGGAGTCGAAGTGAAACTGTGCTCTTTAAAGCGCGGAATGTGCAGGCGCCGCTCAGTATCAACCCTGAGCAAACTACGGGCTTTAGCCCGTGGTGCGTCGAATGGGTTGAATTTTTTCTGTTTTGATGTATTATTGTACAATGCTAATTTAAATTAGCGTTACCGTTAATTAACGTAAAAGCAAAATATATGAGTAAGTCAGCCAGGCAAACGCATTACCCGGAATTTTCCGCAAATGATTTTATAAATCCAGTTTCTTTACTGCGCAAGCTTAAGGAAACCCCGGATAACCCTATATATCAGAATTTGTCAGAGCCAACAAAAGCACTGTTTGATGCAGCCGTAGCAGGAAATGCTCCAACCCGCAGCATTAAAAATGCCCTTTGTTCTGATTTTAATGAGATGGCCAAAAATCTTGAGCTGTATAATAAACTGTGCGCCTGTTATGGAAGAGGTGCTCTTGAGTCAAAACTAAGCGAGCGGACAAAACAGTATAAGGATAGTTTAGAATTTATTTCCAAACCGTTGGACGAATTTGACGACGAAGAATACCACAAAGAACAGACCTTGATGCAATGGCTAAATATTTATGTTTTGAGCGAACTTTATCCCGATGAAATCCGCCAGATTAAGCAAAAAGGGCAGATAAGAGAATGGACTGAAGCAATTATCATTGCGGTTGCCCTGGCAGTTTTTGTCCGGACATTTTTTTTCCAGATTTATAAAATTCCTACTACTTCTATGGTTCCCACTCTCATGCCTGGTGATAAAATTTTTGTCAGCAAGCTGGTCTATGGCCCAAAGATACCTTTCACTTCTTTAAGAATACATGGTTTCGGGAAGCCTCGACACGGCGATGTGGTAGTGTTTCTCCCGCCTAAAGACAGGCAGAAATTCTATATAAAACGTTTGATTGCTAGAGGAGGAGACCGCCTTCTTATCAAAGACGGTAATCTTTATCTCAACGGAAAAATAATGACTGACCCGCGGATTGCGCGCAGCTATTACTATAACCAAGGCGATTACGGTAAAGAGGGGCAGGAAATAGTTGTCCCGCAGGGGAAATATTTCTTTCTCGGCGACAACAGCCTTGCTTCTTCTGATAGCAGGTTTTGGGGGTTTGCCGACGAAAAAGATATTGTCGGCAAAGCAATTTTCCTCTGGTGGCCCCCAAAAAGAATTGGAATGATTGAATAAAAATGTTAAACTAGAGACAAATACACTGGAGACAAGAATATGAGTTTTGCGGATAAAGTTTCTCTTTTAAGGATTCTGCTGATACCCGTATTTGTTTCGTTGCTTTTTTATTATAACGGCCAGCACTTATATCTAAAATACGCCATTGTCGCAGTTTTTACGCTTGCAGTCCTGACTGATTTTTTTGATGGTTTTGTAGCGCGCCTGAAAAAAGAAAAATCAAAGATAGGCGAGGTTATTGACCCCTTAGCTGATAAATTGCTTTTACTTACCGCTTTTATTTGTCTCTATGGGTTGCGTAAATCTTTGCCGTTTCAGGAGACCAATTCTATCCCTCTTTATGTAGTCTTGATAGTGGTCAGCCGCGACCTGATTATACTTTTAGGAGTGCTTATACTTTATCTTCTAAAAATAGAAATTCCTATTGCGCCCTCCGTTTGGGGTAAACTTACCACCTTTTTTCAAATGCTTACTGTTTTATTTGTGCTCATCGATATCCCGCTAATAACCCCCTATATCTGGATGGCGGCAGTAGCTTTTACGCTTATCTCCGGAGTAGGTTATTTTACACGAGGTGTCCGCGCTATCAATGTTAAAACTAATCCCGCTCGTCATTAGTTTTATTTTAGGCAGCATACCGTTTGGTTTTATAATAACCCGCCTTGTCAAGAAAGTTGACATCCGCCGATTCGGTTCAGGCAATATCGGGGCGACCAATGTTGTAAGGGTACTGGGCAAAAAATGGGGTATTTTAGTTTTTGTACTGGATTTTCTAAAAGCATTTACCCCTATTATTTTAACCAAACTTTTCTTTCCTTTACCTTCCGCGGATAAATACATTTTTGTACTCATGGCGATTATAGCAGTTTGCGGGCACAACTGGACCCCCTTTTTAAATTTTAAAGGAGGCAAAGGAGTGGCTGCAAGCTTAGGCGGTATGGCAGCTCTTAGCTTTATTTATGTTAAGCTTTCTCTTGTTATTTTTATCGCTTTGGCAACTTTTGTTATAGCTTTTCTAATTTCCCGTTACGTTTCCCTGGCCTCACTCATTGCGGCAAGCGTATTTTTAGTAGCCTCTTTAGTCTTTCTTAAAGAAATAGAGCTAAAAATTCTTTCTTTTGCCCTTTTTTCCCTCATTGTTATCCGCCATACGAAAAATATAAAAAATCTGCTAACTAAAAACGAAAATCGTTTCTAATTTCTTAATGTTTGACAGCATAAAAAGGCAAAGGTATAATTTACTTTATTCTTATAAGGGCTGCTTATTTTGAGTCTGCGTGTAGTGTGGAAATTGGCATTGAAAAAGGAGGAAAACAATGAAGGATAAGAACATTTCAGACGGCAAAAAAAAGGCCTTAGAACTGGCTCTTTCGCAGATAGAAAAGCAGTTCGGCAAAGGTGCTATTATGCGCTTAGGCGAAGGAGTCAGGCTTGATATAGATGTTATTCCCACGGGAATTATTCCTCTGGATAGAGCCTTGGGCGTTGGGGGGCTTCCGCGAGGCAGAGTTATTGAAATTTTTGGCCCTGAATCAAGCGGAAAAACAACTCTGACTTTGAGCATTATTGCGCAAGCGCAAAAGCAAACTGGCGGCACTGCGGCTTTTGTAGACGCTGAACATGCTTTTGACCCAGCGTATGCCAAGATTATCGGAGTAAATTTAGACGATTTATTAATCTCACAGCCGGATACCGGAGAACAGGCTTTGGAGATTGTCGAAGCGCTGACGCGTTCAAACGCCGTAGATTTAATCGTAATCGATTCCGTGGCGGCTTTAGTCCCGCGCGCCGAGATAGAAGGTGATATGGGCGATGCTCAAATGGCAATGCAAGCGCGCCTGATGAGCCAGGCTCTGCGTAAGCTTACCGCAGCTATAAGCAAATCTAAGACCTGCGTGGTTTTCATAAACCAGCTTCGCGAGAAAATCGGGGTTATGTTCGGTAATCCGGAAACGACCACCGGAGGAAGAGCGCTGAAGTTTTACTCTTCGGTGAGGATTGATCTGCGCAGAATAGGCTCCGTCACCAGCGGTGAAGAAATAGTCGGCTCGCGCGTCAGGGCTAAAATCGTCAAGAATAAAGTAGCGGCGCCTTTTAAGGAAGCGCTTTTTGAAATTATGCACACTGAAGGAGTTTCTAAGGTAGGAGCATTGATCGACGCGGCAGTTGAGACAGGAGTGATAAAAAAATCAGGCAGCTGGCTCTCATATAAAGATAAGAATCTTGCGCAGGGAAAAGAACAATTGCGCGCGCTTCTAAAGGAAAATGAGCCGTTACGGCAGGAATTAGACGAAGAAGTGCGCAAAAGCATCTACGCCCCGGCAGCGCAAAGCCAAAAAGAAGAATAATGTGGACGAATATTCAAAAGCCCTTCGTTACGCGTTTCTTCTTTTGAAATACAGGTCCCGAAGCAGAGGAGAGATAGTTTCCCGGCTCAAACGCAAAAGCTATTCTCCCGCCATAATTAATAAAGTATTAAAGTATTTGCAGGAATATAATTACGTCAATGATGAGGAATTTGCGCGTGCCGTTATCGCTTGCAGTCTTGCGAAAGGCTTAGGTATTCGCAAAATCGCTTTTTCCCTCAAAAAATTAGAGGTTCCAGAAGAGATAGCCGCCAGCGTCCTAAGAAATGTGGTAATCGATAAAGAAAAAATACAGGAAATAGTCACAAAGAAAATTAAATATTATAAAGGAAAAAAGAATATTTCCGCAAAAATCACTAGGCACCTGCTTAGCCGCGGTTTTGAATATGGCGACGTTATTAAAGCGATGCAGGATGCCGGACTGAATATTTATGATGCATCCTAGGAATTTATATTATTAACGTAAACGCGGATTATGAAGACAAACGAATTACGCAAAAAATACCTGGAATTTTTCGAAAATAAAGCGCACGTTGTTTTCCCCTCGGATACTTTAGTGCCCGATGATGCAAGCGTTCTTTTCACTTCAGCCGGGATGAACCAGTTTAAGCCTTATTTCTTGGGAGAGAAAAAAGGAATTAAACGTGCAACAAGTTGTCAGAAATGCCTGCGTACCGGAGATTTGGAAGAGGTGGGTAAAACACCATATCATCATACTTTCTTCGAGATGCTTGGAAACTTTTCATTCGGAGATTATTTCAAAAAAGAAGCGATAGAGTTTGCCTGGGAATTTGTGTTAAAAATCCTGAATATTAATGAGAAAAGTCTATGGGTTTCTGTTTATAAAGAAGATAAGGAAGCTTTCGCTTTTTGGGAAAAAGATATTGGTCTCTCTCGCGCAAAGATAATTACACTTGGTGAAGATAAAAATTTCTGGCCGGCGAGCGCCCCTACACTTGGGCCAAACGGGCCATGCGGGCCTTGCTCGGAGATATTTTTTGACCGTGGTCCTGATAAAGGATGCGGCAGCAAAGATTGTAGCCCGGCTTGCGATTGCGGCAGGTTTGTTGAAATTTGGAATCTGGTATTTACGCAGTTTAATAGGATAGGCGAAAACAAGCTGGAGCCTCTGCCGCAGAAAAATATTGATACCGGAATGGGCCTGGAGCGCATCGCTGCCGTATTACAGGGTAAATATTCTAACTTTGAGATAGATATTCTGGCTCCGGCCGTTGTTTTGGCAAAAGAATTATTGGCTCTTGGCTCTTTGGAAACGGATAGGAAGAGTTTAGTGTATGCAATCGTGGATCATGCCCGCGCCGCCAGCTTCGCCATAGGAGATGGGGTCTATCCTTCAAATGAAGAGCGCGGCTATGTGGTGCGTAAAATCATCAGGCAAGCATGCTGGAAGGCGAATCTGCTTGGTAAAAAAACGCCTTTTCTGCATAAATTTGTTCCGCTATATGCCGACATAATGAAAGAGCCGTACCCGCAAATTTATCAAAATAAAGATGTAATAGCAAAAAGTATCCTTGATGAAGAAGAAAGGTTCCTTTTTACCCTCAAAGAAGGTAAGTCGCAATTTAAGGCGATTGTCCAGAATTTACGCTTATCGGGTAAAAATGTGATTGAAGCACAGGACTTATTCAAGCTCTATGATACTTACGGATTTCCGCTGGAATTAAGCCGCGAACTCGCAAAAGAAGAGAATATCGGAGTGGACGAGCGTGGGTTTAGCGAATCTCTCTTGACCCAGAAAGAGTTATCTCGTAAAAAGAGTATGTTTGATACAAATATTTTTAAGAAGGAAGAATTGTCTTTATCTGAAATTACGCAGTTCACCGGATACGAAAGCCTCCAAGCTTCGTCAAAGGTATTGAGAATATTTTCTTCCAAGGGAGAGTCTAATAGCTTGTCCAGCCAGGAGGAGGGTTTGATAGTTTTGGATAAAACTCCCTTTTATGCGTCAAGCGGCGGGCAATTATCCGATAAAGGGCTGATAAAGGGGTCAAGCGGAGAGTTTCTGGTAGAAGAAGTTATTAAAGTTAATGAGGCGGTTATCCACAGGGGAAAAGTTATAACCGGAAGAATTATAAAGGAAGAAGTGAGGGCAAGCGTCGATGGAGAGCGGAGGCGCGCGCTTATGCGCGCCCATAGCGCAACGCATCTTTTACAGAGCGCCTTGCGCGCTTGTCTTGGCCCAGGCGTAATGCAACAAGGTTCTTTAGTCGATGAAGATGGGTTGCGTTTTGATTTTACACACCCTAAGGCACTAACGCCCGCGCAAGTTGAAAAAGTCGAAGATATGGTAAATGAGCAAATCCTTGAAAACTTAAATATAGAAAAAAGTGTTTTAAGCCTTCAAGAAGCAAAAGATAAAGGAGCGCTTGCATTTTTTAAGGATAAATATAAAGATTTGGTGCGAATGGTTTCAATAGGAAGCACGAGCAGGGAGCTTTGCGGCGGAACGCATCTGGATAACACCAGCGAAATCGGTTCCTTTGTTATTATTTCTGAATCTTCGATAAGCAGCGGCACAAGGCGTATTGAGGCCCTCGTTGGGGCCAGTGCCTATCGATACCTTAAAGATATGCGAAAGGCTATAAAAGAGCAAGCTACCATACTTAAATGCTCTAGCGATGAAGTAACCGCAAGTTTGCGCAGGCTTTTTGAAAATATAAAGCAGGAGAAAGAAAAGACGTTAACGCTTTCAAAGCAAATGATCGCCTTAGAAGCTCGGGAAATTATTACGCACATGCAGGAAATTAAGGGAATTAACTTTTTGACTTACGCTTTTAACGATAAAGATGAAAGTGTCTTATTATATCTTTCCGATATATTGAAAAATCAGAATGATGCACTTTTTGTTTTTTTCATTTCGCGTATAAATCAGAAAGATGCCTTCGTTTGTTCGGCAAGTGATTCCGTGATACAAAAAGGGTTCTCCTGCGATAAATTTGCTTCCTTATTTAGAAATGAACTTTCCTTAAAAGGCGGCGGCAGGAAGAATCTGGTGCAGGGAGTGGTAATGATGCGAGGAGATAATTATCTGGAAAAAGTGAGAGAGTGTTTTTTAAAATTTACAGGTGAGCAATGAGGCTAGTGCGAAATTTGGATAGCTTGGAAAAAGCGTTAAGCAGGCGCCGCGCGCGCAAAAACAGAGTTGATGAACGCGTTGGCAAAATTATTAAAGCTGTACGCGAGAGAGGCGATGAGGCGCTTTGCGAATACACCAAAAAGTTCGATAAAGTTAAATTGGCCGTGCGCGAATTGCGCGTAAGCGAATCAGAGATAAGCGCCGCTTTCAACGAGCTCGATTCTTCAATTATTTCAGCGTTTAAATTGGCCATCGACAACGTAACTAAATTTTATAAAAAAGAATCGCCTAAAAAGACAAAGAGAATAAAGGAAAGTAACGGAAAAGTGCTTATAAACCGATATATTCCTCTTGAACGCGTAGGGGTGTACGTTCCGGCAGGAACTGCTCCGCTGGTCTCTACGGTTTATATGGCCGTAATTCCGGCAATAGTCGCGGGGGTAAAAGAGGTAGTATTGGTATCTCCTCCCCGCAAGGATAAAACTATTAATCCTTTTATTTTAGCAATGGCATCTCTTCTTAAAATAAAAGAAATATACCGTATTGGCGGAGCGCAGGCCATAGCCGGGCTTGGCTGCGGCACTAAAACCATAAAAAAAGTAGATAAAATAGTCGGGCCGGGCAACGATTTTGTTACTGAGGCAAAAAGGCAGCTTTTTGGTGAAGTGGATATTGATATGTTAGCCGGGCCTTCGGAGGTAGTTATCCTGGCCAATCGTGGCGCTAATTTAGATTATATCATAGCTGATTTAGAGGCTCAAATAGAACACTACCGCGGCTTAGGAGTAGTAGTTACTAATTCACGCAAAATAATAAAAGGGCTTAAGGCAAAAAAAATCGACGGTTTCATTTTGCGCGTAAACAACCTTGAAGAAGGCTGCTACGCGGTAAACCGTATTGCCCCGGAACATTTAGAGATTTTCAGCAAGAAGCCTTCAAAGATATTAAGGAAGATAAAAAATGCCGGAGCGATATTCCTTGGCGAGAATACGCCCACAGCGCTTGGCGATTATACCGCCGGCCCCAGCCACATACTGCCGACAGCGGGAACCTCGCGTTTTTTTTCGTCTCTGTCTGCGAGCGAATTTCTAAAAGAAACTCACATTATAAGCTATACCAAAAAAGCGCTGCAGGATGAAGCGCAGGTGTTAGAGAAAATCGCGTCTCTTGAGGGGATGGTTAAGCACGTAGAAAGCGTGAAGAAGAGGTTGACAAGTTAATTAGCTCGTAAGCTCTTAAGCTCATGAGCTCATAAGGAAAAAAAGAAACAGGGAGAAGAGAGATGAGGAAAGCGTTGATAAAGAGAAAAACTAATGAAGTCGATATACGGGGCGAGTTTGCTATCGATGGTAGCGGTAAAACGCTCATTAAAACCGGTTTTGAGCCGCTTAATCATTTACTTACTCTCTTTGCGTTTCATGGCCTCTTTGATTTGACAATAGAAGCGCAAGGTGATTTACGGCACCATATTATCGAAGATATCGGTATTGCTTTTGGTAAAGCGTTTAAAGAAGCTTTGGCGGATAAAGCCGGCATAAATAGATACGGTTCGTTTTCTGCGACCATGGATAAAGTGGTGGTTGAAGCAAATGTAGATATCAGCGGACGGCCCAGTCTTGCGGGGAGCGTTACCGCTGAAAATAAAGATGAAGTCGTACAAATTTTAGCTAATGGAAAGTTTGATGACACCACTTTTGCTTATGAAGATGCGAAAGAGTTTCTTGAAGCATTCGTTCAGCATGCAGGATTAAGCTTTGTCTACATTATTAAATCAGGCGAGGGTGACCTCCACCACATATTGGAAGCTTTGTTCAAAGCCTTGGGCAAAGCGCTAGACCAGGCCACTCAAATCGACCCGCGCAGAAAAGGCATTCCTTCGACCAAGGGAGTGATTGATTAGACCAAAGACCGAAGACCACAGACCAAACAACGAATAAGAAAGATTATAGAAATAAAAATTATTTTTCGGTTCATAGCATTTAGTATTCTAAAATATATAAAATCGACAAAAGTTTGACCAAGTAATTTTATTTAGGATTAAATTTCCGAAGGTCTTTAGTCTTTAGTCTTTGGTCCGAAATTATGATAGTTATCGTTGACTACGGAATGAGTAATCTACGCAGTGTGGAAAAGGCAGTACGGTTTTTAGGCAAAACCGTAAGGGTAAGTGATTCTGCGCAGGTTTTAAGAAAAGCTAAAAAGATAATTTTCCCCGGGGTTGGGCATTTTGGCAAGGCCGTAGGGGAATTGAAAAAAAGAAATATTTTTAACCTTCTAAAAGAGCGTATTGGCGCAGGTGTGCCTTTTTTCGGTATATGTTTAGGGATGCAGCTGTTATTTCGCGACAGCGAGGAAGCTCCGGGCATAAAAGGGCTGGATGTTGTTGGGGGTGTAGTTAAAAATTTTAAGCTGAAAAATCTGATTGTGCCGCATATGGGGTGGAATCAAGTACAGACCACAGACCACAGACCAAAGACCAAAGACCTTTTCAAGGGGGTTTCGGATAATAGTTTTTTTTATTTTGCGCATTCGTACTACTGCGCCCCTTCGGATAAAAAAGTAATTTTAACAACTACGCATTACGGCCTTAATTTTGTTTCTTCCCTGCGCAAAGACAATGTCTGGGGTGTGCAATTTCACCCTGAAAAAAGCCAGTCTTTAGGCCTAAAGGTATTAAATAATTTTTTTGAATTATAATGGTGATTATTCCGGCTATAGATTTGATGGACGGTAAAGTTGTACGCCTGGTAAGGGGGGATCCTGCGCAGTCAAAAGTCTATAGCGAAAACCCTACAGAGGTTGCCAGCCGCTGGCAAAAGGAAGGCGCGAGCCTGCTTCATTTGGTTGATCTTTCCGCCGCTTTTGGCGATGGAACAAATATTAGGTTTATTAAAGAAATTATTCGCAAGGTTAAAATAAAGGTTGAAGTAGGCGGCGGGATACGGAACTTAGCAAAGGCACAAGAGTTGGTTTCTCTGGGAGTTGAGCGGATAATTATCGGTACTGGTAGCCTTAGCGAAGGTTTTCTTCAAAAGCTGATAAAAGAAGTCGGCGCTGACAAGATAGCGGTAAGCATAGATGTAAAAGGCGGTTATGTAGCCACGCATGGCTGGCAGAAAATAAGCAATCAAAATCCCGCAGATTTTATAGCCTCAATACACAAACTGGGCTTACGCTGGGTAATTTATACCGATATTTCACGCGATGGAATGCTGCAGGGGCCTAACCTGGAAGAAGCAAAAAGTTTAGCCTCTGAAAATGAGCTGAATTTCATCCTTTCCGGAGGGGTAGCTTCTTTAGGAGACCTTAAAAAAATAAAAGAAGAAGCCCCTTGTATCTGGGGTGTAATTGTCGGTAAAGCCCTTTACGAAGGCACGATAGATTTGCGCCAGGCCATTGAGGTTTTAAGATAGTATAACCCAGAATAAATATTGACAATTTTGCCGATTATGGTATAAAAGAGAAACTTGTCCCCTAAAAGCTTGCATTTTTCAGGTTTTACAAAAAGCGAATATTCGGAGGTTTATAAGTGAAAAAGACCAAATTTTTCAATGATCTGAAGAAAAACTGGGTGCTTATTGACGCTAAAGATAAAGTTTTAGGCAGGCTTTCTACCCGTATTGCCAAGATTTTACAGGGTAAGCATAAGGCAACTTACAGCCCTAACTTTTTATGCGGCGATCACGTTATAGTAATAAACGCAAAACACGTAAGGGTTACCGGTAATAAATTACAGCAAAAAACATATGACAGGTATTCAGGATATCCGGGCGGTATAAAAGATATAACTATGGAAAGGCTGGCCCAGAAGAATCCTGAACGTATTGTTTATTTAGCGGTTAGAGGCATGGTTCCTAAGACGCTTTTGGGTAAAAGAATGATGCGCTTACTTAAAGTTTATCCTGAAGCTACGCACGCCCATCAGTGCCAGAATCCAAAAACAATAGAGGTTTGAAATGGAGCAAGCAAAGAACATATTTAGAGCAACTGGAAGAAGGAAAGAAGCGGTAGCGCGCGTAACGGTTACACCTGAGGGCTCAGGCAGGGTTGTCGTCAACGGAAGAGATTATCTTAGTTATTTTTCTACTATTGATCATAAGATACAAGTTAAAAAACCGCTTGTCGCTGCCGGGCTTGACGGAAAAGCCGACGTTTCAGTCAACGTAAACGGCGGAGGCACCAATGGCCAGGCTGGAGCAATAAGCTTGGGTATTTCACGCTGCCTTGTGGAATGGAACCCTGAATTGCGCCCGGCTTTAAGAAAAGAAAGCCTTCTTACGCGTGACCCTCGGGCCAAAGAAAGAAAAAAATACGGCCGCAAAGGCGCCAGGCGCCGGTTCCAGTGGACTAAGCGATAAATACCGATACTTAGAATTTAAGAAAAACCACAGAGAACACAAAGAAATTTACTTTGTATCTTTGTGGTTTTTTTATTCCGGATGACTTTTGTAGTGTATTTCCAACCATTTTTTGCAAGCTTGACAACTAAAGGCGGTTGCGTTAATCTATTAAATCTAGAAAAAATCCTTAAAATGCATGCAAACAATAAATAAAATCATATGTTTAGCCCTATAGAAAGCATAATCAAAGATATTAAAAGCGGCAGGCCCGTTATTGTGGTTGATGACGAGGCACGAGAAAACGAAGGCGATGTAGTAATTGCCGCCCAGTTTGCCTCGCCCGAACTGATTAATTTTATGATAAAAGAAGCCAGGGGCTTGGTATGTGTTCCTATGGCGAAAGAGCGCATAGAAGCACTGCATTTGGAACCTATGCATACGCAGGCCAACCGCGATCCCTTTAAAACCGCCTGGCGCGTTTCCGTTGACGCAGCCAGAGGCATTACTACCGGCATTTCGGCATTTGACCGCAGCCGAACAATAGAAGTGTTGATTAATTCAAGAAGTAAACCGGCTGACTTAGTTAAGCCGGGACATCTTTTCCCGCTGGAAGCAAAAGAAGGCGGGGTTCTTGTGCGCGCAGGACACACTGAAGCCGCAGTTGATTTAGCAAGGCTTTCTGGTTTATGTCCAGCAGGAGTGATTTGCGAAATAATTAATGAAGACGGCTCTATGGCGCGCCTTCCTGATTTGATAGAATTTGCTAAAAAACATAACCTTAAAATTTGCACTATAGCTTCTCTGATAGAATACCGCAGGAAAAAAGAAAAATTGGTAAAACTTATCGAAAAGGTAAATTTACCTACGGATTATGGATTATTCACCCTGTATTTCTATGAATCATTGATTGATAAAAGCGAGCATTTGGCTTTAGTGAAAGGTAAAATTAAAGCGCAGGCAAAAAAACAAAAAGGAGTGCTGGTGCGTGTCCATTCCGAGTGTCTCACCGGCGATGTATTCGGTTCGCGCAGGTGTGATTGCGGACGCCAGCTCGAGCGGGCTTTACAGTTAATCGGGAAAACATCCGGCGTACTGCTATATATGCGTCAGGAAGGCCGCGGCATAGGCTTGAAGAATAAAATAAAGGCCTATAGTTTGCAGGAAAAAGGCGCAGATACTGTTCAGGCAAATGAAATGTTAGGATTTCCGGCTGATTTGCGTGATTACGGCATCGGGGCGCAGATACTCGCTGACTTAGGAGTAAAAAAAATAAGGCTTCTCACCAATAACCCAAAAAAAATTATTGGCCTTGAGGGGTATGGATTAGAAATTATTGAGCGTGTGCCTATAACTACCGAGGCCTGCTTAGAGAACAAAAGTTATTTACAGACTAAAAAAGAGAAATTAGGGCATATTCTATAAAATGAGATAGCAGTTTCTCAAGCGCAAAGCGTGCCGAAAAACTGCGTAATCGAATTTTACCACCCACCACTTTTATGAATTTGGCTCGTGGTGGGTGGGGTACGAGTGCGGTATTAATTAACTATTGTTTTATAGAAACCATTCATCACTAAAAGTGGTGGGGGGTTTAATTCGCAGACGGCATTGGCATCTATTATATCAATGCCTACAACTTGCGTTTGCTCACTACATTCGCTACGCAGGCTGTCTGCTCATTAAAGGAGGTCATATGAAAGAGATAGCAGGAAATTTTTCAGGTAAAGGTAAAAAAATAGGTATTGCGATTGCTCGATTTAATGAATTTGTCAGTAAAGAATTGCTATGCGGCTGCGTGGATACTCTGAAAAAATCCGGCGTGGACGAAAAAGATATTACGGTTATCTGGACGCCTGGCTCTTTTGAGATCCCTCAAGCCTTAGGTAAGCTGGATGCAAAAAAATTTGATGCGCTTATTGCTTTAGGGGCGGTAATACGCGGCGATACCCCTCATTTTGATTATATTGCTTCAGGGGTGGTAAAGGGCGTCTCGCGCCTGGCGCTTGATAAAAATATCCCTATTATTTTAGGAGTTATCACTGCCGATACACTTGAGCAGGCGATTGAGCGTGCCGGGACAAAACAAGGCAATAAGGGTAGAGACGCGGCCCTTTCCGCCTTAGAAATGGCAGCGCTTTACTCGCAGATATAGTTGTAACATTTATGAGATTACGCTCAAAAGCACGAGAAGTTGCTTTACATCTTCTTTACCAGATAGAAATATCCAAGCGTGACTGCGAAGAAGCCTTCCGCACTTATTTCGAAAATGATCCTCAAAAACAGGAAGTTATAGATTTTGCCCGTTCCCTTGTCGCCGGGGTAAATAAGAACTCAGAACGCATAGACTCTTTGATTAAAAAATATGTCCGGAATTGGGAGATAGACCGCATGGCGGTCGTTGACCGAAATATCTTGCGTATTGCCTGCCTGGAGTTGCTTTTTTTTGAAGATATCCCGCCCAAGGTGTCTATCAATGAGGCGATAGAGCTGGCTAAACGTTTCGGTGATGTTGATTCTTCTCGTTTTGTTAACGGCGTCTTAGATAAGATATATCGCATGGAGAGCAAAAAAAACGATAAACTGGAAAATAATTCTCAAAGTCAGACGCAATCGCCGGAGCAATAACAAAAAGCGCCCCACACTTAATAAAAAATTGCTGAGTGAATAGCAAATTAAAGTATGCCTTATTGATACCGCAAAATCCCGCAAAGCCGCAAAAAGACAAATAAAGAATAATGTTGCGGCTATTTTTAGAGCTATTTTTCTCCATCTCCCTTTTGCGCTTTTGCGCAC
>JAQTOI010000055.1 GCA_028713415.1 Candidatus Omnitrophota bacterium
CGGCTGGGTACACGCGCGGCGCGACCACGGTAAAATTATTTTTATCGATTTGCGCGACCGCTATGGGCTTACCCAGATAGTATTTTTTCCAAAACCAAACCCGAATGTTTACGAACAGGCAAAAAAATTAGGCAGCGAATTTGTGCTTAAAGTGCGAGGAACGGTGAATATGCGGCCCAAGGGGACAGAAAACCCTAAGATTCCAACGGGCCTTATTGAAGTATTTGCTCTTGAAGTAGAAATTCTTAATAGCTCGGCTGAACTCACTTTTCCCATTGATGATGATATAGAAGTGGGAGAAGAAACCAGATTGTTGCACCGGTATCTTGATTTGCGCAGGAAAAAAATGCTGACGCGCCTTTGTTTGCGGCATAAGTTTAATCAAGCTCTGCGCGCTTGCCTTAATAAACAGGATTTTTTGGAAATAGAAACGCCTTTTTTAACGAAATCAACGCCTGAAGGTTCGCGGGATTATCTTGTTCCTTCCCGTCTTAACCCTAATAAATTTTATGCCCTTCCGCAATCGCCGCAGTTATTTAAACAAATATTGATGGTCGGAGGTATTGACCGTTATTATCAACTCGCGCGCTGTTTCAGGGATGAGGATTTACGCAAAGACAGGCAACCGGAATTTACCCAGCTTGATATAGAAATGTCGTTCGTTAGCGAAGAAGATATTATGTCTTTGACAGAAAATCTTATTGCGGCTACATTTTTGGAGGTACTCGGAAAAGAAATCAAGACACCTTTTTTAAGGATCCCTTATAAGGAAGCCATGGCGAAATATGGTTGCGATAAGCCCGATGTGGGAGAGGGGGAGTTCAGGTTTTTATGGGTAGTTGATTTTCCTCTCTTTGAGTATAATAACGACGAAAAGCGCTGGCAGGCCTGCCATCATCCTTTTACGTCGCCAAAATTAGAAGATATACCTCTTCTCGACACAGATATCTCCGCCATTGCCGCGCGCGCTTATGACCTGGTTCTAAACGGCCAGGAAGTTGCCGGTGGCTCTATCAGGATACATTCCCAAGCATTGCAGGCAAAAGTATTTAAAACGCTGGGAATATCGGATGAGGATGCCCAGAAAAAATTCGGGTTTTTACTGCGCGCTTTTAAGTATGGAGCACCGCCGCATGGGGGTATTGCCTTTGGCCTGGATAGGCTATACGCGATTATTACCGGCGCCGAAAGCATACGCGAAGTCATTGCTTTTCCTAAGACTCAAAAAGGTATTTGCCCTCTTTCGGATGCCCCTTCAACCGTTGAAGCCAATCAATTGCGGGAAGTTTATATTAAGATGATAGAGGAAGAAAAAAAATAGCCATCAGCTTACAGCCATCAGCTGTCAGCTAAAGAAAACATAATTATTTCTAAAGCTGAAAGCTGAAGACTGATAGCTGAAAGCTAAGAAGGAGAAACAATGAAAAAATACTTTATTATATTAGGAATAGTTTTTTTAAGCGGATGTTTGGTAAGGACGTATACGACTGAAAAGCCCAGGGTTGATTTGGAGATTGAAGGAAACCGCGGCTACCTGATGGGTAACGCTCCAACAGAACAAAAAGAACTGGATAGTAAGCTTGGAGGCACGCGCAAAGTGTCGGTTATGGAAGTAGAGTTAGGCCCACACCATTATTTGCGCGAGCCAGCAAAACAACCTGCAACCGGCGCAAAAGAGCCTGCGCAGGAAATCGAGAATACTCAGCCGCAACCAGAGCCTTCCGCTATGGCCGCATCGGCAGTTAAAGAAGACTATCAGGAATATACGGTTGCCAAAGAGGATACTTTACAAAAAATATCGCAGAAGTTTTATGGCACTACCAAAAAGTGGCAAATGCTTTATGAAGCGAATAAAGATGTTTTGAGCGGACCGGATAAACTTTTTCCGGGGGCAAAAATAAAAATCCCCTCACAATAACGATATTCGAGGATTATGTAAATCCGAAATTAGAATATCGAAATTCGAATGACGGAAACAAAAATTTTTTAAAATTGGAACATTAGAGCATTCGGTTTTGTTTCGTGCTTCGAGTTTCGTGCTTCGAATTTAAACTAAACATTCAAAAATATTATGGAAAGAAGAATTGAAGTTAAAGATAGCACGCTTCTGCGGGAAATATTCGGCGTAGAAGATAAAAATTTACGTTTTATTGAAACGCAAAGTAAAGTAAAAATTTCTCTCACCTCCCAGGGGATCCTCGTTAAAGGCACCAAAGTTAATATCGAAGAGGCAATCGCCTTAATTAACAAAATTATCAGCTTAGGCAAGGCCGGACTGATATTTAAGCGTGACGAGCTGGAGGGCTACATCAGCAGCCATGACACCGAGTCTTCAGGAGAACTTAGTGGTATCAAGGTGCCTTCGGCAAAACGTAAAATGGTTACTCCAAAGACAGAAGGCCAGGAAGAATATATAAAGGCGATTAAGGATTTTGATATTGTGTTTTCAACGGGTCCGGCAGGGACAGGAAAGACGTACCTTGCCATGACGATGGCCGTAAATTATCTTATGGAGAAAAAGATACGCAGGATTATTCTGGCGCGTCCTGCGCGCGAGGCGGGGGAATCGCTTGGGTTCTTACCTGGGGGCATGCAGGAAAAGCTGGGGCCTTACCTGCGCCCGCTCTATGATGCCCTTTACGATATGATGGAAGCCGAGGTCATTGAAGAATATCTTGAGACTGGCATTATAGAAGTTGCGCCTCTTGCCTACATGAGAGGCAGGACATTAAATAATGCCTTTGTTATTTTAGATGAGGCTCAAAATTGTACGGCAGAGCAGTTAAAAATGTTTCTTACCCGTTTGGGGTTTGATTCAAAAGCCGTTATTACCGGAGATATTACCCAGAGCGATTTACCTGGCGGTAGGCCTATGGGGCTTATCGAAGCGATAAAAATTTTGAAGGGCATAAAAGGCATAAAATTTATTTCGCTTACCAAAAGAGACGTGGTGCGGCACCCTTTAATTCAGCAAATAGTCCAGGCTTATGAGGACTTTTACAGCGAAAAGCCGCAGTAGAATACTTATTGACACCGCAAAGGCGCAAAGGAGACGCAAAAGCGCAAAATGGATGTTAAGAATGGGTTGAAGGATGTCGAGCTGCATTTTTCTATCGTCTTTTTGCGTTTTAGCGGATTATTTAGCGGTTTTGCGGTGTAAAAATATTTTTTCTCTTCGAAAAGAATACAGAACATAAATTATGAAAATTAAATTAGGAGAGCCTCGCGCCGGCCTTAGTAAATGTGCCGCTGCCGTATTGATTTTTGCCGCCACCGGATTTGTTTTTTATGCTTATTCTCTCGATTACTCTCCGCTTTTTATCGCCGTACTGCTCGTTTTTTATGCGAAATACATAAAGAGAATCGAAAATATCCCTCCTTTAATAGATATCTATCTTTTGGGCGCCTTAGCCGTCCTTACTTCTATAGTTACTGCCGTGTTTTTAAAATTTTCCGGCTACGCTATACCCGCAATAGGTTTTGCGATTTTAGTAACCGTGCTTTTCGAGAATATGGACTTTTCGATTCTTTTTGCTTTTTTTATTTCCTCTTTAGGCGCGAGCGTTGAGGGGCAGAATTTTAATGTGGGGGTAAGCTTATTTACCGGCGCCCTCATAGCCAGCCGCATCGCCTTTCGCGCGCGCCGCAGATCCCAGATTATAAAAGCAGGCTTAATTGGCGCCATAGTGCAATTTTTTACTGCGATTGCCTTAGAGAAACAGTTTAGCTTTTTATATTTTTCAAGTACCGATGTAAGCCTCCTGAAAACCTGCCTTATTAACGGAATACTTTCTGCCATCGTGGTTTTTTGGGTTATTCCGTTATTTGAATATGTTTTCAAGGTGGTCACTGATATTTCTTTGCTCGAGCTTTCAGATTTTAACTACCCTCTCCTGCACCGGTTAATCCTTGAAGCGCCAGGAACGTATTATCATTCGCTTGTGGTGGCAAATTTAAGCGAAGCCGCCGCGGAATCAATCGGCGCAAATCCACTCCTTGCGCGTGCCGGCGCATATTATCATGATATCGGAAAATTATTGAAGCCTAATTATTTCGTGGAGAATCTGGTAGGTTATAAGGATGTGCATAAAGATTTAAAGCCTTCGATGAGCAAAATGATAATTATGAACCATGTTACAGATGGAATAGAGCTAGCCGAAAAATATCGCTTAAACAGGAAAATAGTCGATTTTATAGCGCAGCATCATGGTAGGAGTCTGGTGTATTATTTTTATCAAAAAGCAAAAGAGCTTGAGCCTAGCGTCGAGCATGAAGAGGATTACCGCTATCCTGGGCCTAAGCCTCAAAGCAGGGAAATAGTCATTGTTTCGCTGGCGGACGCTATTGAAGCGCTTTCCCGGACCCTTGATGAGCCGACTCCTTCGCGCATCGAAGAAATGGTGCGGGATGTGGTTAAGAAGAGGTTTTTGGAAGGCGAGCTTGATGAAAGTAACCTTACCCTTAAAGATCTGGAGAAAATCACGCAGAGCTTTATCCGCATGCTTAATGCGCTATTTCATAGCCGTATAAACTATCCGAAAGACACACATTCTTAAGCACAAAGGTGATTACGCTAGCTATGGCGCCAAAAATATCCGCAAGTAATCCGCAGCTTATAATCCTAAAGAGTTTAAGGAAAATCAATCATACTGAAATACAGCGAGGCCTAAAGCGCATTTTAGGTTTCTTAAGCCTTAAGCCGGCTGAAGTTTCGTTTTTATTCTGCGATAATGCGTTAATACGCCGCCTCAACAAACGTTTTTTCAGGAAATCATCAGCCACTGATGTTATTTCTTTTCCTTTGCGCGACGATTATTCGCCAGGTTATCTTGGCGAGGTGGTTGTTTCTGTCGAAGAAGCGATAAAAAAATCTTCCCGCTACGGCAACAGCTGGCAAGACGAGCTTTTGCTTTACTGTACTCATGGAGTATTGCATCTTTTAGGTTATGATGACTTAACTAAGAATAAACGCCTCATCATGGAGAAGAAGCAGGAGGAGATTATGAGCAAACTCTTTAACAACTTTAAAAAACAAGCTATCAGCCATCAGCCTTCAGCTATCAGCTCTCGAAAAAAGAGAAAGAAGCTGAAAGCTGACAGCTGAGAGCTGAAAGCTTCTGCGATGATTGAAAAAGACGTAGGTTTTGTATTACGCAGGTATAATTTCAGGGAGACTAGCCTTATCACAAGCCTTTATACCTCAAGATTTGGAAAAATTACCGGTATACTAAAAGGATTCTATACTCCCAAGAAAGAATTTTCCTCTTCGTTGGGCATCTGCACCCTGAATGAATTTATTTTTTATCCTAAGAAAAGAGAGATCTGGCTTATTTCTCATGCAGATCTTGTGCGGGATTACCCGTTTTTGCGCAATAATCTGGCGAAGAGTAAAGTGGCCATAGCCTTTATCAATCTCATTGAGCGTTCGATGCAGCTCTGGGATAAGAATAAAGCTGTCTTTAGCCTGCTTAAAAATTCCTTGTCTTATTTATCCGCGCACGAAGAGCGCAGGATGCTTTACATTTTTCTGATTAAGTTTTTAACGCTTTCCGGCTTTAAGCCGGAATTTAATAAATGCTTGCTCTGCCATAGTTACTTCAATGAAACTATCTTTTTTAGCGTCTCAAAAGGCGGGCTGCTTTGTAAAAATTGCCAAAAAAAAGCTGCAGATTCGCGCAGGATAAGCAAAGAAACTTCTTCTTCCCTACTCTATATTCAAGATAAAGATTTTCCGTATGTCTGCCGGCTAAATCCCACAGAGACTTGCGAAAAAGAGATATATCATTTACTTCGCGCATTTTTATCCTATCATCTTGAATTCGATATTTTGCCGAGGTTTTCTTAGGTATTTTTTATGGTATAATGCACCGAAAAATATTGGAAACATTTAAAGAGAGAACATGATTTACGAAGACAGATTTTTAAGCGAAACGGAAAAAAAAGCTAAAAAAACTCTCGGGGTAACATTTTTACCCAAAGATGTTGACGCAGGCATCCTGCAGACAATTGCTTACGAATATCCCAAGCGCAAAATAAACGTCGAACTCACCACTAATGAGTTTACCTGTATTTGCCCTTTTTCAGGACTTCCGGATTTCGCCGTTATTACAATCCGCTATACCCCGCGTGCAAAACTGATCGAACTTAAATCCCTAAAATATTATTTGTACGCTTACCGTAATGTAAAAATTTACAATGAGCATGCGGTGAATAAAATTCTAGAGGATGTGGCTCGAGTTTTACATCCCTACCAGATGACTGTTGTTGGAGAGTTTACCGCGCGCGGCGGAGCGACAAATAAAGTTACAGCAGAATATAAGAAAAAGTAGAGAGTATAAAGTAGCGAGTAGCAAGATTAAAAATAACCAAACTCCAACAAAGATTGCAATGCAGCTTGGTAATTGGTCATTAGACGGTGTGGTTTATATCTTTGTCGTTAGTTATTTAACTCTCTCTACTCGCTACTTCTAATACGATATGAAGAATCAAGAAGTCAGCCGCATATTCCGGGATATCGCAACCATCTTAGAACTTAAAGGGGATAACCCTTTTCGCATCAGGGCCTACGCTCGGGCTGCTTTAAATATCGAGAGCCTAAGTGATCCCATAGAAAATTATATTGCCTCTGATACGCTTACTTCAATTCCCGGCATAGGAGCTGATTTAGCGGAAAAAATAAAAGAAATCGTTGAAACCGGAAGGCTAAAATATTACGCAGATTTGCAGAAAGAAGTGCCACGCGGCCTTGTCGCAATGCTTGGGGTTCCTGGTTTGGGGCCAAAAACCGCCAAAGCTATTCGCGATGCCTTAAAAATAGAAAGCATTGAAGAATTAGAGCGAGCCGCAAAAGCCGGAAAACTTGCAAGTATAGAAGGCATACGGGAAAAAACGCAAGGTAATATTTTAAAAGGTATCGCGCTTATCAAACAGGCAAGCGCGCGCATGCCTCTTTCTTTTGCTCAAGAAGTTGCCGACAGTTTTATTACGGAGCTCAAAAAAAACAAGGAAGTCGGCAAGATTGAGGCTGCAGGCTCTTTGCGCCGGCGCAAAGATACCGTACGAGACATAGACATTTTGATTAGCTCCGGACAGCCGGGAAAAGTAATGGGTAAGTTTGTTAAATTGCCGCAAGTTAAAGAAGTCCTGGCTCAAGGCGAAACTAAATCTTCGGTTATCTCCGGAGAAAATAATATACAAGTTGATCTAAGAGTGGTAAGCGATGCTCAATTTGGCTCGGCTCTTATGTATTTTACCGGCTCAAAGGAATTTAATATAAAAATGCGCCAGCTCGCCATCAAGCACAATTGCAAGATAAATGAATACGGGGTATTTTCTGTTTCAGGAAAAAAAGAAAAGTGGGTTTCCGGCAAAGAAGAAAAAGATATCTTTTCTTTTTTAAAGATGGCATATATCGAGCCGGAATTACGCGAGGACAGGGGAGAAGTGGAAGCGGCTCTTAAAAATAGTTTGCCTGATCTGCTTGAACTCAAAGATATTAAAGGTGATTTCCACGTGCATTCGCGCTACAGCGATGGAGCGGCACAAATAAGTGAAATTGCGCAAGCTGCGCAAATATCAGGCTATCAATACATCGGCGTTTGTGATCATTCTATGAGCCTAAAAATAGCCAACGGGCTTTCTATAAAAGAAGTCCATCAAAAGCAGGAGGAAATACGCAGGGTAAATAAAAAAAGCAAAACGCGCCTGTTATTTGGCGCTGAGATCGATATCGATTCAGACGGGAGGCTCGATTATCCCGAAAGCGTTTTAGCTGAATTTGATTTGGTAGTTGCAGCCATACATACGGGATTTAAGCAATCGCGCTCCCAGCTTACCAAACGAATGGTCAAAGCCTGCCAAAACAAATACGTGCATATTATTGCGCATCCTACAGGAAAACTATGGGGAGTCAGAGACGCCTATGAGGTTGACCTTGATGAGGTCTTTAAAGCTGCCGCTGAGCATCGGGTTGCCATGGAAATCAATTGCCACCCCCAACGCATAGACTTAAACGATATTAATGCTATGCGCGCAAAAAAACTGGGCGTAAAGATTTCTTTGGGTACCGATTCGCATATACTCGAGCAGCTCTCAATTATGAATTTAGGCATAAGCACTGCCAGACGCGGTTGGCTCACTAAAAACGATGTATTAAATTGCATGGATTTGGAAGAATTAATGAGATGGTTAAAAAAATAATAATCAAGACCAAAGACCGAAGACCAAAGACCGAAGACCAAAAACTTCTCAGAAAAAAATATTTTTCCTTCAAAGCATTTTTTCTTTGGTCTTTTATCTTTGGCCTAATATTTTGTTCTTCCTGCGCAAAAAGCTTATATGAAAGCAAATTTGTCGCTGCAGGAACCTACTTGGAGATAAAGTCTCCCTATAAAGAAGCAGGCAGTATCGTTTACGCGGAGTTTAAGCGCCTAGAGAAGATTTTTAATTTTTACGACCCAGGCTCGGAGTTGTCACGTTTAAACGGCAAATCAGGCGTGCCTGTAAAGGTGTCTGCGGAATTATTGGAAGTTTTACGACTGGCGAAACAAGTTAACGAAATGACCAACGGTGCTTTTGATGTGAGTTACGGAAGGCTTTATGAATACTGGAAAGAGCGTATTAAAAAAGGCGGACTAGAATTTCCGCAAGAGTCAGAAATCGCTGCGCTGAAAGAAGTTGGCGGAATGAACAATATTGAGATTAACGAAGCAGAAGGAACTGTTTTAATAAAGAAAAAAGGCTTGAAGATAGACTTAGGCGCAATTGCGGATGGCTATATGGTCGACAAAGCCGTTATGAAATTGAAAAAGAAAGGGATAGACAGCGCTCTTATTAACGTCGGAGGCGATATATATTGCCTGGGCACTAATCGAGGTAAACCCTGGCGTATTGGTATAAAAAACCCTGAAGAAATACAAAATGTTATGCAAAGCGAACAGTTGTTTGACGAAGCTATCGCAACGAGCGGAAATTATGAGCAATATTTTGATTATAAAGGCAAGCGCTACTCCCATCTTATTTCACCGCGCACAGGTTTCCCTGTTAGCGATACTATGGTCAGCGTAAGCGTGATCACTAAAAATTGTACCTCTGCCGATAGCCTCTCGACAGCTTTTTTTGTGATGGGGCTTGCTGAAATACGTTCATTTATTGCAGCTGGACCTTCAACTATGAGGATATTTGTGATTACGCAGGATGAAGAAGGAAGGCATATGCATATATTGAAATGATACATTGCAAAGACACGTCTATCGTTGAATGGTAGCGTAGCTTGAATCGTTAACCGGCTACCGTCTTTTAGTAAAAAATACGATTAACGACCAACGCTTGACGTTTCCAGCTACGCAACCGTTTACCGCATTACGATAATTTTTTGTACTTTTGTTATGTAAAATAAAGTGTAGAAAGATGGGTAAAATAACTATCCAGGATATTTTAAAGAAAAAAGGTAAAAGCAAAATAGCTATGCTTACCTGTTACGATTATTCTTTTGCCCGCATTCTCGATGAAGCCGGAATCGATGTTGTGTTGGTCGGCGACTCTCTTGCTAACGTAGTCTTGGGCCTTGAAGAAACACGTAGGGTTAGTTTTGGAGAGATGTTAAATCACACAAGAGCGGTAGCGGCCGGAGTTGAAAATTCTTTAGTAGTAGCTGATATGCCTTTCGTTAGCTATCAATTGCGGGCATCTCGCGCCGTTATTTACGCTAAGAAGTTTATTGCCTGCGGCGCGGCAGCCGTAAAGGTAGAATGGTTTAGCGCGAATAATAACAAAGATTGTGTTTATGTGGTAAAAAAGCTTATCGCGGCGAATATTCCTGTTATGGGGCATATCGGCCTTACTCCGCAGACAGCTCATCTTTTAGGGGGCTACAAAGTTCAAGGCAAAGATATGCGGGCAGCGCTAAATCTGCTGAAACAGGCAAAAATATTGGAAAAATTAGGCGTTTTCAGTATAGTGTTAGAATGCGTCCCCTATCAGGTTGCGCGCCTTATCACTAAACAGGTTAGAATCCCTACCATAGGTATCGGCGCAGGTAAATTTTGCGACGGCCAGGTGCTTGTGCTTTACGATATGCTGGGGCTTTATAAAAAAATACGCCCTAAGTTTGTAAGAATGTACAAAGATTTATATATACAGACGCGAAGCGCCCTGCGGCACTACGCAGTTGATGTGCGCCACGGTAAATTTCCCGCGAGGTTTGAGAGTTTTTCTATAAAGAAGCACGAATTAGCTCTCCTGAAGAGAAAAATCAGATAAAAGTAAATAATTGATATTCCGCAATGAAGTGCTATATTATACTAATAAATTCGATTATTTTTGTCTGGCTGCCGTTTGATAAAGCGATGTATTGTAAAGAAGGAGGATAGATGAGAAGGTTTATGGTTATTTTATTTATTGTTTGTATTCTCGGGTTTAGCGCAACCTACGCATACGCCTCTTACGTAGAATCCTCTATCGAAAAAGCAAAGCAGGGAGTTGTTAACATTTTTACCGGTTGGCTGGAAATTCCTTATCAAGCTTCTAAAGGATTCAAGGATGGTTTCGGAGAAAACGGCCAGAATAAACCTTTGGGCGGTTTCTTTGGTATCTTCAGAGGTTTCATCCACGCCGCAGGCAGGACCGCAGGCGGAGTTTATCAGGTCGTTACTTTTCCTTTGCCTAATCCAAAAAATAACGATGGCGTCGGAATTCCTCTTGATGCTAAAAACGTTTGGGAAGGAGGCGAGCAATATTCGCTGGTTAATAAAGGCACCGGCCCTATAGGCAAAAAAGCTTTCAGGGGCGTGGTTAACTCATTTTTTTCAATACTTGAAGTGCCCGGACAAATCACTAAGGGTTTTAGCGAAGATAAACCTTTTATCGGTATTGGTAAAGCCATTGTTTTTCCAATAGGAAGGTTTTCTTCGGGGGTATATGATTTGGTAACGGTATTTTTGCCTAATAACATTGAAGGCCTCGGCTACGGTTTGGAAGAGAAATATCCATGGGATGCGCTTGAAAAAGCGAACCGCCGTAACGAACAGCAATAACGGTTAATCGCCGCTGGATACCCGGTTTTTAGCTTGAGAGCTAAAATTAATCGGATTTCGATATTCGAATTTAGAATTTGCTAGTTTGCTATTTATTTTTTTGACCAATGATGCATTCGGGCCCCTCTCTAATGAGGGGCTTTTCTTTTTTTGCGCCATTTTGCGTAAAAGTTTAATTTTAATTGACGCAGAGTGTTTATTTTGGTAAGATTTTACCTCTAATGAGTTGGCTTAAGGGCCCTGTAAGGTAAAAAATGATTGAACGATATACACCTAGCGAAATTGGCGCGATTTGGGAAGAAGATAACAAATATCAGCGTTTTTTAACAATAGAAACGCTGCTCTGTGAAGCTTTAGAAAAGCAAAAGAAAATTCCTAAAGGCGTTTCCGCTAAACTATCGAAAATAAAGCTTTCGCTCCCCCAGATAAAAAAACTAGAAGAAAAATCCCAGCATGATATTGTCGCTTTTATCCAATACGTTTCCCCGCAGCTAGGCCCTAGCGCAAAATATCTTCACCGTGGGCTTACTTCATCGGACCTGCTGGACACCACCCTTGCCTGGCAGATAAAAGATGCCACCACCATTATCTTAAAAGACCTCAATGCCCTTATTAAAGAGGTTAAGAAAAAAGCCATAAAATATAAAGATACTATTTGCGTTGCCAGGACTCATGGTGTGCACGCGGAAAGCTATAGTTTCGGCCTTAAATTTCTTTATCTATATAATGACCTATGCCAGGAAGAAAAACTTCTCAAAAGTCAGCTTCCCTTTATAGCTTCGGGCAAGATTTCAGGCGCGGTAGGTACTTTTGCGCATCTTAACTTAAAAGTCGAACAATATATTTGCAAAAAAATAGGCGTGACTGCCGCAAAGATTTCGACACAAATTGTTTCCCGAGAGCGCTACGCTTATTACCTTTCATTGCTTTCTCTTATCGGTTCGACCCTGGAGCGGTTTGCCACGGAGATCAGGCATCTGCAGCGCACCGAAGTCAATGAGGTTAAAGAGCCTTTTTATAAAGGCCAAAAAGGCTCAAGCGCCATGCCGCATAAACAAAATCCGGTTATATGCGAGCGCATTTGCGGCCTGTCCCGCATTTTACGCGGAAATATGCTGGTCAGTTTTGAAAATATTAACCTTTGGCACGAACGGGATATCTCTCATTCCAGCGCTGAAAGAGTAATCATACCGGATTCGACGGTTACCATAGACTATATGTTAAAAAAATCAATCGAAGTAGTCAGGGGCCTGGTGGTGCGGCCAGAAAATATGCTGCGCAATATGGAATTAAATAGAGGGCTTATCTATTCGCAAAAAATACTAATTGCCCTTATGGATAAAGGCCTGGGGCGCATGGACGCTTATGATATAGTTCAGAGTGTCTCTTTGAATGTTATCAACAAAGGAACCGATTTCAAAAAAGAAGCTTTTCGGGATAGCAAAATAAGAAAATATCTAACCTCGAAAGAAATACAGAGTATCTTCGATCCATATACTTATTTAAGCAACGTTGACGCAATTTATCGGCGCTTTGGGCTATAACTTTTATTATTTCTTGATTAAAAGTAACCATCATTCGCATTTAAGGTTACGAAAGCCCGCCTTGCCGAAGCTTCGGCGAGGCAGGTTACGAGGGTTAAGCAGGTTACGAACGTTACAATAGAATAATTAAACGTTTTATTAAAGTAACCTTTATTAACCTACGTAACATCCGTAACCTTCGCAACGTCAGGGCGAAGCGGGCATCGCCTGTTTTGCTAAAGCTTTAGCGTGGCGAGTATGCTTCGCCAGCGAAGCCTCCATACAACCTACCATAAAATGATCTGGAGAATAGATGTAGTTTTAAAAAAGGAATTGCCTTCCGAAGGGCTGCTTGCGCAAATCAGAGATTTGGGTATAACCGGCGACTGTAGCGTTTATTCAAGAAGCACATTCCTTATTGAATCCGCCCTTGAGCGCTCAAGTATCGATAGAATCGCCTCAACCCTTCTTGTCGACCCGATTATACAGGAGTATCGCATAAGCAAGGGGATTTTTGTCGTCGAACCAGAGCCGGATGAAGTTTTAATTACCTATAATCCCGGCGTCTGTGACCCCGTAGCAATGTCGCTTGCCAAAGCAATAGGCGATTTATCTTTGGAAGTTTCAGCTACCCGCACAGCAAGGTTTTATAAATTTACCGGCCTTAACACCCAGCAGATTCGTTTCTTGGCTGAAAAAATTCTATTTAACCCTTTAGTTGAGCATATTCTTGAATACGAAAAAGTAAAAAACCTTACTACGCTTAGTGATTTCTCCGGCACCGGCTACCGTTTCGATTTAAAAACTATTGAAATATTGGGTGCGTCAAGCGCGCAGCTTTTGCAGATTTCACGTGATGGCTGCCTTTCTTTAAGCTTGGATGAGATGAAAATTATTCAAAGTTTTTTTAGGAAGCTTAAAAGAAACCCTACCGATTGCGAGCTTGAAACAATAGCAACCCTCTGGTCGGAGCATTGCGGGCATAAGACATTCAGAGGAATAATCAAGTATCAGGAAAAAGACCACAGGCTAAAGACTGTTAAGAAAGCTACGATAAATAGCCTTCTTAAAAGCACGATAATGAAAGCCACCGGGGAAATAAATAAGTCTGAATGCGTATCGGTATTTAGTGATAATTCCGGAGTGGTGAAGTTTGATAAAGATTATAATATTTGTTTTAAGGTTGAAACCCATAATCACCCTTCTAGCCTTGAACCTTACGGCGGAGCATCTACCGGCATAGGAGGAGTGATACGCGATATATTAGGCACGGGATGCAGCGCTAAACCTTTTGCTTCCACGGATGTCTTTTGTTTTTCGCCCTGGCATATTTCTTACGATAACCTACCCAAAGGGCTCCTGCACCCCAAGCGCATTATAAAGGGCGTTATCAGGGGAGTGCGCGATTACGGCAATAGAATGGGCATCCCCACAGTTGCCGGCGCTGTCCTATTTGACGAACGCTTCCTGGGCAATCCGCTTGTTTATTGCGGGACCTTGGGCCTCTTACCAAAAAATAAATCTTTCAAGAAAGTGCGCAAGGGAGACCTGGTTATTTTATGCGGTGCTAAAACCGGGCGCGACGGCATTCACGGCGCAACTTTTTCTTCTAAAGAGCTGGATGAACAGACAGTGGCCCTCACCAGCGCGGTGCAAATCGGAAATGCCATAGAAGAAAAGAAATTGACAGAGGCTATTTTGCGCAGCCGCGATAAAAATTTATTCACTGCCATTACCGATTGCGGCGCCGGAGGCCTTTCCAGCGCAGTCACAGAATTAGCGCAGGAGCATGGCGTAAAAGTAGAACTTGATAGAGTCCCCCTGAAATATAAAGGGCTATCTTATACCGACATCTGGATTTCTGAATCCCAGGAACGCATGGTATTTTTTACGCAAGGTAACCATTTGGCGGAGCTTGAAGAAATTTTCAAGGAAGAAGATGTAGAAATAAATGTTATCGGAGAAGTCACCGACACGCATAAATTAACTCTTTCTTATCAAAATAGTACGGTATGCGAGCTGGACATGGACTTTATTTTTCATCTTCCGAAACTTGAAAAGCAGGCCATATGGGTCCGTAAGAAAGAAGAGCGGCCTGCGTTAAGAGAAAAAAACGACTACAATGCCGATTTAAAAAATATGCTCGCCTCCTTAAACGTTGCATGTAAGGATTGGGTATTGCGCGAATACGACCACGAGGTCCAGGGAGGTTCTGTGGTAAAATCTATATACGGCATAGAGGATATACGCGTTGCTGATGCCTCCGTAGTGCGGCCATCTTTATCTAATAAAAAAGCTGTCGCCATAGGCATGGGGATAAATCCATACTATAGTGATATAGACCCTTACCATATGGCGGGCTTGGTTATTGAAGAAGCCCTGCGCAATGTCGTCTGTGTGGGTGGCTCGCTTAAGAATACCTATATACTGGATAATTTTTGCTGGGGTTCTCCCTTAGATAAAGAAATACTGGGCAGCCTGGTGAGGGCATCCCTTGGCTG
>JAQTOI010000056.1 GCA_028713415.1 Candidatus Omnitrophota bacterium
TGTTTTTGCACTTTCATAAAATAAGATATAGTCAAAATACTGCCGATAACTGCCAAGAAACCATAGACGATATGGTTACTTTTAATACAGGCAACGATAATTAAAAGTTTACTGAAAAACCCGCTAAAAGGAGGTATGCCGCATATACCCATTGAGGCAATAAGCGAAGTGTTCGCGGTAACAGGCATTTTTTCCCGCAGTCCCCCCATCTCGTCCAATTTGCGAGTGCCAAGCGTATACTCAACTGCACCTGAATTAAGAAAAAGCAGAGATTTGAACACCGAATGGTTAAATAAGTGGAATAAACCGCCCAATATACCTAACGGGGTACCTATACCTAAGCCCAAAACGATGTAGCCTACTTGGCTTATGGATGAGTAGGCAAGGAGCCGTTTTAAATCGTTCTGGCCTAAAGCAAGTAAACCTCCAATTAAAATGGAAGCAGCAGCCGCAAACATTAGAAGATTTAAAAACATATGGTTGGCGCCTATGACGTTAAAAAAAACTCTGGTCATGGCGTAGATTCCAAGGGTTTTAATGAGTACGCTTGAGAGAGTGGCCGAAATTGGTGCCGGCGCAGATGAGTGCGCATCGGGAAGCCAGGCGTGAAAAGGAACGATTGCGGCCTTTAGGGAAAAACCAATAATTAATAAAATACTGGCAAAGATAACCGCAGGGTTAGTCCCTTTTTGCGCAAGTGTATATGCGATGTCAGCCATATTTAGAGTTGAAGTATAAGAATATAGAAGGGCAATTCCCAGCAATATCAGTAACGAGGCAACTACACCCATGAGCATATATTTAAAGGAAGCCTCCAGTTCATCAGCCTCTACGCCATAAGCAACAAGGGCATAGCTGGCTAGGGATGCAATTTCCAGAAAAACGAAAAGATTAAAAATATCTCCGCTTATGATTACGCCGTTCATGCCCGCGAGCATAAAAAGATAGAGCGTATAAAACCGATATTTCGCTGTAAATTTCTCCATGTAATTTACGGAAAATATGGCAATCATAAGCGCAATAAAATTAACAGTGACCAGCATAAAAGCGCTTAAACCGTCAAGCACCATTGATATGCCAAGAGTTCCCACGCCGGGAATCCACCCCCACCCCCCTACTCTATAAATAATTGCAGCATTTTTTGCATGCAGGATAAAAAGTGCGTTAATGGCAAATCCGAACAGGCTTAAAGCTGTCAAGGTGGTGATGAAGTCGCTCGCGCGTTTTGAATATTTGCCTACAAATGAGATAAGAAAAGCGCCTGCCAGCGGAACAATAACGAATAAGGGGATGTTAAACATATTAATTCTTCAGGTTTCTTATTTTGGTTATATCAAATGTCCCATATTTTTCATAAAGCCGTATAGCAATTCCCACGATTAGTGCCGTAGTGGCCAGGCCTATGACCAGCGATGTCAACACCAATGCCTGTGGAAGCGGGTCAACCATGTCGAGTATTTCCTGGTTAGGAGAATAAATCGGCGTCCGTCCGTTCATCTTATAACCGAATAAAAGCAATAATAAGTTTACCGCGTATTCACAGATGATTATGCCGATAATCATCTTGATGATATTTCTTTTACGCAGTATAGCGTACAGGCCTACCGTAAATAACACCAAGCAAAGAAAATAGGTAATCATTTTTTAGGGGTAAACTTTAATAAAATTAGTACCAGGAATATGCCAAATAACCCAAGCGAAACTTTTAAACCAATACCGATATTTGAAATTATCATGGTCCCGCCGGAAAATAAATCAAAAGGCTTACCCTTATTCATCCAGTCAAGGAAGAAATAGCCACCCAAAAAACCCAGTATGGCAATACCTAAAAAAAGGGTTGCGCCGATGCTTTCCAACACGGATATAAACGGTTTTGGGATTTTTCGCAGCGCCTCATCTTTCCCGAAAGCAAGCACAAGCTGAATGAAGGAGAGAGCAATAATTACTCCTCCGGCAAACCCTCCGCCAGGAGCAAGATGGCCATGCAAAACTATATGAATTCCGTAGAGCAAAATCAGGCCGACTGTTATGCGGCTGACCGTTTGCACGACCAACGACATTCCGTGTTCTTGGTGGTTATTAGTCGTTCTCATCAGCTTCCTCTATTTTTTTCCTTCCCTTTTTACGCATTATCGCTATAACGCCGATAACCGCGGTAAATAATACCGTGGCTTCCCCTAAGGTGTCATAAGCACGGAAATTAAGCGTAATTGCGGAAACCACATTTGTAGCTTTAACTTCTTTTAATGCCTCAGCCATATAGAATTGGGATATTTTCATAAGCGGTTTACCTAAGGGCGGCAATGTTTTTAATGCCTTATAGCCAAAATAAAGAAACACAGCTAAAAAAACAAAAGTTACCAGGGTATTAAAAAACCAGCGCCCTGAGGTTGAAAATGGGAGATCTTTTCGAATGGTTGCTTTAATAAGTATAATCAAACAGAGAGTTTCTACAACAATTTGCGTTATGGCTAAATCAGGTGCTTTAAGCGTTAGGAAGGCAATGCACAGGCCTAAACCGCTTGCGCCTAAGGCTGCAACCGCAGAAAGCAAGTCTTTCACCTGGATTGCGATTATCGCACCAATAATTATAAACACTAAAATTAAATTAAGTTCTAACATTATTTAAAGAATGCGAAAAACAATCCTAACGCTCCCAGCAAACACCAGCTTAGGTAGCTCGGCAATACCCCATTATGCAAGTAGCGCAAAAACCTCACAAATAAAAAACAAAAACTTTTCGTTTGTTCGTAAAGATCAAAGAATTTTTTTTCTGCTAAAGCATAGAGGCCTTTAAGAGGCGCCAGTTGCCTGAAAGTATTATAAAAATCCCCGATTTTAACTTCTTCTTCCACAGTCAGGGTTTCGCCGCCTACAAACGAAGCGACAGTCCTAATCTTGCGCGACATAATTTTAAAAATAATAAATCCGGCCAGAACCCCCATAATTAATAAGCCTGTGGCAAGTTTCGGTTGCCATAAGCCAGTTAATGAAAATCCGCCTACCGCCTTGTTGATAAAGGGGAGAATCGTAATGGAGGCAAAAATACCAAAGCCTACGCAAAGAAGCGAAAGAACAACCGGCGCGAACAGCAAAAGCCACCCTGCTTCTTTTGCCGGCTTTTTACAGCTACCCATAAACACCCCGGAATTTAATTTTAAAAAAGAGGCAAGAGTCAGGCCTGAGCCGATGAGCGCGCATAGTAAAGACAATAAAACAATTACCTTCATTGTTCCCCAAGCGCTAGAACTGCTGACGTCGATTAAGCCCTGGTAAATCATCCACTTGGAAACGAAGCCGTTAAAAGGCGGTATTCCTGAAATAGAAAATGAGGCAATAAGGGTGGTAATAAAAGTTAATGGCATAAATTTGCCTAAACCGCCCAGATTATCCAATTCACCTGTTCCGGTTCTTGCTTCGATGTTTCCAGCGCCTAAAAATAAACAGGATTTATATATAGCGTGGTTTACCATATGGAATAGGCCCGCAGCTAAACCCAGGGGGGTTGCGCAGGCAAGCCCTAATACCATATAACCTACCTGTGATACCGCATGGTAGCCCAGTAATTTACGGACATTGTGTTGAATAAGCGCCATCATTACTGCGCCTAATATAGTGATGGAACCAGCAATCATGAGTATGGCTTGTGCCGCGCTGTTTAAGACGAACATATCCTTTACAACCCTTAATAATAGGTATATCCCCAGAAGCTTGTCTAAAGAAGCCGGAAGGTAAGCCACAACAGGAACAGAAGCGCTTTCTGCCACTTCAGGTATCCAGGTGTGAAACGGCATGCATCCTGCTTTGGCAAAACACCCTATGGCAATTAAAATGAATGATATAAGAGCTAAAGTGCTATTGATAGGTAAAGCATGAGCCGCAATAGAAGCATTTGAGAACGGTTGTGCGCTCAAAGACGCATATAAGAGGAAGCCAAACAGTAAAAAGCCATCGCTTCCGGCCACGATTATAAACGCCTTTTTTGCAACCGATGGCATATTGGCTTCTGAGTGAAGACTTATAAGCTGGAAAAGAGTCAACCCGAGAAAACCCCAGAAAATTGTAATTAAAATAAGATTATTGCTAAAGCATACGCCCAAAGAAGCTAAGGCTGTTACGAAGAACCAGAAGTAATAGGAGAGTTTTTTTGTTTTGATAAAACCAAGAGAATAAATAAAAATAATGACGGTAAAGAAAACAACAAAAATGCCTATAAGTTTTGAGAGAGAATCAATTAGGAAAAAATCACTTCTTATCATATTCTTTTTTTAATTGTTCTGTTTTTTCTTGAGATAATTTTACGAGTTCCTCCCCGGTCAATATTTTCTTTCCGGTTTTTAAAAAAGCTGCGCTGCGTTCGGTGCAACAATAGCAAGGGTCCACGGCTGCCAAAGTTATGGCAGCATCGGAAATTGTATATCCGGGGACAGTTACTAAGTTACTGGGAACATTCATCAGCGACGGCGCTCTTATTTTATGGCGTATCGGCCTGTTGGTTCCGTCGCTTCTTATATAATGAAAACACTCTCCCCTGGGAGCTTCCACCCTACCGATGCCTTCTCCGGCAGGAATGTCTCTTACTTCTGTTTCAATATCTCCCTTGGGTATTTTATTTAAGCATTGTTCGATGATCGAGCAGGATTCAAACATTTCCAATACTCTTACTAAAATTTTCGCGTAAATATCGCCTTCTTTTTGAACGATAACCGACCATTTGACGGTATCGTACAGCGCGTAGGAGTCATCTCTGCGTACGTCTATATCCCAGCCGGAAGCCCTTGCGATAGGCCCCAGAACTCCAAAAGAAATAGCCTGTTCTTTACTTAAGATTCCCACGTCTTTTGTCCTTTTTTGGATAATGGGATCATCGTTGACGGCTTTAGCAAACATTTTAAGGGTAGGATAAAGTTCCTTAACCATTTTTTTTATGGCAGGATAATTTTCGTCCTTAATATCCCGGCGCACTCCTCCAATTTTCATCATTGCGTAGTGCTGGCGGTTACCGGTAATAAGCTCAAATAAATCCAGAACCGGCTCGCGCGCTTTCCACGCCCACATCCATATAGTATTGTATCCGATGAAGTGACCGGCTAAGCCCAGCCATAAAAGGTGCGAATGCAGGCGCTGTAGTTCATCAATAATCATTCGGATATAATGGGCGCGCTCCGGAACGGTTATGCCCAGCAAGTCCTCTACCGCTAAACAATAAGCAAAAGGGTGCGATGTTGAGCATATACCGCAAATGCGTTCCACCGCGAAGGGTACCTGGTCCCAGTGCTTTGCTTCTGCCAGTTTTTCGATGCCTCTGTGGTTATAGCCGATTTCTATTTCTAAATCAACTACGCGTTCGCCCTCTACAATAAGCTTAAAAAATTCAGGTTCTTCTTGAAGCGGATGATAAGGGCCTATGGGTATTACTCTTCGTTCACTCATTGCTATAATCCTTTCGCAGGGGGTATTTATTTTTGGGCCAGGTATCATCGAGCAAAAGATGCGTTAAATTCGGATGCCCTTTGAATTTTATTCCCAGCATTTCATGAATTTCTCGCTCTACCCAATTTGAAGATTCAAAAATATCACATAGAGAATCAATTTCAGGCTTATCCCTGTCGCTTAAAAATACACGGAGATTAAATAATTCCCCGGTTTTATCGCAACTAAAGTGGTAAATGAGCTCAAAATTAGTCAGGTTATCGATTCCGGTAACCGTAGAGAGGCGCAGCTTCATTTTTTGGTAAAATAATTTCACAGTTTCTTTAAGGTCTTTGCTCTCAATGGTAAAATAAATCCGTTTAGGGTTTTTCACAACCCAATCTTTAATGTTTTTTTCCAGGCGCCTTTTTATTTCTTCTTTTATCATTTTCTGGTCACCTTTTTTATCAGTTTCGCCAGCCCTGCGATGATAGCTTCAGGTTTAGGCGGGCAGCCGGGAATATAGAGGTCTACCGGCATAACCTCATCAAGCGCGGATATGGTATTATAGCTGTCTTTAAACATATGTCGAGAACAAGGGCATGTCCCTATGGCTACAACAAAGCAGGGTTTCGGAGCCTGCGCGTAGATATTTTTAAGTATGGGTGTTGATTTTTTGTTCAGTGCCCCGGTTACCAGTATGACGTCAGCATGGCGCACGCTGCCGATAAGCTGCATTCCCAGCCTTTCAATGTCAAAACGCGGAGTAAGGCAGTCTAATATTTCGATGTCGCAATTGTTGCACGAGCCTACGCTTAAATGAAAAACCCACAAAGATTTAGTTAAAATTTTCTCTTTTAAACCCATATTTATAATTCGTTAATCGTTTATCGGATATGCAGCTCGAATCGTAAGTTGTCTATCGTCTCGCGTAAAAAATATACTATTGCCGTTCAACGGTTGACGTTTCCAGCTACGCCTGCCTCGCCTGACGCGAGTCAAGGCGGGCAACCGTATAACGTATGACGTAAAATGCTGTAATATTCTTACATCCCCTTAAGAGCAAGCAGTATTCCTATAATACCTAAGGGTGACAAAAAAAACCAGAAAAAACTTAAAGCGTCCTTAATCCTGGCACGCGGATTGATGTTTTTTATAATCGAAATTATTAATATTACGATTAAATATTCCAGCGCCACAAATAATATTTTTGCCGGTAAAGTATCTCCGGGAACAACGCCTAACAAAGTTATGATAAATAAAGGCAAAGAAAAATAAAGAAGCGTTTTGCTGGCGCGGAAAAAACCCAACAGTGGCCCGGAATATTCAATCATGGTCCCCGCCATGATTTCCTGGTCGGCTTCAGCCATATCAAAGGGGACAATCCCTAATTTTGCCTGAATATAGAAGATAGAAAGCGTAATTGCTATAAAGCCGGAAGCGCTTTTTAAGTGCATGCCGTTTTGTGCCTGGTAACGTATTATGTCGCTAAGCAAAATAGAACCGCCAGATTTGATAATTACTATAATTAAAGAGATGATAAAAACGAACTCGTAGGCAAGCATTAATTTTGTTTCTCGAGCCGCACCGACAAGCGCCAGAGCATTGCGCGAAGAAAAAGCGCCCAGAATAATGAAAAGCGATGGGATGATTAAAAGATATAAAAGAACGATTACGTCAGCCACTGCATTTTTTTGGAAAAAATAGCCTTGAGCGACTATGGCGCTGAACATAGCCGTTGCGGAAAATGAAATCAAAGGGGAAATGACAAAGAGGGTTTTTACGGCCCCGGTTGGAATAGTCGTTTCCTTTATGAAAAGCTTCGCCAGGTCAAGGAAAGTTTGATACCAGGGTGGGCCAACTCTATATTGGAAGCGGGCCGAGAGCTTGCGTTCCAGCCACCAGCCAATACCACCCATAAAAAATGAAAAAGCAATCCCTGGAAAAATCAGATAAGTAAATATTGCGCGAGATATACCCATTATCATTTCTTTTTTAGGTACAAAACCTTGTCGTCAAGAAACCATTTTTTAGAGTACTTAACCGCGAGCGAATCAGAAACAAAGTATATTCCTTGGCTGATATCTTCTTGCTCCACCTCCGTTACCACAAGCGCGCCAAGAGGGCAACTCGGAATGCATAGAGGCACCTCGCCGCCCAGGCAATAATCGCAATTAGAATCCAGATAAGGTAAAAAGTCGTTGAAAATGACTCCGAATGGGCAAGCTATGCTACAGGTCTTGCATGATGTGCAAAGCATTTTTGCCCGTTTCAAGACCCCGGTATCATCTTTTTTTAACGCCAGGTGATAGCAGGAATTAACACAAGGCGCTTCTTCGCACCTGTGGCAGACTAAGGCAAATGTTGCCAATTCTCGCAAAGATGTTATGCCGTTATTTTGTGGATGATAAAGATAGCTGCACTTTACTACGCACTCTTTGCAGTCATCACATTTCTCTAAGTCTATAAGTAACCTTTTCATGAATTATTTTTTTGCTTCAGGCTATTTAGCTCATAAGCCTTTGAGTTCTTAAGCTCATGAGTAAAAGGTAAATTTTTATGCCTTAATACGCGAAGATAAAAAATATAAACTTCTCTAATTTTGTTTCTT
This sequence comes from Candidatus Omnitrophota bacterium, assembly GCA_028713415.1. GTDB lineage: Bacteria > Omnitrophota > Gorgyraeia > Duberdicusellales > 4484-171 > JAQTOI01. Next base: position 8,024 of record JAQTOI010000056.1, read on the forward strand.
TTCTATCCCTTACGAGCTCATGAGCTGACGAGCTTATGAGCTACTCTAGTCCCAAATATCCCACACATCCTTAATATCTTCGTAGCGAAATACAGGGCCGTCTTTACAAATATAATATTTACCTAAACGGCAATGGCCGCATTTACCTAAGCCGCAACTCATATTTTTTTCCATTGAAAGATATATATTAGTGGGTTGCAAACCAAGCTCCAAAAGTTTAAGGTTGGCAAATTTCATCATTATCGGCGGGCCGCAAACTACGCCGATAGTATTTTTTAAATCCAGCGGTAAATTATTTAGAATCGTAGTTACGAGACCCACGTTGCCTTTCCAGGTTTCATCCCCTTTATCTACGGTCATTCTAAACTCCACATTTTTTTGTTTCCTGAATTCATCCAGCTGGTATTTATAGACAATGTCAATTGGCGAGCGGGCGCCATAGCAGATAACGATTTTTTTGAAATCTGAAATACGCGCATATATGGCATAGATTAAAGAACGCAGAGGCGCAAGGCCCACTCCTCCGCCGACAATTAAAAGTTCTTTTCCGGCGAATGAATCTAAAGGATAGCCCTTTCCATAAGGGCCGCGCATTCCAAGGGTGTCTTGCGGCTTTGCCGCATGGAACAAACCTGTGACGTTACCGACTTTCATAACCGTAACTTGAAATTCGTCTTTTCTGTTTGGGTCAGAAGAAGGCGTAAAAGGGGCTTCTCCTATGCCCGGATAAGTTAATTCTACAAATTGGCCTGTTTGGAATGAGAAATCGAACTCTGGTTTAAAAACGAAAGTTTTTATGGTTGGAGTTTCGTCGATTATTTTAGTTATACTTATTTTTTGCGGCGAATAAAGGCTCATTATTTATCAGATTTTTTGCTTTGTAGTTTGTTTTAGTGTCTTAAAGATTTCCTGCAGATTTATTTTTCCCGGGCAGCATTCTATACAGCGTCCGCACCCGGTGCACGCGTAAAGCTTTAAATGTTCATAAAAAAATTCAAATTTCTTGATGTAGCGGTTACGCAGGCGCAAAATGCGCATTTTAAGGGGATTGGCACCACCGGCGACTCTGGTAAAATTTTTGTATTGGCACCCATCCCAGATTCTGCCCCGCAAATAGCTATTCTTATTTTTCTCATCAAAGAGAAGGAAACAGTGGCAGGTGGGGCAATTCATGATGCATGCTCCGCATTCAACACAGCGCAAAGCATTTTCCTGCCAGACCGCGTTTTCGTAGCCATATTTGGTTAAAGGGTAAAGCGAGTCTTTTGGCGGTAAATCGCGCCCCTTTAAGTGGTAGAAGAGTTGGTCGATTTCTTCTTTTCGTTTTTCCTGACGTTGGAATACGTGCTCCGGGCGGGCTTCTTCAAAGAGATTTTTGTGGTCTTCTGTAATTTTTTCTCCCTTAACCGAGCCTATTTCGATAAGATAGCCTTCTTCTACCGTCGATATATTCAAATCAAAAAACTTTTCCGGATAGGGCTTTATATCTAGGGCAAGGCAAAAGCATACATCTTTAAAGGAAGTGCAATCGCTTGAAATAATAAGGTTATTTTCACGCATTGCCTTGTAATTTTGGTCTGCTTGGCCTTCCAGAAAGACGAAATCCTGAATATAAAGGGAAGTGAGATCGCAGCTTTTCGCTCCTACGATGCAAAATTGCTCTTTATCTTTTTTGCGCGAAGAAAAATAGCTATCGATATGTTCTTCGCAGGGCGAAAGGAATTGGCGTATCGAGGTAGTTGCGCGGTATTTTGTGTCCTTGAACTGCCCGCTGTATTGCTGCCAAAAGTAATCGTTATCACCAGAAGGAATTATTACGCGAAAGCGCTCGGCAAGCGAACTAAGAAGCTTCTCGAAACCGATAACCGTAATAAAATATAAGTTTTTTTCAGTCATTTGTGAATAATTTCACAATATTACGCAAAAATAAAAAAATCTTTTAAAAGTATAGCAGCAAAAACACTTTTGTCAACAAATTGTTGGATTTAGGAATTTTTTTCGGCGATATCTCCGGCGATAGGTAATTTGAAAAGTTCGCCTTGATAGGCTTTTACCATAAGTAGTATCCACAGAATCAGATGCGCAAGCCATATAAGGGATGAAATAATCATACCGAATAAAGGGATTACCTGTACAATTATTCCAAGTACAAATAAAAACCCAAAAACTATCATAGACTGCATTGCGTGAAAACGCACGAATTTGTTCTCCTTCTCTATGAGATAAAAAACAAGTCCGGTAATAAAACCAAGGACATAGCTAAGGAGAGCCGCAACGTTTGCTTCCATGCCTATCGATGTTTTTCCCAAATCTTTTTTCTCTTCTGCCATCTTATACCTCCTTTTAATGCGCGAATTACCGCTAATCTAACAAAACGCTAATTTCCGCTAATAAAAAAAATTTGAATCTATGATTCATTTTATAGGAATAAAAGTGATTTGACGTTTATATTATATGTGATTATCTTTGAAAGGCAATAGCCAGATTAATTTTTTTCTTTGCGTTTTTGCGCCTGCCGGCAAGGTGGGGATTTTTCCGCCACAAAATAAATTTTTAGTAAGGCGGATCAGCCTATGGCCGAAACGATTTTACGGTCTAAACAGGCGGAAATTTAGATAAAAAAAATACCCCGGTTTTGCAACCGGGGTATTAATATCAGCCCAAATATTTTTTAAGAAGCGCTTTTTATTTTCGCGCCTAAATCTGCGCGCAACTTGAGCCATTCTTCTTTCTGTTTATCGAGTTGGAGGTAGACATCTTTTTTATCGGCTAAGAACTTTTTAACACCATCGTTGAGCTTTGCGTGAATAGCTTTGTCGCCTGGACTTGCTTTTAACTGTTTGTAATACTCCGCTCTTTCAGCAAGCCAACTTTTGAGTAGAATTCTGTTCTGATCATGCAGTTTGTCCCGTGCAACAGTGTAGTCTTTTCTCGCTTGGTTTAATTGATCCATGTATTCTTTCTTACTTTCGGCGAATACAGGGACGCATATGGAAAGAATTAAAAGTGCGAGTACAGTAAACCCAACTAACCTTTTTACGTGCATAGAACACCTCCTCTTTTATAAATATTATATTAATAGTTTATGAAAATGCAAGTTTTTTTTACGTTTGGAGGTATTGCGTTTTAGTAAGCTAGAGACGCCAGTCCGGCCGTCATATTACAGATAAGCTTGCAGAAATTTATCTATGTCTCTTTTTGTCATTGAGCCAACCCGCTTATCCATAATTTTACCGTCTTTAAATATCATAAGTGTAGGGATGCTCATAACGGTATACTTCGTGGCAATTTCCTGCGCCTCATCTACGTTGAGTTTGCAAACCTTAAGTTTGCCTTTATGCTGCTTTGCTACTTCTGCAACATGGGGGGCTATCATCTGGCACGGCCCGCACCAGGGAGCCCAGAAATCTACTAAGACAGGAATTTTTGACTCCATAACTTCTGCTTCAAAATTTTTACTTGTAATCTGGGTCTCCATTGGCGTTCTCCTCCTCGTTTGTAAAAATACATCGGTGTATTTTATTTCTTCAGACGTTTTCCATTATATGATTTTTTTTCTGGCGGTCAAGGAAAGAAAAATAAATTAGCTGCAGGCTACAAGCTTCAGGATGCAAGCTGTTTAGCTCATGAGCTCATTAGCTGGTAAGCTCATAAGTAAAAATAATGGATAAATAAAAAGGAAGGATACGAGGATTGACAAGGTAGGCGTATGAGACTTCTTTTGTTCTATTTTGCTAAACTTCCTTTTGCTTCCTCTCTCGAATACTTTTTAGCAAAAAAGGAGCCGCTTCTTCGTATGTCTTTCCAGATTTTAGTGCATTACAAACGAAACAACACGTTTTTAAATTATTCTTGGTATGTTTCCCACCCTTACTTTGTGGATTCAAGTGATCGAGCGTTGCATTCTTTTCTGTAACTTTGTCACCGCAATAACAGCAAACCCATTTATCGCGCTCAAAAAGCTCTCTTCTTCGCTCTGGATCAGTAAAATAATCTTCTTCTCGCGTTTCCTGAACGACTAGGAGCTTCTCCTTAACCAAAGGAATTTCTTCTGGGAGCAGAACCTTATAAAGTGTTCCTTCACGGTTAACATCTCCGATCTTTAAACATCCTTTCTTCTCAAGGCCTTTTAGTAGATCTGTAACATGTGCATAATTTGTCCTTTTCCCTCGGGCGCCTGTCCCCCACTTTTCTGCAATAGTTCTCTTACCAATACGAATTTCCGATGAATTCTTAAGATGCGAATTGCGTAAAAGAAAAATATACATAGCCGCCTCGTAAGGCGTGAGTTCGGGCATAAGAATATCAACAAACTGTTCAATTATTTTTAATAGGTCTCTAATCATATCTAGCTTGGTTATGTCCCGACTCCTTTTTTACAGTATACTTTACATATATTATCACCAAAAACATTTCCTCAATAGTCTTATTTTTTCTTTGTCAAATTTCCGTTTCTTGGAAGCTTTTTAAGCGGATTATCCATGCGAATAGCCAGAAAGCATTGTAGCGAAAGTTCTTCTCTGATTCTCTTCGGGGTTTGACGAGCGGAGCGTGGTATTCTCCCCTGCTAGACTTACAGCGGAGTATCAGAAAGGGGTGAAAAAAGAAAGAATATATTGCCCCTATTAATGCAGACAAAGAAAAACCCCCTCTCCAAAATAGAGAGGGGGATTTTTTCTTTTGCTGGTGCAAAATGGGTAGACACTCATAATCATCATTCCCACCAGCCAGACATGATGAATAGACTGTCTACCATGATGATATATCAAGTATAATATATCTATTTATTGTGTCAAGGTTTTTTAAACGCCTGGTTCTTCTATAATAGGACGGTATCTTTCCAACCGTACAAGCAAGTTGTTATATTTAAAAACTGGAAAGGCGGTACGAAAATTGTAAGGTGCAATTTTATCTTTCCTATTTTTTCTTACAATTACTACCCAATAGCATTTTGTCTGTTCGATATCTGGGAACGGCAAATCATATTTACATATATACATAATTTCTCTTTCTTCTCCATCTACTCTCGTATATATATTCTGACTATGATGCAGGGTATGTTTTATCCAAGGTAACCTTTTCCCCCTATGGGGTAAGTAATAACGAGATTCTACTTCGTGACGCCCAGTGATAGGGTTCTTGTACATAAATTTTGCACCATGATCTATGTCTATATGAATCGACCGCCCAAATCGATCTTTTGTTAGCCCTTCTACATATTCATCAAAAAACCTCAACGCTTCTCCCTCGGTAAACTGGGCACCAAAACATTGGGTTAAATCATGCTCTGCCATGAAAGTTGTATCATTGGAATGGTGATAATCAATTAAACGCACAAGACGAGTTATTTCTTTTCTTTTAAGTGTGATTGGGGATAAAGATGAATCCTTCAGGCCTTCTTTTTTTCGTTTTAAAGCATAATATGATATTTTGAAAACATCGTAAAATACATGAGCTATTGTTCGAGCATTCGTGAATTCATGCGTTCTCGCAATATCTCTCAGTTTTTTAACAATTTCTTCTTCAGTTGTGAATATTGATGGCAGCATAGGATTAAGTTCTGATAAAAGTTATTAAAAATAACCTATTCTTACACCATTTGAATAAATGATACTGCGACAGTAGAAATTGGTCAAGGGGTAAAAAAAGAAGCTTCGTTTGAAGCAAAAAGCTAACAGATTGGAGTTCTTCTTTGATATTCTTCGGGGATTGACAAGGGAGGCGTATGAGGCTTCTGTGGTTAGACTTTTAGCCGGACATCAGAAAGGGGTGGAACCCCTTTATGATGTGCCATTTGAACAGGTTGTGTTTGTGAAGAGTCCAAAAACGAGTAGTCCCGACTTGCTTTAAGTCGGGACGTAAGGACGCTAACCTTTGTATGCAGCAGTTAGCGGGTTATTCGAAGAACCGCGCGTAAGCGCGATGGCACTTTGGTGGAGGTGGCGGGACACTTTACCCCCTATTTCTAGAGGAAGTGGACTATCTCTTCACCCTTAACATCTTCGATGTCAAGGGGCCTGGCGTATTATAGGAGGTATAATTTATCACCTACGGTGACGACCTCCTATCCTCCCGATTTCTCGGGAAAGTCTCTGCAGGGCTCGTCTCGCTTCGCTTGCCGAAGCGGGCTCATCACCCCTCAGGATTACCCACGACACTTAAATTAAGTTCGTTACGGGCTTCCCTGATGTAAGCCAAGTGTTTCACTAAGGATTACTCCTTAGTGCGACTCATGTGTTGAATCGAACCCGCGTCCCTAAGCCTTCCCATAAGAAGCGCTACATGTTTAGTTTATCCTTTACGCTTAAATCACGCCACTCCGATAAACTGGATTAGCATAATCGCAGCCCTTCAATCTCGCTCCTGACGCCAGGACACGCATCAGGAACCAGCCTAATAATTTCTCAATTTCAGCCCTTAGGCAAGCTGAAATCGAGGCCTTCCTTTTAAAAAAGGAAGGGCTTAGCGCATAACTGGAACGAACGCAGGCGCTATTCTGGGCATACCAGAATTAGCAATCTGTGTCGCAGCAGCTATTAAACGAGCGTTCTCGTTTGCGTTTGTTTTGTGCAAGGCGTTTTTAAGAGCGGCCCTGCAGCCTCTACATGC
>JAQTOI010000057.1:0-10071 GCA_028713415.1 Candidatus Omnitrophota bacterium
AGTACTTAATGCGGGATTATCCCGAACAATTCGTCGCAGAAGCAAAAAATTGGTTCCATGATACGCTGATGAAGAAGGAAGACTTAGTCCCCTCCGCAGAAACCCCCGAGGCTGGTAGCTCGGGCAATGAATGCGTGCAAAAAGATGTTTCTGCTTCGGGGAGGGAGCCCTGGTCTTTAGGCCGGGGAGCTCCACTTATCCATAAGATATTTGCTCAAATCTCTTCTCAATTTTCAGACAGGATATGCCTGCAAATAAAAAAAGGCTCTACCTGGGAGAGATGGACCTATGGGCAAACAGAAGATCTCTCTTTAAGTATAGGCGCATTTTTAATAAATGAAGGTTTTAAAAAGGGTGATTTCGCGGCTCTATGTATGGAAAATCGGCCGGAATGGGCAATAATCTATTTAGGCATAATGGCTGCGGGCTTAACTTGTGTTCCTCTAGATCCGCAGCTTACCGAACAGGAAATAGAAAATCTCATCAATGACTGTGCCGCAAAAATCATATTTGTCTCCAACGCCGTTTTCCAGACAAAAAATATTAATAAAATAAAAGTCGGTCTGAACAAAATAGTTATACTGGACCTGGATATTGAAAAAGAACGCCTTATAGGCCTGGCGCAGGTCAAATCTACATCGTCCCTTGGTGTCGTATGGCCCGAGGTTCTTTCCGAAGATATCGCTTCGCTCATCTATACATCAGGCACCACAGGCTTACCAAAAGGGGTAATGCTTACGCATAAAAATCTTTGTTCTAATTTTAAAAGTATCGACAAGCTGAAGCTCTTCTCGGATAAGGATAATTTCGTATCGATATTACCGCTCCATCATGCCTACCCTTTTATGGTTATGCTGATAACGCCTCTTTTTTGCCGCGCGCGGGTCACTTATACTTCAAGCCTCAGGAGCGATGAATTGCTGAATTTGATGAGAGAGACCGGGGCAACGGTATTGGTAGGGGTCCCGCAACTTTTTTCTATGCTTTATGCAAGTATAATAGGCAAGATCAAGTCGATGCCGTTTTTGCTTAAAATGCTTCTGTCCGGGCTGATAGAGATATTGTGGCAGATAAGAAAATACAGCGGAATAAATTTAAGCACGTTGGCTCTATCAAAGATTCACCGGCCATTCGGAAAAAGTTTAAGATTTTTTGCCTGTGGTGGCGCTAAGTTAAACGAAGAAGCAGCCAGGTTCCTCGTCAAACTCGGTTTCACAATACTGGAAGGATACGGGCTTACCGAAACATCACCGGTGGTAACCTTTAATCCATTAACTAAACAGAAGATCGGTTCTGTGGGTAGAGTGGTTCCGGATGTAGAATTGAAAATTGACAATCCCGACTCAAGCGGCATGGGTGAGGTGGTAATTAAAGGCCCTAATGTCATGAAAGGATATTACAATAGAGCGGATGAGACCCTAAGTGTTTTAAAGGACGGCTGGTTTTACTCCGGAGACCTGGGTTATCTAGATAAGGACGGCTATCTTTATATCACAGGAAGGAAGAAAGAAATAATTGTTTTAAGCTCCGGCAAAAACATTTATCCCGAAGAGATAGAGTCCCATTATACTAAGAGCTCTTACATTAAAGAAATATGCGTTCTTGGTGTTGGCCAAGCAGAGGAGGAGAGGCTGACCGCCGTGGTAGTGCCCGACGCTGACTATTGCCGCAAGGCTGGGCAGGTCGACCTTAATAGTGTGATTAGGTGGGAGTTGGAAAATTTATCCGAAGGGCTTGCTCCCTACAAACGCATCAAGGGCTATATTATTGTAAAACAAGACTTGCCGCGCACGCGGTTGGGCAAGATAAAAAGGTATGAAGTTAAAAACAAATATCTGGATGAGCTTAAGGGTATAAAGTCAAAAAGCGTGACGGGGGAAATCCCCGCTACCGATGAAGATTTAAGGCTGCAATCTTCCGATATCGGCAGGAAGATAATCGAGACCCTGAATAAACACACAAAGCTGGAAAGGCAGATATACCCGTCTGATCACATCGAATTAGATCTCGGTATCGATTCGTTGGACCGCGTAGAATTAATAATAGCGTTAGAGCAGACGCTTAACACTCGCATACCTAATGAGTTAATGACTAAGGTGTTTACTGTTAAAGAGCTTATTCTAGAGATAGAGAGGCTGGTTCCTGGCGAAGGGGTTCAAAGAGAGCCCGTTCCGCAGGCCAAGAGCCAGGCTTTATGGAATGATATTCTAAACGAAAACCCCGCGCAAGATTTGATGAAAAAGGTAAATTTAGCGCCAAACCGGATGACAATTTTAGGAATGCGATTATTCGCTGAAATTTTACGCCTTGTGTTTAGAACAATCTGGGGTTTTAAGATTTTTGGAGCAGAAAATATTCGTAGATGCGGAAAGTGCATCTTGTGCGTTAATCACAGCAGTTACCTGGATGCGTTTATTGTTGAGGCTGCTATGCCTGCTAGCTTACGAAAGGGCCTTTTCTTCGTCGGTTTTAGAGTTTATTTCGAGCAGCCCTTGATTAAAAATATCATAAAATATATCAGGGTTATTCCCATTGACCCGGGTATACACTTCGTGGAAGCTATGCAGGCATCTTCGTATGTTCTCAAGAATAACAAGATAGTTTGTATCTTTCCAGAGGCTCAAAGAACTATCGACGGAAATGTTAAAGAATTCAAAAAAGGGGTTGGGATATTAGCAAAAGAACTAAACATTCCATTAGTCCCTGTATTAATAACAGGTTCATACGAATCCTGGCCGAGGACAAGGTCACTTCCCAGACCGCATCCGATCACAATAACTTTTGGAGAGCCTTTTGATTTTGAGGAACTTAAAGCAGAAGGGTTAAAATTGGGGGCCAAGGATGAATATGAAGCAATAGCTTTTGGCATAAGGGAAGAGGTTGTAAAGCTTAATCCCCTTTGCCAGAATTCCACGGACTACGCCCGTGGATGAATGGCGAAGAGGGGCGTCGCCCGCTTTAAGCTGGCGAAAGAAAAAAGGCCCACGGGCTATGCCCGTGCGGGCTCCAGAAAACAGTAGCAGTTCCGGTATCAAAATCCTTTTTCTAAAATAGAGCGCGCTATATCCTTTAGCTTTACGAAGTCCGCTGGTTGATAATCAGTTGTTTCTATCGCAGGGAGAATCTTTAACTTAGCGCAAGTTTGTGTGGTAAATATCCAGCTGCCCCTGGGTATGGCCGTGCCGGTTCCTTCAAACAATACTGGCAATATCGGCACCCGTTCTTTTATTGCCAGCTTAAACGCGCCGTTACGGAAATCGCCCATTTCAAGAGTTTCGCTTCGTGTCCCTTCCGGGAAAAAGAGTATCGATATCCCGCTACGTAACCAGTGACTTGCTTCCCGATAAACTTTTTTTATACTGCCTAGATTTCCTCGTTGGAGCTTTATGTGTTTGGCCAGCGCCAATGACCATCCGACAAAAGGTATTTTAAATAAACTCTCTTTAGCGACCCATTTGAACTGCATTTTTATCTTATAGGCGAGCACAATATCGGCCAGGCTCTGGTGATTGGCTATTATTACATAGGTGCGTTTTTTATCAATATTATTTAGGCCGCTTATTTCAAGCTTCCAATAAGGGTTAAGCGCGATTAATGCATCCGACCACCAGAAGCACTGCATATGCGTAATGCTGCGTTTTTTGTCAAACGGATATAGAAGGACAGTGCATAATAGCATCGCGAAGTATAAGGCAATGGTAAGTGTGGCTCCCACTGTCCAAATGAGAATCGATAAAAATATTTTTTTCATAAATCATATGATAAGTTTTGATAGGCAGATTGTCAATGAGAAATCTAGATAAGAAAGATCAGTTTATTTCATTTTTTCGATGGGCTGAAATCGGGGGCCAAAGATGATCAGTATTTGAATATCTTTGCGTAATTCTTCGGTGATTTGGTGGGATAGGGTAGAGGGGTTTTTTTGATATGGCTCAACATAAGGGCCTAGGTCAAGGGGGCGGCCGATGCGCACCAGGCAATCGCGTTTACCGAGGGGACGGGGTTTTTTGAGTTTGAAGACTTCGCGTTCAAGCTTCATAACTGTTTCGGCTAACCGCTCCTCTGAAGGAGCCAGGTCGATATATTGCGGTTGCCAAGCTGCCATTTGTATAGTTTGCTTAAGCTCGTTAATGTCCTCTTGAAGCTGTATTTTTGTTTCGGAGCTAAAAAGTTTTTTCCGGCGCAACTGTTCTCGCAGAAAAGAAATTATTTTCTGCGCGCGGTCAATGAGCTGCGTCTTGGGCCCGATCTGCAACTGTGGATATTTGGTCTCGATCTTTGAAAGAATTGCAGTTTGAGCCTCCCGTATTTGTTCCTCAAGAAGCGCCAGTTGTTCGGAAATCCCTTGAGTGCGGCTGATGAGCTCTTGACGCTTTAAAATTGTTGCCATAATGCGGATGATTTTTTCCTGCAAGGTCAAAGAACTTGCGCGTATCAAGAGGCGTTTTTCAAGCGCGCGGATTCTTTTATTCAAAATCAGGCTTATCGGTTTGCGGTAATGATATTTTATGGCGACCGGCAAAAGATATGCTGTCCAGGAAGGATTTATTTTACGGTTTTCAGTTATAGCCTGTAAACCTATATGGACAGCTCCGGTTTTAAAAGGTTGTACCAGATCATTTAAATAAGAGATTTCTCCTTCAGGAAACATGACCAGGGTGTCATGCCCTTTTTTGACAACGTCAACCGCATAACGTCTTGCCGTTTGGTCGCTGCCGCTCCTTTCGACCGAAAAATCTCCCAGACGCTGCAGCAGCCAACCGTAGAGGCCGTGCCATTCTTCAAAAGCTTCGGCATTAATCATGTAGGTGAATCGACGATGAGAGCTTCGAGAAAGCTCGATGCAGATTCTAGGGTCCATTTCGTCAGAATGGTTAGCTGCCAATATCAAGCCGGAATCTTTTGGGATTGTTTCTAGGATTTCTAGATCGCGTGAGTCAAGGCGCAGGCGATTATGCCAGGCAAGACCAATGGCGTTCCAAAGTTGGATTGCCCATATTACCCAACGGGAGTGCTTCGCAGGGCGAAAACCTGTTGCTACATTGGCGGAAAAATCAGTAGATTTCATATCGTTTGGCGACTTCCTCTATAAGAGAGTGTATTCATTCTTGGCCTTGCCTACTTTTCAGGTGAGGCTTAAGGAATTCCCTTACCTGCCTGCGGTGTACAACTTTAGAATAACGGTAACGTCTTGGGGCTACGGTTACGATGCCCGTTTCGTCTATCGGCTACGGTCATCGGCTTAATAAATATCATTCTTTAAGACGTAACCGTTAGCCGTTGACCGATACGGGCTACGTCCTTCGATTTCACTCAGGACTAGCCCTGAGCGTAGTCGAATGGGCGTTACCTTTGCCGTTACCGCCCGCCACCTTTAATATTTTATTAGGCGGGTCCGCCTTAGGCGTAAAATACCGAAGAACTACACGGTAGACAGATGCGAAGGGGTTAAACGCTTTTTTTAATTTTAGCACTCATAGCTTAAAAATCCATTGATTTAATCGATACGCAGCACTCTGGCTTCTAGCCAGAGTAGCCCAGGCCTTTAGTCCAACAGGCTGCCCAGCAGGGGCGCCTGGTAGGTAGCCTGAGGAGGTTCACTTTCGTACGTCCCCAGCGGTGCAAAAATATAACCGGTTTTCAAGAGCAATAAAAACATAAGTAATGATATGCCCTTTTTTAAATCGTAAATTTCCTTGATAACCGTTCTGTTCAGCCTTATAATATATTTTTATAAATATAAAAGGTTTTCCTCATTGATTCTTTAACCCATCCATACGTAGATGTGGGAGGACATAGCCAGAGAATAAACCTCTGGCTATGTGTTTGAAGACAGATAAATATATGCCGGTAAAATTCCATCTTGATTTTTGGGATAATAATGTGCCAGAAGCAGATACTTCTGTTTTACATCCCAACAATATATACTTAGAAGGCACCAGTGGCGCAGCGATTATTTTAATACATGGCCTAACAGGTACGCCTAATGAAATGCATTTTTTGGCTAATTCTTTGAACAAGGCAGGTTATACTGTTTTATGCCCGCGCCTGGCAAAACACGGCGGGCCGTTAAAGGTGCTAAAATATGCAAAATGGCAGGAGTTTTATCGTTCAGTTAGGGATGCGTTTATGCAAGTAAGAGACACTCACAGGATAGTATTTGCGGCCGGGCTTTCAATGGGGGCGCTCCTTGCATTGCTGCTTGCGGATGAGTTTAAAGAAGAAATAGCAGGCGTCAGCTGTCTTTCTCCGACTTTATTCTATGACGGCTGGAATACGCCCTGGACAAAATACCTCTTACCCCTTGGTTATTTTACGCCGCTTAAATATGTCTTCTATTTTAAAGAGGCGCCTCCTTATGGAATAAAGAATCAAAAGATTCAGGAAATGGTAGATAGGCATTACAGCAAAGCAAAAATAAATGATATACAGGGTGCCTTAAAATACGGTTACCCTTATTTTCCGCTAACTTTGTTTTGTCAGTTGCGTCTTTTGGTAAAATATCTAAGCAAAAAAATCGGTGGCATAGAGGTTCCTGTTCAGTTAATTCAGGCAGAAGACGATGATATGACTAGTATAAAGAATTCTCAGTTTATATATGACCGGATAAAATCGGAAAAGAAAGAGATTGTGCTATTGCATAATTCATATCACGTCATTACTGCAGATCAAGAACGCGCAGTGGTTGCTAAGAAGATGCATGATTTTTTTGACATAATACTCGCTGATACAAAAACCATAGCTTCCCGTAGCGTTTTGTAATCCTTAGCCATAAGTAGAAATGTTCATCTACTGGTGAAAGAAACATGAACGGAAAAAACGGACTCCCTCGACGCGCTCACTACGTTCGCTTGCTCGGGATTTAGCTGGATAAAAGGTTAACCCCTTTTTCTAAAATTCCACGGACGCAGTCCGTGGAAGACCCAGCAAGGGGTGTAATCCTATCGGGCTCCAGCCTGCGGCAAGGACGTCGTTGGGCTCCAGTGTGCTCAAAATTACGAGAGGAAAAAGACCTCTCTGAATCCCGAATTTTCTTGATAGCTAATATATTTAACCTTATAATATATATTTGTAAATAGCGAAAGTTTTCTTCTTGGTTAATGCGAGAGGGGCCCCAAATTATATTTCTGCTTTTATGCGAATTTTTCCTGTTGTGTCGGTATGGCGTTTTATTTTTTAATTGGCAAGAATATATAGCTAAAAGAAGTTAGGGGACTCTCTTTAAAAGGCGTTCCCCGACACTAAGGATGACAATATGAAACAAAAGACGTTATATCATTTACTTATAATAATAACCTGTCTTTCATTATCATCAGGATGCGCCCACCTACGGCATGCTGTACCGGAAAATCTTGTCGGGACGGCCGTCGTTGCCGGTATGCCGGATATACGTTACTATGCAGGTAAGCCCGATTCTTATTCTATGATGCGCCAAAGCCTGGTAGATTCCTTTAAAGAGGAAGGTAAATCAGACTATCTCGTTGACGGTATAAAGGTTTATCCCGCGCTCCTTATCGGAGGTGGTGTATCGAACAGCGCTTACGGTATAGGGTTATTGAAAGGGTGGTTAAAGGAAGGAACGCGCCCGGTATTTAAAATAGTTACAGGCTACTCGAGCGGTTCGATTATCGCTATTGCCACGTTTGCGGGAAAAGACTATGAAGACCGGATTGCGGAACTGTTTACCTCGATATCGAGCAAAGATGTTCTGAAAAAGAGGAGCGTGTTTAGCGTTATATTCGGCGATTCCGTGGCTAGCTCAGCCCCGTTAGCCAAAAAAATCAATGATATCGTGGATGAGGATTTAATGGCTAAGATTACAGAAGAGCATAGGAAGGGGCGCCGGCTTTATGTGGGAACCACGGATTTTGACGCCCAGGGGTTTGTCATATGGGACATGGGAGCGCTTGCATCCAAAGGAGGCCCTGAGTCGCTGAAAATGTTTCGCAAAATAATTCTGGCCTCATGCTCCTTTCCGGTTATGGTTTCTCCGGTCTATTTTCAAGTTGAAGCCGGCGGCAGCCGTTTCGATGAGATGCACGTTGATGGGGGGGTTGTCAGCGGGCTTTTTTATATTTACCAGTTAATGGAAGGCGTGGAATCTATGGGGCAGGCCTCCGGTATCAATCCCGGAGGATTCAAAACCCGGCTTTATGTCCTGAACCTGTGTTATATGTCACCGCACTCCAAACAGGTAGAAGACAATATGGTGGCGATGACCTCACGTCTGATTGAGCTCAATGGAGCGGCAAAAATGATCGGGGACACTTACAGGGTTTACGCATACGCGAAAGAAAAAGAATGGGATTATAATTTAGCCTATATTCCGGAAGATTTTAAGCCTAATCAAAAAGAGATGCTTGATACGCAGGAAATGCAGAGGCTCTTTAAACGCGGATATGACGACGCGATAGAGGGGTATAAGTGGCACAAGGCCCCGCCCGGACTTGTGGCAGAGGGTAAATAGCCCATTATACCAAAGTACGATCGATTCTTCTGAAGCTTCATACCATTTATATTTTCCCGATTACTAATGCCGCATTTTTACCGCCAAAACCAAAAGAGTTCTTTAGGATTATCTTTGGATGAGTGGTGATGGCTTTATTGGGAACGTAGTTTAAGTCGCAGTCAGGGTCAGGGACCTCTTGATTAATTGTCGGATGAATAATACCTTTTTCCAGCGCAAGCATGGCAGCACAAATTTCTAATGCTCCTGCAGCGGCAATAGTATGTCCAATCATTGACTTTGTGGAAGAAACCGGAATCTCTTTGGCTCTCTCGCCGAATACCCTTTTAATGACCATAGTTTCGATTTTATCGTTCAGCGGGGTTGAGGTGCCGTGAGCATTGATATAATCAATATCTTGCGGTTTGATCCTGGCATCAGAAATAGCCAAACGTAAAGCCCTTTCTGCCTGTTGTCCCTGCGGGTCAGGGCTGGTAATATGGTATGCATCGCAGGTAGAGCTTACGCCAAGTATCTCTCCATAAATATGCGCCCCTCTTTTTAAGGCAAACTCTAATTCTTCTAAAATTAATACACCGGCGCCTTCGCTCAAAACAAAACCGTCTCTTAACCGGTCAAAAGGGCGTGATGCCGCTTGGGGCGTATCATTTCTTTTGGATAGAGCCCTTAAAACACAAAAGGAACTAAATACCGGAGCAAAAAGCGGAGCATCGCTGCCGCCCACAATAACTGAATCTACGGTATCCTTTTGAATCAAATCCCGGGCAGAGCTAAGCGCATCCGAAGAAGATGAGCATGCAGTAGATAAAGAAAAGCTCGGCCCTTGTAAACCGAATTCAAGGGAGATGCAGCTTGCCGCGGCATCCGGAAAGGAAGCAATGGCAGTAAAGGTATTAATTTTCATCGGGCCTTTGGTGCGGTAAGCATTTTCATATTCTTCCAAGGTAAAACCTTTGCCAGCCATAGTAGTTGCAAGAATCACGCCGATTCTTTCCGTGTTGCACGAAGCAAGGTCTAACCGAGAATCTGTAAAGGCAAGTTTTGCTGCCGCCATGGCCAGATGCGTGGTGCGGTCCATTCTCCGGGCCTTTTTGTGCTCAATAAATTGAGAGATATCCAAATCAACTTCTCCGGCAATTTTGGTAGGAAATGGGGTAGGGTCAAAGCGGGTAATCCTTCTGATTCCGGATTTACCTTCGATTAATGCAGCCCAAAAATTTTCTTTTCCCACAGTATTGGGCGCTACTATTCCCAAACCAGTAATCACTACGCGGCGTTCCGACATTTTTAGGCACCTTTCTTTCATTAAAAAAATTTAATGAATTATATCATACCTATTATATCTTGCAAGAATCTAAAAAAAGCCTTATTAAAAGAGATAACTCAATGGGGTGCACCCTTACGATAAGTGACAAGGCTTAGATTACAGATTAGAGAGGTGTAAGCCCTGATTGATAAAACTCAATCAGGGCTTTCTTATGTCCCAGTATTCATTAAAAAAAAGACTCATAGCATTAATTATGGAGCTTTACTGAGGTTCGTTAAAAACCTATGATTATATGGTATAATAACACATTATAAGGTAAAGTTTTAGGATGTTTAAT
>JAQTOI010000057.1:10171-14242 GCA_028713415.1 Candidatus Omnitrophota bacterium
TGTATGAGATGTGGGCAGAAATTAGCACATAATTATTTAGTTACAATATTTACGATTGTAAATGAAAAAAGAAAAAGATTAATAGTATGTTTAAAATGTAAAGAAATTTTAGATAAAAAAGGAAAATAAAGCTGATTCGCCCGATACGTTGTGCCAGTTCTTAAGAGAGGCCTTCTCTCGGCTCATACGGGAGGGACTCCATTTTTTGAAATATAATAAAAATAGGAAATTAGAAAGACAATAGGGGAGGAAATGCTATGGCACAGAAAAAGATCGCTGTTTTCGTAGGAAGCCTTCGTAAAGAATCATTTAGCCGCAAAATGGCGAAGGCCCTCATAAAGGTTTCGCCTGAGTCTTTAAAGTTAGAGATTGTCGAGATTGGAGAGTTACCTATATACAATCAGGACTTCGATGACAAGCCACCGGTTGCATATACGCAATTCCGGGAATCTTTAAAGAAGTTCGACGGGGTTTTATTTGTTACGCCAGAATATAATCGTTCCGTTCCCGCCGTCCTCAAGAACGCTATTGATGTTGGGTCGCGCCCCTATGGACAAAGCGCTTGGGATGGAAAACCGGGAGCTGTAATGAGCGTTTCACCTGGCGCTCTGGGAGGATTCGGCGCAAACCATCATTTGCGCCAATCGTTGGTGTTTCTCAATGTTCCCATTATGTCACAGCCGGAAGCTTATATCGGGAATGCCGCGAATTTATTTGACGAAAAAGGTAATCTTGCTAACGATTCAACCAGAGAATTTATCACAAAGTTTATGCAGGCGTTTGCGGCGTGGGTTGCAAGAAATACATTGCATTGAGACGATGTCCGGTATAACGAACCAGACAGTGTTCAACTCTTTATTTATGTGGGGAGACTTAAGATATGTTTGAGCGGAAACACCAAAAGTTAGCTCCAGTTTCAGTCTTCATAAGAAGATTAGTTGTATCTGCCGGAATTGCCATTCTATTGATTCTATTCGCTTTGTTCATTGGTATTGCCGGATATCATTGGATAGCCGGTTTGAATTGGGTTGATTCACTTCTTAATGCGTCTATGATTTTGGGTGGCATGGGACCGGTAAATCTACTTACTACTATAGGCGCAAAAGTCTTTGCCTCACTATACGCTCTTTTCAGCGGACTGGTATTTATCGCCGTGATGGGAATCTTTTTTTCTCCGATTATACATAGAATACTTCATAAATTTCATATTGATGATAAATAGTATAAAAAATTTTAAGCCAGGATTTCAGAATGTGGATAATAGAGAGTTATGTTTAAGAGGTGTCCACAGCGTGGTTGTGTTAGGCGACAACGGATGCAGGCCTCCGGAGATGATAAATGTCCATGCATTTAAGAAGATCTTAAAGATTAAAACGGATTTTTTTATTATTCTCGGGGATTTAGTTTATCGCGGAAAAAAGAGCGAATTCAGGAAGTTATTTCAACTCTGCAGAAAGGTAGCTACTGCCCCCATATTTACGCTGGCCGGCAACCACGATCTTCCCATGTACTCTAAATTTTGCGGGAGGTCCAGCTATGCGATCATTCTGGATAGATTTGGCTTTATCTGCCTTGATAACTCAAAAAGAAAATTTAAGCAAAGTGATGTCGATTTACTGAATAGGGTTTTAAACAAACACAGAAAAAAAAGGTTTTTTATCCTCTTTCATATCCCGCCGCCTTCAAAATTTGACGGTTCCCATATTAAATACAGAGAGTGGAAAAAAATAAAAAAAGCGCTGCATAAATTTAAGAAGAGAATCATCTGTGTTTTCTGCGGCCATATACACGCGTTTCTTAAATATAAGCTTGACGGTTACCGCATCATTATAACCGGGGGAGGAGGAGCCAGACTTCTTAATTTAGAGCAGGATAGACTTAAAGAGCATCACGCGATAAAATTAAGCGCGTTAGATGAGGGTCAAATAATATCCCAAGTCATTGCGGTTAGCGGAAGGAAAAAACCTGCGGAGGTCAAAATATGAAGGTTTATGAATTCCTGGCTCTTCTTTCAGAGAATTCAGAGCATAATAAAGGATAGCTCTATTTTTTAAAAACCCCAAAAATTATGATATAGTAAAGTACCCTAAGCGTGGAAAGGTTTCTCTTCATGAAACATGAGAGGGACACGAGATACATAAGGCCGTGGTTTCAGGTTTGGAAATGGTAAAAAAATAAAAGGAGGCTATTATGGCGAGCGTTACAAAAGAAAAGCTTATAGAATTGTTAAATAAGGACCTTGGCCTGGAGTACACTGCTTGTGTGCAGTATACCCAGCATCAGGGGGTGCTAAAGGGAGCCATGTATCAGAATATCCAAAAAGAGCTCATTATACATGCCCAGCAGGAACTGGCGCATGCAACTATTCTAGCCGCCCAGATAGATTATCTTAAGGGATTCCCTACAGTTGAGATGCCGTTACCAAAAGCCTCAAAAGACAATAAGGAAATGCTGCAGCAGGATTTAGCTGGTGAGAATGATGCCATAAACAGGTATATAGCAAGGGTAAAGCAGGCCGAGGAACTAAATCTCTATCATTTAGCTCAGCAACTTCGGAATATCCTAGCTATGGAACAAGAGCATGCAATGGATCTTGAGCAAGCGCTCGGTGAATAAGGTAAGAACTTCCGCATAACTTTCAGATTATTACGGAAGCGCCGAAGATGTCTATTATTGCGAAAAGATAAAAAGAGAAACAGGCGTTAAGATAAGCGCGGCTGACAGAGCGAAGTAATTCCCTTAAATTTTAAGGCGGCCGGTGCAAAAATATAACCGGTTTATGAGTAGCAGAAAAACATAAACTAGGAGGTTCGGAATGACAGTTGAGAAAGTAGGAGAAAAATATAGATGTAATGTTTGTGGTAACGAGGTTACGGTAACAAAAGTAGGTGGCGGAGAGCTTGTTTGTTGTAAACAATCAATGGAAAAAATAGAAGGTAATTAATACATTAAGTATTGGTTGAGGGTTAGAGGGGTTTCTCCCTCGGTTTAACGATGAAGGACCCCAGTTTTTCTTTTTGGGAATTTAGCAGGATTTTGTAGGGGTAAGCGTAGGAATAATAAAGGCTTGCCCTTTATTATTCTATTATGGTTTTTGTTCTAATCGCTTTTCTAGGTTTTCTATCCTCTTTTTTAACTCTATCATCTTAAGTTCTCTGTCTACCATCAATTTGTTAAAGCTTTCCAATTCATTCTTCTTCTTTTTTAAATCATCAAAAACCGCTTCTCGTTTCTCAACAATTCGGCACAATTCCATTCCGGCAACAATTTTTCCTTGTTCATCCCTCAAGACCGAAGCGATATTTTCAAATCTAAAGGAGGCGCCATCTTTAGTAATGCCGATTCGCAAGGCCATATTAGTCTCTCCAGACCGATATGCTTTTACCACCGGGCAACCTTCGCATATTTTATCCCTTCGTTCATAAATGTTATAACAATATTCCCCGATATGCGCCCCAAAGTTATCAACCATAAACTTATTTTGATAGATTATCCGCATATCTAAATCCTGAATGCTGAGTCCATCGCCCATCGAATCCATTACAGCATTCAGTAGTTTTTCCTTGTTTTTTAATATATTTCTCGCCGCTTGGTAATTCTTACTTAGTTCACTCTCTTTCAATATTTTCTCTCTAGACGTTTCCATATATGTTCACCCCCTATTTTTATGTATTATAGCAAAATTACGGGTAGAAGCAAGGAAGTGCGGAGAGCCACATTCAATTTCCTTGATTAGCCCTGTCTTTTATAGTATTCAATTGGTGAGATTTTAAGGATTCCCCTTAAAATAGGTTCTAACCTTTTTATAGAGGGACCCCAAAATTTTTCAAAAATGATTCGATTGCACCCCTCCAAAAATCAATAATTCTTCAATTTTTCCTTTTTCCACCTGTATATCGGGAATTTTTTACCGTGCCGTATTTTCCGCAGAAGCGGCATACTTGCCAATCCGCCCCAGAAGTGGCGCACACTCGCCACAGAGGCGGCGCACTTGCCTTCCAATAAGGCAAGGTATGGGCATCCTTATGCGAGGGCATATCAAAGTTGGGGGGGGGGGGGGGGTAAAAAAAA
>JAQTOI010000058.1 GCA_028713415.1 Candidatus Omnitrophota bacterium
GAATAATCGCATAGCGCATGGGGCATAGCGCATAGCGTTGACTTTCGTTCTGTTCGCTTTGCGCTTTGCGCTTTGCGCTCTGCGCTCTGTCTGCCGGGGAACTGGCGGGGTTGGCCCCCTTATATTCTTTTTCCTTACCTAAGGTAGCTGCAATTTCATCAACACGGTTTTGCTGATTAAAAAACAGGTTTAACCGGCACGCGGTATAAATTTCTTCAACTTTTTGTTGCGGCCATCCTAAACCGTAGCTAAACTCCTCTGCCCCTCTACGTTTCGTAAATGCATTATACCCGGGATTACTTTCTCCTTCTCCCCTAATATCTATTCCTCCACGGATTGCGCCAGATTCTTTTATGGTTTTAATCAGGTAATCAAAGAGAAGGTCTGCAACGTGAGGTAATTGCTTCAAGGCACTGACGTTACGATAATAAAGTTCCATTTGCGGTATGCGTACTCTATAGATAAACTCACCCGTATCAGGGTTATCTCCCACGCCAAAAACTGAAACGCCCATATACCCCTGGAGCGTTTCTTGTCTTTGCATTTCTGAAATGAGGCCGAATGAATTCACAGGAAGAAGAGGAAATAAAGGCAACTTTATCGCCCCTCTCAATTTTTGCTGCCAGCGTATTTGCCAAGCAGTATCTCTATCAAATTCTTGGTGCCAATCTTCAATAAATCTGTTGTCAAAAAGAGGGTTCAGCCTTTGGATAAAAAACGTTTGGCCTGTTGCCCTGGATTGTTCAAGAACCGCCGGCCCAAAATACTTGCTTATCTCAATATTAGTCAGGCGAACATCAGGAATCATAAGCTTTCCCGGCACAGGGCTGGAGCTATTTGCGACGTCCCGGATACTTCCGGGGCTGGAGCCGCGTTGCAGCGACGTCTTTGAATTGCTATCAGCCATTCGCCCTTTGCCATTTGCCATTGGGGGGCTGGAGCCCAGAGACGGCCTTGCTGGAAACAGGGGGCTGGAACTTTCACCCTGAAGTTCGCGCAACAAATTAAAAAATATTCCAAGCTGATGCAAATAATCGTCAGTGTTTCGTATTCCAACACCAATCGTTTCACTAAGAAATGAACTAAAAGTAAGCCTGCCTCTTTGGCAGACGAGCCTTTGCGCCAACTCAACAAATGATTTTTCACGGGACAATCCAAGAAATTCTCTTAAAATATTCGCGATATCTCGCGCATATACGCTTGATAACTGCAATACGCCTTGAGGTTCCCTCCCGATCAATTCGTCCGCAAATCCCGATGCTGCCCTATATACGCGTGAAAGTTCAATCGCTCTTGATAAAAGTGCTTCAAAACCGCTAAAGGGTTCGTTTCCCGATAAGCCTAGATAATCCTCTATCAAATTTTGTCGGGTGGTAAAAAGCTGGTTAAAACAACTGACACCGTCGGAAACATAATCTATTGTCAGTACCAGCATCGCACTGGCTAAAAGTCTTGGGTCTTGCGTCTCTCTGGTTAAAATTCTTCGCGCCTGCGTAATCATTTGAGCGGCTTCTCGATATTTGAACAGTCCGGCCATAATATTGCCCTGGTCATCCAAGAAATCACTTATTATGGAAGACGAACTGCTCTTATTAGCAATGGTATAAGTATTAACCTTTCCGTCAACTCCGTAAATAATCAGACCTTTTTCATCCAATATTCTTAGCGCTCGTAAAACCGCCGCATCAGAATATCGTTTTCTGTTCACAATTTGGTATACTGTCACAGGAACTGCGCCAAATTCATCCCGCAGAACTTCAAAGAGATGTTCGGGCGTACAGCCTGCAACGTATTCAGAAACATAATGTTCAATTGTCGCGCGCAGGCCCTCCTCTAACGGCAGAAACGTTTCTATGCCGGAAAGGCGCTTCATGCGGGCGTTGTCTAATTTATATGCGGGCATGGGTCTTCTGCGTTTATCTGCGACTACCACTGGCTGTATTCCCAATAACTGCGCTATCGTATTTGCCAGTCCAACAGTAGAGATATCGGTATCATGTGCAACGTTGATGATGCGTTCGCTTTCGAGTATTTCTTTTTTCTCGAGAACTCTTAAAATACTCACCAGCTCATCTACGTATAAAAGATTTCTACGGGTAGGCCAGACAAAAAATTTTGAATCACCGCGCAATGCAAATAAACCACGGATGAAGAGAGGAACCATTGTTTCTTGAGGTTGACGCGGGCCATAAATATTATTTAGACGCACCACTAAAGCTGTCTTGTCGGCGCTTATAGCTTTATAGCGCAGCACTAAACGTTCAGCTAAAAGTTTACTTAGGGGATAGTTGGCACCGAGCATGCGCTTGTCAGGCGCGGGTGGTAAAGAATTAATCAATAAATGCCTACCTACAAATTCAAGCGGTGGCTGCTCCATCTTGCCTTCTTTTGCAATTAACTCATCAACGTAATTACCAAAAGCCTTCTCTGCTTCATCTAACCAGTTTATTTGCCTAGGGTAGCAAGAAGCAGGAAGTTGCAAGGCTTCATCAACTTTTTGTCCTTCTTTGCGGCCACTAAAATCATAAACTACAAAAGTTGAGCTAAATATTAACCGTTTGTTGAACTCTGCACATAACGCGGCGATGATTGCGGTAGATAAAGCGTTTGTAGCATATGCTTCAGCAGGAAAATCCATAGTTAATGCTTGGTTACCTAAGGCGGCCAAATGATAAACGCAGCTTGATTTTTCAATTACCGCACGAAGCGTGCGGTAATCGGGATTATTGAGGTCTATTTCTACAGCATAAATATTGTCGAGTTGCGGCAGGTTGGAGAGGTTAGTTGAGTTCGGACGAACAGCGTAAGCAACGGCCATGCCTCCTTTAGCCAAAGTTTCACACAAATGCGAGCCGATGAAACCGGTTGCTCCGGTTACAAAAACAAAGTTCTCTGGTAAAGCGGATGGTTCATATATTTTTATTTTAGGTTCACGTGGCTCTTTACGCGTATCTTTTGATTGCTGGGCTTTCATTGTTTCGTTTTGTACTCCAGGGGGTGATTTGTTTCTCAGGGGCTCTGCTGTATATTGCCGTTTAAGTAGCGCGTCAGTATTTTCCCGGTCTATTTCTGCGACAAGAGGCAAGCCAATATTATCGCTTTCCGTAAACTCATACTCTTGTGAAAATGCCTCGGGCTGATAGCTACCGCTACGTACTAAACTTACGAAAAGCTGGCTGTCGCCTATAAAACTAAATCCGCTATCAGAATAAAAACCGTGCAAGAAATTTTCTCTGCCTGCGCCGTTAAATTCTTGCACAGTTCCTCGTATCGTGGAATATGCAATGACGGTCCCGTCGGGAATAAATACCGTTTCTCCGGGGTTACCTTCAATAACCAATGTACTGTTATCAATAACAACATTGTTACCTAAAATAAGATTAACTCCTTGGGCAATAGCTATTCGGGAAGCGTTGATAAAAAAGTTTGCCCGAGGTTTAATTTGATCGAGCGTAACCACAGAATCAATCACGTCGGCATTCTCTTCTATCTCAAAAGTCTGGCGCAGACGCCTACACCAAGATAAATCTGCCTTGTTAACGATACTGCGATAGATATTAAATATATCAAGAGGCGTGTTACAATCCATCCAGGGATGTACTATTGTGCGTGCTTGCGCTCCGCCGCAGCTAGTAACGAAATCTCGAACCAGTTCTCTTTGTCTTAGCCAATCCGCATCCTCTTTACCAAGGAATCTGCCCATACTGCGCCAAAAGGTTTCTCTTACGCGTAAAGGAAGCCTTAAGGCTATCCACCAGCTTCCGCCGCTTCTGGTGCCCCACCAATTAAATATCTGCATTGCTTGCGTAACAACATCTCTGCGCACGGCCCATGTTGCCGGAAAATCATATCCGCCATGCGCTTCTATGAGCGCGCGGCGTTCCTGATTGCGTAAATAAGGCACGATTAATTTATGTACCAAAACATTACCCACAAATGGTATTTTGAGCAAGGCTTCAAATAAAAGCTCTGCTACTTCCTCGGCAAAAGGCCTTGATAAATCTTCGTTTAACCTCTTATCCTGCGGGCTAAAAAATACTACTGCTGCATCCGATACCAACGCATTTTCTAAATGCTGTCTTTCTTCTTCAAGCGGAGCAAGATAAATGATGTCTGCGGGTGAGAATAAAACCGGCCTTCTTTGCTCATCCTTAACCGTCATTACAATGCGCTGCGAAGAACGCGCTGACCATTCTTTTAAATGCTTACCAAGTAACAAGATATCGCCCTTTGTTCCGGCCTGTATGGTTAAAAGTCCTTGGCGCCTGCCTCTGCCTCGGTTAACTACAGCTATCTGTAAGCCCTGTGGCATTGTTTCTTCTTTACCGCGCCTGAATTCAAAGAATGGAATTGTTTCATTATATATGGCGTTGCGTGCGCCAATTTGAATGCCAGGTCTCACGTAACCGTAAAGTGTTAATGCGGATTCCTTTAGGCACTCATCAATCAAACCACGAGCAATATACCCGTCTAAAATATTATTCAGTAAAATAAATTCTACCTCTGTGCCTGCAATTAAATCCGGATTAAAATATAACTTTAAAAATTCTTTATGTGAAGTTGCCTCTGGTATAGAGCTGAAAGCTTCTCGCCAATCTATTTTTTGATTAAGCAGAATTCTTTCTTTTACATACATGGAACCGCTGAGGATATTCGCGGCAGTCTCAACAACTAGGCGCGCATTTTTTCTTTCCTGCCAACCGCCGCGGCGCAGCGCGCGAAGAAGCACCTTTATATTTATAGTTTCTTTTTTGGTTGTAGTATCAAGATATTCTGGAGCACGCGCGTTTAAAGGAGATGAAGCCGAGGCAATTTTTTTAAACGCACCTGCGGCGAAAATTTCCTGAGGCGTTGCAACAAAAGAATTTTCCGGAATACCTGTCGGGTCAGGAACAGCTTCGCAAAGATATGTTTTAGCTCCCCATAGCCGTAGTATATTTTCTTCCGTTACTTCTTCTTTTACCCTCTTTATATAATAATCATATAATTCAGCTGACATCGCGCTACGCAATACCTCTTGAGTCATAAAGTCAAGGCCTTCATTCTCCGGACGCAGCTTAGATATTGCTTCTCTTAGTTCAAAGGTGATGACGCCCAAGTCGCTAATATATAATTTTCCTTCCCCGCTCATGCCTATATCGCCTAAAAGATGCGACTCGTGATCAAATGCTCTCCGTGTCCAAAGTTCTTTTTCAAACTCTATAAAGCGGTCAACCATGTGTTTTGCTTCTTTTAAGCTCTCTACCCTGCTCATGGTATCTCTGTCCAATCGCAATAGGACATCTCCGAAAGATACGAGCTTTTTCTTGAAGATAGCATACTCTGATGTAAGGCGTAAAGGCAACAGGCATCGCGACAGGTTGCCCAAAACATCAGTGGCTGCAAAAGCTAACTTCCATAAAGGCCTCGTAGCAATATCAATTCTTTTAGCTGCTACTGAAACAAATGGTACATGGTCAAATACAAGCTGGGTTCTTGACATCGTAAAATGAAAAATACCCGAAAATACTTTATTTAATCTTTTGGCTACTTTTACCACTATGGTTAAAATTGTTCCCGGCTTATTAAATTTAATAAAATCTTTTATAAAAAGTATGAGCCCCCTAAAAGGTTCTCTTAGGGCAAACCATCGCGCTATCGGCAATGTAATATTGTTTAATAAAAATCTTCCTAAGTCGACAATTATGATAATAGGTGCCTGTAAAAATGCGCTGAAAGCAGCAAAGCGCTGCGGCGAAAGTGAAGTTTCTGACTCTAGGATCTTTCTTGCGGTAAACTTTAAACATTTGCCGATGCTCCAGCGTAAAGGAAAAGTAATCATTAAGACTGCGTGTTTAAAAGCCTGGCGCAAAGAATGTCCACATGAATAAACGGCATCGAATTGCGGGCGTTCAACTACTTTAAAAGGAACGACAAAACCACCAAGGGTATCCTTAATTCTATTAAGACGTTTCTTTTCTCGTGCACGGTCTTTAGGCATAGCGTGATGTAAATACCAATAGAAAAATTCGCGCATCAGTTTGATCTTCAAGCAAAGGCTTGCGATTTTCATCGCCATACTTTTGCCTGTGCTTTTGGCAATATCGCCACCAGAAGTCAAAAAGGCATGTATAAAAGAATTGGTGTGCCTGGGGACGGAAAGGACAACTTCCAATGAGGGGTGGCTAAAAACCTGGCATTCCCCACCCTGTCCTAAAAATTGCCATACGCCATCAAATGGTTCAACTGCTTTTGCTTGTACGGCAATTGCGTTTTTCATTTTAATACCGTAGCGGTGCACTAATAGGTGCTCTTCGAAACGCGGACTCATTTCAAAAGTATCAACCAAGGGAATTTCTGTAATGGTGTATCCCGCGCGTACAGCACGTGCCATTAACGCGACTTCAAAAGAAAGCCCGTAATCAAAATTAAGGTCGTAGTGGCGTTCACCATCCTGATTGATTTTTACCGGTAATATCTTCTCAAGCTGCGCACGCGTAAAACCTTTAAGCCCTGCTTGGGAATCGTTAATTGAACGTAAAGCTTTATGGTACCTCCAAACCCATTTGTTAAGAATATAGCTAAATAGCCGGCGAAACCATGTGCGCCTGCCGACAGACTGCGCTAATCTTCTACTACCAATAGCTATGGTATTGTCGTTATCTATTAAACTTTTAAGTATTGCTCCTGCCTGTGAAAGATGCGGAACAACACTCATATCACTATAAAGAACATAATCCGGTTTTTGCTCTGCGCATACTTTAGGCCCGATGCTTTCTGCCATCCCTATGACTACGCTTCCGCCTTTAACGCTTTGGATAAGTGCCAATTCTTCGTGTGGCACATCTACAAAACGCACCTGTCCTCTAAGATCTTCGTCTGCAGCCCTTAAAACAAGTTGCGCTTCGTTAAAGGAACCGATAAACCCCCTTGCTTTGTTTGCGTCTTTTTGAGTAACCCAGTAAAAAATCCATTCTATGTCTGGGTTTAAACAAACTAGATCTTTCATCTGCGCTAATCTATCCGTAAGCACTTTTCTTCCTGCGCTAAACAGATGGCTTATCATCGCGACTTTTATTTTACGGGCGGATAAACAACTCTCTGGCAAGGAAACAGCCGGAGAAGAAATTGTTCGACAGTTAGCCCTTATTTCGCAAGTCTTAAGGTACGAATCTATAATAAGTTTTGCCTCTGGCAATAACTCATTACTTCTTTCTTGCCTTACCGAACGAAGCCACTCTAACCTCTTTATATCGTATCCGTTATCGCCTGAAGAGTTACGTAAGAAAAGTGAAAGTGCGTGCCCAATCAAACTGACGCGTTCTTGTCTGGTTATATGTCCATGTGCATCTTGAGTATCACGCTTAAGGTATCTCTTTATAGCTCTGCGTTGATATACCAATTTGCCCACCAAAAACCATAAAAAGGTAGCTGCCTTATCGCTGTTTATGGCTGGCCCTACTTTCTCCTTAACCAGATGCCAACGTTGATAACTATTAGTATTGGCTAACCAGGATTCTACTTCGGAAATGTATTTGTTGCGCCAAAATTTAACGTCGCGTGGTACGTTCCATAGGATATCAATAAAAGCTCTTGCTCTATCCCACAAACGAAAAGCTTCATCTTTACATTTAACCCAAGTAACCGCGACTTCTTCAACGCGATGGCCCGCAATACGTATACGGCATAACATATCTTCGTCAAATGCCATGCGCGGCACAAAGGTTGCATCAAGCTGAGGATGAGTTAAAGAAGAGCAATCCATGGGAAAAGGTAAAATCTCTTCAAGAATTCCCGCACGCGCAACCTTAAATCCCATAAGGGTGTCAGTAATACCTCTTAGTTCCTTCAACCTAAGCTGCACAATGCGGTTGTAGAGTTGATATAACTTTTGCGAAAATCCACTTTCTCTTCTTATATCAGAAGTATCTTTCTGGGCCGAGCCTATAATCATGCCGACATCGCCCGCTAAAACCCTTGGAATACCCAATCCTATAAAACTCAAAGGAACAGTGATGTCGGCGTCGGTAATGACAAAAACATCAGGCCTGTCGCCATATTGCCGTGCTTGCTGTAATCTCTGCCAAATACCATACATTATTGCTCCACCTTTGCGGCTGCCGATTTTTTCGCGCATACTCTGAGGCAACATAAATAAACGAACATTGCCGGTATTATCACCTTTAAGATACTGAGGATATTCTTGCGTTAAAATTTTAAGTGCTACCTCCAAAGAAGTTTGGTTTCTGCTGGTTGCATCATATTGTTTATCATCTCCGTCATTCACCATAACCAGTTCCCACTTAAAATTTTTGTTTATTTTGGCAAGGTCTTCAAGCTGTTCTATTTTAAGGCGCAGGAAATCTAAACCTCCTTCCTGAACTGGTAAAATCCTCTTTTGTTCTTTATACATTCCAAATAATACCGAAACAAAAAGAGGCTCTTTCAAAGTTGCTATATTTGTATATGACTGTAAGGTCTTATCTGCTTCCGGAGCAAGCGGCGAAGAAACGCCTATATTTTTTATTGCGCTGCCTAGCATCTGACGTTCTTCCGCGCTCGTAATCTTCTCAAACCCCAAGGAGCAAGCTTTTGCTAACACGCTTTCATAATCGGCATAACTCAGCACACCCCTACGTACTGCTTCCTCGATAAGTTCTCTCTCAGACAACACTGTTATAATCTTACACACTTCCTGCCAATTGATTGTATCGTTTATGAGTGCGGATAATTCTTTTCTCCAGGAATCATGATTGTATCTTTCCATGAAATTTTTTGTTCTCTTTTCAATACGAGCAAGCGCCTCAGATGGATTTTGCTCAGTTGTAATTAAAGTTGACCCTTCCAAGCTGCTCTTTGTGGCGGAATGCTTAAGAAGAGGCTTAAGATACATAAAAACAGTGATTTTTATTAAAGCCTCTTTTAGTAGATAATTACAGCCGGCAATAAATGCGGCAATTGCTCCTTTAGTAAAACGATACCTTTGGTAATCCGTATCTTCCAGGAGCCAATCACTTAAATAGACCTTGCCGTCAGACCGAAAAGAAGAAATTCCTCCAACATAGGAACTATCAGCAAAAATTAACTCGTCAGCCCCTAAGCGTATTATGGCCTGTTCTAAATTTCTGGCACGGCTATTGTTTATCCTCGTTGCTATGCCAAAAATCTTGTTCAGTGTATGTACCAATTTTGCCGTAACCATTATGACTGGAGAAATTACATGCTTAACGGACCGCATTAAATTATAAGCTGGTGCCATTTGCGGTATTGCAGATATTCTTTGCGCTATTTTCTGATAAACTTCCAGAGATATATAGCCTTTCTTGTGTAGCTTTTTTAACTCTTTTAAAACAAAAATAGGATCGTATTCTTCATATTCAAGGTGGCCATCATTTGTGATGTTAGCCATAAGAGGCCTGCCTATGCCTTCTTTTGCAAGCTCTATGGATTTTTTCATCACCGAGCCAGCCTCAATGTTATCCCTGTGCCCATTTCCTATACAAACAAAAAAGCCTTTTGCATCGATACGCTCGCCCATCTCAGCTTCGGTAAGGTATATGTCGCCTATTAAATCCATAATCTTATGCCGCGCAGGCTCGTTAGGCCAGATAAGTTGCGAACTCCAACAATTATGTCTATTCCTATTATGAGATGCCAAAGTTAGTATATTTTTTCCGGGCAAAGCCCCCATAAATACGCCCTCACCCTGTTTTTCCCAAAGAGGTAGAGGTAAAAATGTTCTAGCTGGCGCAAGATCTCTTTTATAAGAATCGAATGAATCATATGTAAACTCGGCAACCATTGAATCTTGCGGTATGTAAGGCAATGTTGAAATGGCAATATAATGACCATGGCTTTGGTTTTCTTCTAACGGAAGAATGATGTTTTTTATAGGAGAAATATCGTATCCTTCACGCGGAAATAGTGACGTAGCGACGTCGCTAAAAAACTTTACGACTTTTCCTGAATGATATAATTTTTTCAATGCCCTTACAATTACTCCTAATTTGCTTTGCCTGCGTAACAGAACAACTGGATATTGTATGCGATACGAAGTTGTATGCAAGTTCTCTTCTTGGATCCATCCGGCTTCTTCAAACATTTTAATCCA
Source organism: Candidatus Omnitrophota bacterium (assembly GCA_028713415.1). GTDB lineage: Bacteria > Omnitrophota > Gorgyraeia > Duberdicusellales > 4484-171 > JAQTOI01. Next base: position 10,091 of record JAQTOI010000058.1, read on the forward strand.
GCCTAAAGAACTGCCGTCAAGGATCGGGCACCCTGTTCCGTAAAGCCGTATGTCAACTCCGCGCAAACCTGTTGCCTTAATAGCTGAGCCAAGATGCTCCATGGTAGATATACCTGAAATATCGGCATGCAGAGCAGAATACCCTATCGTACCATGTATAGCCGGGGTAAGGCCAAGGGGCACATATTGGGCTATATAATTATAATTCGTTTGAGTCTTTCTAATAATCATTACCGTACGCTCTCCCTGATGCAGCGAAAGCCCTTCGATACGTATTGCATTTTCCCCGGGCAACATCCTGTAACTATACATACCTTCATGGTTAAAGCCACTCGACGATAGAGGCGATGAAGACGCTGTATCTTTATTTTCCATTAATCTAGAGCCGCTATCCTCTTCTTTGTGCATTTTGCGCCTGAAATCATTTATGAATATTAAACGTTGTTTTGCTATACCTAAAATCATGCGTAAAATTTTCATAGGCGTATCTGCTCTGCTTAACCTGCGCGGAAAGTTTATTCTTGCCACAGGAACTTGCACAACAGATTTGTTTAATATCCTGTAACGAGAAATTAAATCCGTGTCAAACGAAAGCCCGTAATCAAACTCGGGATTAAAAACTCCCGCTTCATTTACGGGCAGTATTTTGGAAAGGCTTTCCCTTGTAAAGCCCTTAAACCCTGCCTGGGTATCCGTAAAACCCAGCGTCCATGGCAACATTACGTGTAAATACCAATTATACACAACGCTTTTAAGCTCTCGTAGAGCCGAACGCTTACTGAGAGCACCGTGTATTTTACGCGAAGCAACCGCCATATCCGCTCCATAAAGAAGTTCCTGCAAAAGTATTCCTTCTTGTCCGGCGTGATAAGCGGCGACCGCGTTAATAAAGAATATATACGTGGCACCCGTGTTTAATGCTTCACGCATACCCAAGCAGGTGGCTCCACCCTTCTGGCTTTTTATTTTTCGCTTCACAGCATCGGAAAGCTCTAAGATGCGAATTTGCCTTCTTTGGTAGGACTCAGCATGCTTGTCTTCAACCATTCTACGAGCAATATCTATTGTTTTTTCCTGCTTCGCCGCATCGTTTTGCTCACGGTCATCTCCATCGCCTACCAATATTAACTCCCATTCAAAATTACTATTTACCCCGTATAAATCCGCCAGTTGTTCTATTCTTACTCTTAAGAAATCATCATCTCCAATATACCTATCTTCTCTGCCGAAAATACGGTCATCGCTCCTTCTGATAGCATCCTGCTCACCCTGACAAGCTACGACTGTAGTAACTTTTGTACCTTTAGGCACTTGCGCATAGGCGACGTTGAGATATGAATGTGCCAAAAATAAAGCTTCAGGTTCATAGCGTTCAGGAGCCTCAAGTAATTCCCTATCTAATTGAGCCAAAAGAGTTTCTCGTTCATCTACAGTTTGTATTGCCAAAGAAAGTGCTTTGCTAAAAATACGCATTTTTTCGGCCATAGTTAGTATCCGAGTACTTCCGGTTGTGTACGTGGAGCTACGTAAAATCGTAATAAGCATTTTCACGGCATTAGCGGTGTTGGAATTATTAAATTCATCTCGTAAAAGGCTCTTTTGCTCATTCCAATCAAAGTGCGAAACAATTTGACGTACCTTGATTGCTTTTATCAGGCCATCCCAATCAAATTTACGTATAAATCGCACCCTATCGGCGCATGAATATATGTACTGCCGGTATTCTTCCGATTCCTGAAAGCTTTCGTAACGCTCAACCAAAGCCACGGCTATACGATTAAGATAATTCAATTCCAGCATTCGTGGTAACGCTTCAAGTTCGGTCATGCTAAGCGTATTATGTTTCAAATACTCATCCAAAAATACCTCTATACGCTGCTCATCCACCTGGGGTTTACCTCTTTCCATTTCAAAAATTCCCGCAATAAAATCGACTAACCGCAAGTCGTATTTACTGTGCTCAAAATCAATCGCGCCAACCGCCTCATCACCGGAGAATAGAATATTCATCGGCTGAAAATCCCCGTGGATAGGAGCCTGCGATAATTCATCATTCAATCTATTAAGCTCACCTTCTAATACCATAATTCCTGTGTGGTCGATACTATCATCGCGGCATGTCCTAAGAAAATCATCGATACTGTTTTTTCTTCCTTCTTCTGCTGCCGTTCTATCAAACAAATCACGTAACTTTGGAGCTCTTGAAACCAACGCACCTATGGTACGGATGTGCCTATCGGTTTGCGGCAAATAAAAATCTTCTACTGCCTTATGATACCGAGCAAGCATACGCGCGGCTGACCTTAACTGTCTGATGTTGATAACAGTATAGAAACTTCCGCCATCATCGATGTCTAAAACTTCGCAGTTATATTTGTATGTCCTTAAATAATAAAATCCATCGCCAAAACAAACATAGTTTGTACCGTTAGCATTATCTATTATCTGCGGAACAAAATAATCTTTAGTAAATCCTTTTCTCTCTAAATGTCTTGCTAACCTTTGCATTGTGCCAATCTGTTCGGGTTTATAGTCTTTCCAGATGGTGGTAAATAAAAATGCTCCTTTTGTGGAATCTACTATATAGACATTGCGTCCGGTTTTTGTTTTTCGATTTTTTATCCAGTTTATTTCTCCTACCTGATAGTTTTCCTGTATTATTTTTCTTACTGGATGTTCTACGCAGACAATATCTGCTTTATCAATAAAGGTTTGAACATGCGTGACCGGAGAAGAGCTGGATGTATTGCGAGAGGCCGCCCTTTCTTGTTTTAAGCTCTCTGCTCTTTGCCCCTTAGAAAGTAGCGCGAAAACCATCTGCGCATTGCTTCGAACCCATCCAACCTGAGCCCACCATTGTCTACTGTTTTTAATTTCCTCAAGCAGAGCAACTACGCGCGGAGAAGTTTCCCTAACCGCTGCTCCGATACCGCCTAAAACGCGTAGTATCGAATCAATGGATGCCGGATTATATACTCGATTTTCAGGATGTAAAAGGCGCTCAAGCGACTCCTCCAACAAAGGCATAACTTCGTCCGGACTATGCCGGCCGTATCGCACAAGGGTATCATGTACTACCACCGTTCCTAAAGAATCAAAATTGCGGCCAGACCTTAAACCCTCTATCAATAACGCAAGAGCTGTCCTGCGAGCCTCTTCGTCGGCACCATCCACATATGAAGCTAACCAGCGTGCGTTCCAACTCCGTGTTCCGTGAGGCTGGCCTTCGCTCGTTGCCTTTATATACAGTTCATAAAGCAGGTGCCTTGTCCATAGCGATGACGTAAAATCTTCCTTACCTCTTCCTGAAGCATCGCTTTGCCCTACGGGGCTGGAGCTATCTGCGACGTCCCGGATACTTCCGGGGCTGGAGCCGCGTTGCAGCGACGTCCCCGTCTGCGAAGCCGGAGCTACTGCGACGTGCGAAGCACTCCCTTCAAGGAGAAGGGGGCTGGAGGCCGCGGGATAGATTTTAATTGCAAAAAATCTGAACTCTAATCCTTGGCTATGGTCCATTACTCTAAAACCGTGCTTCTCAAAAAACCCATGATAACCAATGTTTTCCTTGCAATCCCAAAAACTATTCGCCTGAGGAATTCCTCTCGCACGAAAGTAATCTTCAAGAATCCCTAACCATTTTTGGCCAATCTTCCTATTTTGTAATTTTTTCTCCAGCCAAATTCTAAAATACATTTCGGCTGCTGCCTTATCTTCATAGAGCGTAAGACAAGCAATAGTTCTATTTTGGACTCTCAAAAGAAAACTCCTAAATCCCTTAATTTGTTCCGGGGAAAAGATAAAATCAGCAAGTGGAACTTCGTAGCCTGTTTGTAAAGGTTCGAGGTTGGGGTTTATACTTTTTCCTTCTACTATTGCGACTGACACATCATCTCTGCTAACCTCGGGGAAATGCTCAAGAATAGATTGCAAAGGAAAAAGACCGAGAATGGATAACTCATTAAAATCAGAC
>JAQTOI010000059.1 GCA_028713415.1 Candidatus Omnitrophota bacterium
AGGCTTTTTTTGGAACTTTGCCCCAAAATTATAAAAACATTAAAGAGGTTCCTGTGCTTATGAAAACAACCATGATCTTATTGTCATGTATCTGCATAGGTGCGGGTGTACTCCTTATGCCGCAGCTGCGCCAGTTTTTTTTGCAGCCTGCGCAAGAAGTTATCTCAAGAGGTTTGGATTATAAAAACGCGGGTTTAACGCAAGTCTATGGCAAGTAGAATAATATTCTTTATTGTCGGTTTTTTAGTCTGGTGCCTGCTTAACTGGAAACCAAATTATCAGGAAATTATAATAGGGGTAATCGCCGCGGCTGGCGTGGCATACCTCACCGGTGACCTCTTTACTACGCGCCCAGCCCTCTTTAAGAACCCACGCCGCTATATCTGGATACTTTATTATATCCCCCTGTTTTTATGGGAATGCCTGAAGGCTAATCTTGATATTGCTATTAGGATAATTCGCCCTTCATGCCCAATTTACCCGGGTATCGTAAAAGTAAAAACTTCGCTAAAAACCGATATCGCCTTAACCTGTTTAGCTAATTCCATCACTCTTACCCCTGGAACGTTAACTGTTGATATTGACAAAGAAAAAAGAATCCTGTATGTGCACTGGATTAATGTAAAAAGCAAAGATACAGAAAAAGCGACCGAAATTATCGTAAAAAGATTTGAAAAAATATTAACAAAGATATTTGAATAAATGAAAATATTGCGTTATTTTATCGGGCTCATAGGCATAGCTATCATTTTCTGGATACTTTTATGCCGGCCGCTGGCAACCCTGATTTTTCCTGCTTTGCCGCATTTGGGCTTACTTCGCAGAGGCCTGGGAATAGTCATTGTCTGTGCTTTTTTCTGCCTTTATCGTATTTTGCGCGGGCCAACCCCATCGGATAGAATAATCGGCGCAGACATGCTGGGAATACTGATTATCGGGATATGCGCCCTGTTAAGTATTTCAACCGGAAGAAACTGGTATATGGACATCGGCATCGCCTGGGCGCTGCAAAGTTTTATCTGCACTCTGGCGCTGGCAAAATTTTTGGAAGGAAAGGACTTTGACGAATAAGGATTGCAAAAACAAATGTATGAACTGATAGGAAAATTCTTTATTTTGCTTGGCCTGGGATTTGATTTCCTGGGCTGCCTTGGTTTGGTGAGGTTCCCTGATGCATACAGCCGCCTGCAAGCATCTACAAAAACGGTAACCCTGGGTACCTGCAGTATTCTTTTTGGAACATTTCTGATAACAGGCTTTAGCGTTGCCGGAATAAAATGCCTCTTGCTGATTATCTTTCTAATCTTAGTTTCACCTACGGCATCAGGGGCTCTGGCGAAGGCATCATACAAATCAGGCGTAGCGCTATGGGAAAAAAGCGCCTGCGATGAATACAAAGACGCGAATAGGAAAACATCCGAATAGGAAAACATCAATGTATCCGCGAAAATTAGCGTTATGAAATATCCAAAATTACGAGGAATAAAAGGAGTGAATGAACGCGAATCTAACGCTGAAGGTCGCAAATTTAATTAGCGTTTATTCGTGTTTAATTAGCGAAAATTAGCGTTATGAAATACCCAAAGTTAAGAGAAATAAAAGGAGCACTAATTTCGTTATTCACGAAGCCTTACACCAGCAAATTTCCTTTTGCCCCACACACGCCATATCCGGCTTTTAGAGGAAAACCGTATTACGACAATGAAAAATGCATGGGTTGCACTGCCTGTGTCAATGTTTGCCCGACAGGCGCGTTAAGTTTTAAAGATATAAGTGTTGACGGCATTACAAAACGAATCCTTAAAATCAGCTGGGATATATGCATTGAATGCGGCCAATGTGAACTTAACTGCCCCACGATAGAAGGAATAAAGCTGTCGCAAGAGTTTGATATCTCTACGACAGAAAAACGTAAGGATCTTCACCAAACCATCGAAAAAGAAATGGTTCTCTGCGAGCACTGCGAAAAACCAGTCGCAGCCAAAGATCACATTTTATGGACCATAAAGAAACTCGGTCCGCTTTATCCTCCAAATACTACTCTCGTAGCCTTTTGCCAACAGCTGCTTTCCATTAAAACAACTATAAAAACCAGCAAAGAGGGATTCGTCCGGCAGGAACGTTTCCGCGTTCTTTGCCCTAACTGCCGCAGAAAAATAATATTCACCTCTTAAAAACGCGAATGCCCGCTAATTCAAACCTTTATAACTTTATTACGGTATAAACGCAAAATTACGCTAATGATAAAAATAAATTTATTCCCGGTAATTAGCTTTTTTCAAACTTGCAGGAATTGGCGTTTCTTAATTAGCGTTAATTAGCGTTTACATGAAACATTTAGCTTTTGACTTAGGAAAAGTACTCTTTGATTTTGACTACGCTATAGCTCTAAATAGAATTAAAGCACGGATAGGCGTATCGGTCGAAACAATAATAGAGGAATTGTTCAAAAATAACTTTGCTTTAGATTTTGAGAAAGGCCTGCTGTCACCTCAAGATTTTTATATCAAGTTTAAGCGCGAATTTATATCTTCAGTTAGTTATGACGAGTTTGTCGATATCTGGTCTGATATTTTCACTCCAAAAAAAGACGTTATAGAATTAATTGAAAATTTGCGCCCGGCCTATCCGCTTTATCTGATCTCTAATATTAACAAATTACACTTTGAATATCTCAACCGCAAACACATGGAAGTTTTCGCGCTTTTTGATAAACTGATATTATCCTATAAATTAAAGTCCGTAAAACCGGAAACAAAAATATATTCCGAGCTTATAAAAATATCCGGTGCAGAGTACCGGGATATAACCTACATCGACGACAGAGAAGATTTGATTCAGGAAGCCGCCAAGCTTAATTTAAACTGTATTCGCTTCGATAATTTTGAACAACTTAAGAAAGATCTGGATAAATCAGGTATATATATACCCGGCGATAACGAGGCCGAAACCCTAAACCAATTGCATAAAAAAGTTGCATCCTACCATGATACTCTGCTGATAGGCTTGGGGAATACCCTAAGGGGTGATGACGGGGCTGGAGCCAGGATAATCTCGCAACTAGAGGATAAGATAAGCCTAAAAACGCTCAATGCCGGGGTATCTCTCGAAAATTATTTGGGAAAAATTGCAAAAATTAACCCTGGCTGCATTATTATGTTTGATGCTGCTAGTTTTGAGGGTGAAGAGCGCTTTTCACTCTTTGGCCCCAAAGATATCCAAAATATCTCATTATCGCTTACCCATAACTCGTCCCTCAAACTTGCCTCTGAATACTTGCAAAAAGAGATCGGTTCTGATATACTAATTTTTGCCGTAAGATCTCAACATCAAGTATTCGGCAAAGAAATGAGCGTGCAGACTACGCAGGCATGCGAGATTATCGAGAATTTCTTTTTAAGAAATTTTTCACCCTCTATTTCGAAAACAATTCTCGGATTAAAAACGTAATTTAGAAGTCTATACACAATGAAGCGTTTTTATTTATCGATAGCAATCGTTTTGCTAAGTTTAACAGGCGGGTGTGTGCCTGTGCTTGTGGGGGCAGGGGTAGTTACCGGCTACTCTTTAAGCAATGACTCGGCTACAGGCAATATACGAAGCTCATACCGCCAGCTCTGGGACCGCTGTAATAAAACCTTAGAGCGAATGGAAGGAGAAATCATAGAAGCAAGAGAATCAAAAGGAATTATTAAGGCCCGTGTGTCTGAAAACGCTGTAACCATTAAGATAGATACTATTAATTCAGAAACCCAGCGACTGAAAGTTTCCAGCCGCAAATATCTCATGCCTAAACCGCAATTTGCCCAGAAAGTCTTTCTGAAAATTACCGAAGATTTAAAGTGAAACGCGTCATAATTTTATGCCTTACAATTTTCTACGGCTGTTCCCTGCCGCCGAAAACTGAATATCGCGCGTCTAGCTACGCCAATATTCAAGTAGCTGACGTTATTGACGGAGACACTATACGGCTTGCAAACGGGAAGCTACTGCGTTATATCGGTATAGATACGCCGGAAAGCCGCATCAAGAAGGGGAGCAGCTTCATCTATAACCCCCAACCTGGCGCAGTGGAGGCAACCAAGTTTAATAAATCACTCGTCTCCGGGAAAAAAATTCGTATTGAGTTTGATGTGCAAAAAACCGACAAATACGGCAGGCTTTTGGGATACTGCTACGTGGGTGACACCTTTGTCAATGCCCGGCTGATAAAGGAAGGCTATGCCGTACTCTTAACTTATCCGCCAAACGTCAAATACACTGATCTTTTCGTAAAACTACAGAAGGAAGCGCGCGAGGCCCGGCGCGGACTCTGGGGTGCTTACGCGGTCATTGAACATACTCAGGCAGACCGTTACATTAATCAAGTGCGTACAGTCCGCGGAAAAATACTCAATACACATCGTACGAAAAAATGTACCCTGCTCAATTTTAGCAATAATAGTAAAGAGGACTTCACCATCGTTATCTTTGCCAACTCCTATAGATTTTTTGAAAACGCCGGTATTGATCCGGTAACGTTTTACAAAGGAAAAACTGTAGAGATCAGCGGCCGGATCCGCTCCTACAACGGCCCGGAAATCATCGCTAATACCCCTCAGGATATAGAAGTTATTGAAACTGCTCCATAAAACTCGCAATCCAAAACACAAAACCCAAGGCATAAAATGAAACAGTTAAATACGCCAGAAAAATTTTTAGAAAAGCTAAAACCGTATTTTAAAAGTCTTGGTTTAGTCGCACTTGTCACACTGGCAGGAGAACTCATTCACCGGCGTTTTGAACCAACCAACTTGGTCATGCTCTATCTTTTAACAGTAGTCATTTCGGCTAGCTTCTGGGGTAGGGGGCCTGCGACTTTTACTTCCCTTATCGGTGTTCTCATATTTGATTTTGTTTTTATTCCCCCACGTTTTACCTTAAGTGTTGATGACGCTCAATACATCCTTACGTTTGCCGGACTTTTCATTGTAGGTATTGTTATAAGTGAACTCACTAATGCAACGCGGCAACGCGCAATAGAATCAAACCAACGCCAAACTCAACTTGAACTATTAAAGGCTAAAGAAAAACTTCAAGTGGCGATCCTTAATTCACTATCTCACGACCTGCGTACACCTCTGACATCAGTTACCGGAGCATTAAGCAGCCTGCTCAATGATACACTTAACAACAGCCGCCAAACAGAACTTATTACAACAGCTTTCGAGGAAGCATCTCGATTGAATCGCTTCGTTGAAAATCTTCTTGATATGGCGAAAATCGAAGCCGGAGCTTTACATACGATAGAGGCCTCATGCGAAATCAGAGATGTTATTGGAGTTGCTCTTGAACACTTCAAGGGCGAGTTGGAAAAAAGAGATGTTAGAATAACCATTCCTACCGACCTTCCCGATATTAAAATGGATTTCGTTCTTATGGTAAAGGTAATAACGAATATCGTTGATAATGCCCTTAAATATTCACACGAAAACTCCAGATTAGATATCAGCGCCGAGAATCAAGTTGATTACGTGCTCATTTCCATCAAAGATGAGGGCATTGGTATCCCAGAAAACGAACTCACTTGCGTATTTAATAAATTTTACCGCACTAAAAAAACAGAAACAATACAGGGAACAGGCCTTGGACTATCTATTTGCAAAGGAATCGTAGAAACCCATAAGGGAAAAATTTGGCTGGACAATAACAAACAAAGAGGAATAACGGTATTTGTGAAGCTTCCGTTTTCCGGCTCTAACCACTAGCCACATGGATCAAGCCGCACTAGAAACACTACATATTCTGATCGTTGATGATGATAAATCAATACGAAAGTTTCTTAAAACTTCCCTTTCGGCACGGGGCCATCGCGTATCGGAAGCCGCCACCGCGACAGAGGCTCTGGAGCATGCGATATCCATGCATCCCGACGTCTTCCTGCTTGATTTAGGCCTTCCTGATAAAGACGGTATCGAGGTAATCAAAGAACTCCGTAGGCAGACTCAAGCACCGATCATCATCCTTTCAGTCAGAGAAGACGAACATAGTAAAGTTAAAGCCCTTGACAATGGAGCAGACGACTACCTGACGAAGCCTTTCAACGCCAATGAACTGCTTGCGCGCCTACGCGCTGTTACCCGTCGCTTAAAAAAACCTTCACTAGAGATAATATTTGAAAGCGGTTCCCTGCACGTCAATTTCCTGAAACGACTGGTAAGCATTAAAGGGAAAATTGTTCACTTGCCTCCCATTGAATACGATATCCTAAAACTTTTTATTGCGAATGCGGGGGTTGTCCTAACACATCGCCAGATACTACGTGAGATTTGGAATAAAACTGAGGACTTTGAGGGCGCTGAGCACCTACTTCGAGTCACGATCAGTAATCTTCGCAATAAAATCGAGCCAAACCCCGATCGTCCGATGCACATCCACACCGAGCCACGCATAGGGTATCGTTTCACACCCCTTACCACTTAAGTCCTCCCATACCCCCTTCTTGACACTTTTTTGACTTGCCTGGCCAGTAAAACCTAATAATATTAAGCGTTGAAACGCTTATCATGAAGGGGTTTTCTGTAAAAAACCTATGTTTACCATAAAAAAGATTATACAAACATTGGAGGAAGCACTCGCCGGCATCAGCGTTGAAATCCTTTACTCCGCAATCATTATCCTTATCACATTCGGCATTTGCCGGCTATTTTTTTAGCTATGCTACTACGACCTGGGTTTAACGATATAAAAACCATTCTTTTTTATTCGGGAAAAATTATACTTGGCCTTAGCTTCACTATGCTTATCCCTGCAATAGTGGGATTATTGCTTGGAGAAGTTAATCCCTGCCTGGATTTTGTTATTGCCACGGCGATCGCTTTTATATGTGGTATTCTGTTGACTGAATCGTGCACGCGCCACCAAGAGCTACGCTGGATGCATGGAATGGTAACCGTCGCCGTATCGTGGCTGGCTGCCATGACACTCTCTGCCGTACCATTATTCTTAAGCGGACATTTTAAATCATTTCTTGACGCATGCTTTGAGACAATGTCGGGCTTTACCACGACAGGTCTGACTTTGGTTCAGAATCTTGACCATCTCTCGCGTACACATAATCTCTGGAGACACTTAGGCCCTTTCATCGGAGGCCAGGGAATTACTATTATCGCTCTTTCATTTCTCATCAAGGGAGGCGCAGGAGCAATCAAACTTTATATCGGAGAAGGCCGTGATGAAAAAATAGTCCCCAACGTAATAAATACATCTCGCATCATTTGGTTTATCAGTATCGTCTATCTCGTTATCGGCACAACTATTCTGGGTATTATCGGCATCACTATAGGGATGAAACCTCTCAACGCCTTCTTCCATGGCACCTGCGTATTCATGGCTGGGTTTGACACCGCCGGGTTTGCCCCTCAATCACAAAATATTCTTTATTACCACAGCTTACGCTACGAAATCGTTACCATCTTTTTCATGCTCATTGGCGCTTTTAACTTTAATTTACACTACCAAGTATGGCGAGGGAATGCCAAAGAGATCTTTAAAAACATTGAGGCACGGGTCTTTCTGATTTCAATTATGTTTACCTTCTTTCTTGTCGCTATTGGCTTACATCAATTAGGAATATATCCCAACGCTCTCATGCTATTCCGCAAGGGATGCTTCCAGCTGTTGTCAGGGCACACCACAACCGGATATATGACAATTTACGCTCGACAGTTCATCACCGACTGGGGCAATTTGGCCCTGGTGGCGCTTATTATCGCAATGGCAAATGGTGGATCTATTTGTTCTACAGCAGGCGGTATCAAGATGCTGCGTTTGGGAATAGCCTTTAAAGCGTTGCGAGAAGATATCAAGAAAATGCTCCTCCCCGATAGCGCGATCGTTATTCAGAAGTTCCATCATATTAAAGATATTTTTTTAACCGATAACCAGGCGAGAGGAGTTCTCACGATCACATTACTCTATATTGCGCTCTACCTTGGAGGAGCCCTTGCGGGAATGCTCTATGGGTACCCGTTTCTCGAATCATTATTTGAATCGACCTCTGCCGCAGCCAACGTAGGGTTATCATGCGGTATTACGGATGCTGCCATGCCTGTGGGATTAAAAATAATTTATATTATCCAGATGTGGGCGGGAAGGCTTGAATTTGTGGCAGCGTTTGCGCTTATTGGATTTTTTGTTGCCGCAATAAAAGGTAAATAATGAAACAATTAGTTATTCGGATACTGTCCGCGGGTCTTTTATGCGTTTACCTACTCAGCGAGTTAACGTTTGCAGAGACACTCTCAAGTACACAACTCATTAACAACGCTAAGGAGTATGACGGCCAAAAAGTTACGTATACGGGGGAAGTTATCGGCGACACCATGGCGCGCGGAGCATATGCCTGGATCAACATAAACGACGGCGTAAATGCGATCGGGGTTTGGGCAAGCAAAGACTCTATCAAAGAGATTATTTATAGAGGAAGCTATGAATCCCAGGGCGATATAGTTGAAACAATAGGTATTTTCCACCGGTCTTGCGCCGAGCATGGAGGAGACCTTGATATTCATGCAGAAAGAATTTTAAAGAAAAATACCGGGCGCATCCTCCGTGAACCGTTGGATACAAGAAAGATAAACCTCGCGTTTTTGCTTGCTGTGCTTGCCCTTGGAATATGGTTATTATTTCGTTTAATCGCAAGACTACGCCGATAAGATAAATAAAAGACTTTATCTTAAATATCGAGCATTACGCCAACGATTCAAATGTCCAATACGAGAAATTGCAACCTGCGCTATACGCTAACCGCCAGATTTGCCCCCCGACACCTGACACTTTAACGCATTAACACCAAATACTAGATACGGACGAAGGGCAAAGATTTTACTTAAAAAAATTAAATTTTAGGGTATAATGAAAGTTCCTTTGGGGGAGGCCAATTACTGCTGCTAAAGTGTAGAAAGTACCTCCTGATGCGATATTTTCCATTACCACACACCATAAAAAGGAAAAAATGGCTGAAGACAAGTTAACCAAAATCGTATCGCTGTGCCGCAGGCGCGGCTTTGTTTTTGGCGGCTCTGAAATCTACGGAGGCCTTTCAAGCATCTGGGATTACGGGCCACTGGGTGCAAAATTAAAAAAGAAGATAAAAGACATCTGGTGGGACACTTATGTTAACAAGCGCGAGGATATAGTCGGACTTGACTCAAGCATTATTATGCATGAAGACGTGTTTCGCGCATCCGGCCACCTCGAGGGCTTTGCCGACTCACTGGTTGACTGCCCGACATGTAAAAAAAGAGCGCGTATCGATAAGCTTGAAAAAATCCAGGACAATCTTTATCAATGCCCGGAATGCAAAGCTAAAATTGACACATTAAAAAATAAACCCCGCAAGTTCAACCTGATGCTAAAAACCAATATGAGCGCTACCGAGGATAAGCCTTATTACGGTTACCTGCGCCCAGAAACTGCGCAAGGCATCTTTACTAATTTTTCAAATGTGTTAGACACCACTCACAAAAAAATCCCCTTAGGCATTGCCCAGATTGGAAAAGCTTTTCGCAACGAAGTAACTACGGGGAGTTTTATTTTCAGAATGAAGGAATTCGAACAGATGGAGATAGAATATTTTGTAAAGCCTGCTACTGCTGATGAATTTTATCACATATGGGTAAGCGAGCGTTTCAATTTCTACACCGAGAAGATAGGCCTGCGCAAAGATAATTTGCGCTTGCGCGAGCACGCTAAAGACGAACTGGCGCATTACGCTAAATCATGCACCGACATAGAATACAATTTTCCCTTTGGCTGGAGCGAACTGGAAGGTATTGCCAACAGAGGTAATTTTGATTTAAGCGAGCACTCACGTGTCAGCAAAAAAGATCTTTCATATTTTGACGACGAAAGCAAAGAAAAAATTATTCCCTTCGTAATTGAACCATCCGCAGGCGTAGACAGGACTTTCTTCGCCATAATTAGCGATGCTTATCATGAAGAGGACGTAAAAGGAAAATTACGGGTAGTGCTTAAACTCAAACCAAATATGGCGCCATACGCCCTTGCTATTTTCCCCCTGCTTAAGAATCGTCCGGAACTGGTAGAACTTGCAAAAAATATTTTTTATGATATAAAAGATAAATTCCCCGCTTTATATGATGATAGCGGAGCCATTGGAAAGCTCTACCGCAGGCAAGATGAGATAGGGACGCCTTTTTGCGTAACTGTCGATGTTGAAAGCCTGACGGACCACAAAGTTACCATACGCGATAGAGATAGCATGCAACAGGAACGCATCGATGTTACCAAAATCAAAAGTTTTATTGAAGAACGAACCAAAGCATAGCATCTAAACAATAGGAGGGCAACGTGGCACAAAAATACGTGTATTTCTTCGGTGACGGCAAAGCAGACGGCAATGAAAGCATGAAAAACTTGCTCGGCGGAAAAGGCGCTAATCTGGCCGAAATGGCAGGGCATAAAGATTTACGCTTACCGGTTCCCCCGGGATTTACCATTACCACAGAAGTCTGTACTTATTATTACGAAAATAAACGTACTTATCCTAAAGGCTTACGCGAAGACGTTGAAAAATCTTTAAAGCGCGTCGAAAAAATCATGGGTAAGGAATTCGGCGGACTAATTAACCCGTTGTTGGTTTCCGTGCGTTCCGGAGCGCGCAAATCAATGCCAGGCATGATGGAAACAGTACTAAACGTAGGCTTAACCGAAAAAACTATCCCAGCGCTTATCAAGCAAACAGGCAACGAACGTTTTGTCTATGACGCCTACCGCAGGCTTATAATGATGTACTCAGACGTAGTCATGGAAAAGGCAGCCGGCATAGAGCCCGCAGATGACCAAGGAATACGCAAGCAACTTGAAAAAATAATGTCACAGGTAAAAAGCCAAAAAGGGGTTAAGAACGATACTGATTTGTCCGCTTCCGATTTAAAAACCCTTTGCGTCCAATTTAAGAAAAAAATTAAAGAAGTGCTGCATAAAGATTTTCCCGATAACCCTATGGAACAGCTATGGGGCGGTATTTCAGCAGTCTTTCTTTCATGGAACGGTAAACGCGCTATATCATACCGCAGGATCGAAAATATCCCGGATGAATGGGGAACGGCGGTAACCGTGCAAGTAATGGTGTTTGGTAATATGGGCCAGGATTCCGCAACCGGCGTAGCCTTCACCAGAAACCCAGGAAACGGAGAAAATAAGTTTTATGGCGAATACCTTATTGACGCACAAGGAGAAGATGTCGTTGCCGGCATACGTACCCCAGCGCCGGTAAATGAGTATTCAAAGAGCGAGCATAATAAAGGCTTGATAAGTTTGGAAAAATCAATGCCCAAACTTTATAATGAGCTCTTTGATATCAGAAACCGCCTTGAGAAACACTATAGGGATATGCTGGATATCGAATTTACCATAGAAAAAGGGCGCCTCTTCATGTTGCAATGCCGCGTCGGCAAACGCAACGGGCCTGCGGCAGTAAGGATGGCAATCGAGATGTTCAAAGAAAAATTAATCAAAAAAGAAGAGGCTATTATCAGAGTAACACCCTCGCAACTTGATGAACTGTTACACCCGATTATCGACCCAAAGGAAGAATTAGCCCGTAAACCTATAGCAAAAGGCTTACCCGCGGGCCCGGGCGGAGCAAACGGAATGATCGTCTTCACCGCAAATGACGCTGTTAGCTGGGCAAAAGCCGGTAAAAAAGTCATCCTGGTACGTGAGGAAACAAACCCGGAAGATGTAGAGGGTATGCGTGCGGCGCAGGCAATTCTTACAGCCCGCGGCGGCATGACTTCACATGCGGCGCTGGTCGCGCGCGGATGGGGAAAATGTTGTATAGTCGGCTGCGGCACTTTGCATGTAGACTCTGCGGCAAAAATAGCCAAAGCAGGCGAATTAACTCTTAAAGAAGGGGACTGGATAACCTTAAACGGCACAAAAGGCAATGTTTATTCAGGCCAGCTTAAAATGATAGATGCCAGTGAAGAAAATAAACTTCTTTCTGAATTTTTAAAACTTTGTGACCATATTCGCAAACTAAAAATTCGAGCCAACGCTGACACCCCGGAAGACGCGAAAAAAGCGCGTTCCTTCGGAGCGGAAGGCATCGGGCTTTTTAGGACAGAGCATATGTTCTACGGTAAGGGGGCGGAGCAACCGCTCTTTTTGCTACGTAAGATGATCGTTTCCAAGAGCCTTGAAGAACGCAAAAAAGCTCTTAGCGAACTTTTCCCTTACGCTAAAGAAGATATAAAAAGCACTCTATCAACCATGGAGGGCTTACCAGTAACCATTCGCATGATTGACCCGCCTTTACATGAATTCGTGCCGCGGGATGAAAATCAACAGCAAGAACTTGCCGCAAGCCTTAATATAAGCTTGGATGAGTTCAAAAAACGCTCTGACGCGCTCCATGAAAGCAATCCCATGATGGGCCATCGCGGAGTACGTTTAGGCGTAACATACCCCGAGATAACCGAAATGCAAATCAGGGCAATCTTAGAGGCTGCCGCAGAACTAATTAAGGACGGTAAAAAAATAGAGCCGGAAATTATGATTCCGGTCGTCGCAACCGTAAAAGAACTCGAAAATCAGCAAATTACCTTCAAAGCGATTTATGAAGAAGTATTGAAGAAATATTCCCTTAAGAAAATGCCGGTAATGTACGGCACAATGATTGAAATCCCCAGGGCCGCCTTGACTGCAGCAGAAATCGCTAAAGTAGCTGAATTTTTCTCTTTTGGAACCAACGATCTCACGCAAATGGGATTTGGCTTTTCGCGCGATGACATGGGCGGATTTTTACCCGAGTACCTTAAGCAAGGAATCTTGAGCGACGATCCCTTCCAAACCATTGATCAGGAAGGTATCGGGCAATTAATAGAAATGGGAATTACCCGCGGCAGAAAGACACGGCCTAATTTAAAAGTAGGCATCTGCGGAGAACACGGAGGAGAACCAAAATCAGTAGAATTCTGCCACAAGGTAGGCATGAATTATGTATCTTGTTCTCCTTTCAGGGTACCCATTGCGCGCCTGTCAGCTGCTCAAGCGGCGCTAAAAGATACACCAACCAAAAAAAGCTCTAAGAAAAAATAGCATGCTAGGGCCGCGTAACCTTAAAATGGGTTTTGTTAGAAGCCCTAAATCAAGGTTCCGCGGCCGAATTTAGTTAATTCCTTATGGAAGCCATAAAAGCTTATTTAGAGCGAATTAAAAGCATTCCCGTCCTGAACGAAAAGGACGAAAAAGATATTATCAATCAGGCTAAGAGAGGAAATCGGGAAGCCCGCCGCAAAGTCATTAATTCAAATCTAAAATTAGTCGTTAATATAGCCAAACACTACGCTCATTACGATTTGCCTTTGATGGATTTAATCGCAGAAGGGAACATCGGCTTAATGAGGGCCATCGATAAATTCAACACCCGCCGAGGATACCGCTTTTCTACTTACGCCGCATGGTGGATACGCCAGGCAATCACCCGAGCAATTATTGATCAAGGTAAAACTATCCGTATTCCTGTGTATATGAGCGAGATGATCTCTAAATATAAAAAGCAAAAAGAGGTGTTATGGCAAAAATCAAAACGCGAGCCCACGCGGGAAGAAATAGCTAAAAAAGTCAGAATGTCTTTTGAAAAAATAGGCGAAATAGAAATGTGGATGCAGAAAAAAGCGTCTTTAGAGGCTCCAGTGGGCGAAGACGGCGAGTCCCAGCTGGGAGATTTCATCGAGAGTAAAGACTATGCCGACACCGAACAGGAAGTGCAGAAATTTTTCGACCGCGAAAGAGTGAACCGCCTGCTTGATTTTGTCTCAGAAAGGGAACATAAGGTCCTCGATTTACGCTTTGGGATAACCGACGGAAAGACCCACACTTTAGCTGAAGTCGCAGATGCCCTTAGCGTCTCAAGAGAAAGAGTGCGCCAAATCGAAAAGGATGC
>JAQTOI010000060.1 GCA_028713415.1 Candidatus Omnitrophota bacterium
GTGATGAACGGCCTAAAAAACGCGATAAGCTCAACAAAAGACCCGGAAATAAGGGAATACAGGATAGGTTTCCTGGCCAGCATCTTTGGTTTCCTGATTTCATTTTTCCTGGAGTCATACCTGAATCGTCCTGATATCATCATTCCGTTCTGGTTTGTATTCGGCATGGCCTGGCTCCTGGCAAAATTTAGAGAAAGCGAAAAAGAAAATTAAGCAGTAGTAAAAGGAGAAAAAATGCGGAAAAAATTTTTAGTTTTTGGCGCCCCGCTGATTGAAGATAAAGAGATAAAAGAAGTGGTCAAGACGTTACGTTCTGGATGGCTCTCAACCGGGCCCAAAGTTCATAAATTTGAAACGATGTTTAAAGAATACATAGGTACTAAATTTGCCCATGCTTTAAATTCCTGCACCGCTGGGCTACATCTTTCTATGGTTGCTATAGGAGTTGGTGCTGGCGATGAAGTAATAACTACCCCGATGACTTTTTGTGCAACAGCAAATAGTATTATCCATACCGGAGCCAAACCCGTTTTTGTTGATATTGACGTGAGAAGCATGAATATTTCAGCGGAAAAAATTAAAGAATGTATAGAGAGAAAATATTACATTGACGAGAAAAGCGGAACCCCTATAAATAAAGAAACGCACAAACACCTGCGCGCGATAATGCCGGTGCATTTTGCAGGCAGGCCAGCTGATATGGATGAGATAGTTAGAATCGCGCGCAAATATAACCTATATATTATTGAAGATGCCGCTCATTGCATAGAGGGCTTTTATAAAGGTAAAAAAATTGGCACTATCGGAGATCTTACCTGTTTTAGCTTTTACGCTACCAAAAATTTGGTTACCGGAGAAGGCGGAATGGTAACCACCGATAATAAAACATTCGCAGATAGAATAGAGACTTACGGTTTGCACGGAATGTCCAGGGGGGCCTGGCACAGGTATTCAGATAAAGGATACGTTAAATATCGGGTTATATATCCGGGGTTTAAGTATAACATGATGGACATACAGGCTTCTTTGGGCATTCACCAGCTTAAAAAATTAAGCCAATATTCGAAGAAGCGTGAAAAAATCTGGAATAGATATAATGAAGCGTTGAAGGATTTACCCATAACGACGCCTGCGCCTTTCGGAAAAGAAATCGTGCACGCGCGGCATCTCTATACGATATTGATAGACAAAGATGATGCCGGCATAACAAGAGACGAGCTGCAGCAAAAACTTTACCGGTTAAACATCGGTACCGGTGTCCATTTTTCTTCCCTGCACCTGGAGCCTTATTACCAGCATAATTTCGGGTACAGAAAAGGCGATTTTCCAAACGCAGAATATGTATCCGAAAGGACGCTCTCATTGCCTTTCTCCGCTAAATTGAGCGATACGGACGTAGGAGACGTTATAGAGGCTTTAAGCACCATTCTTAAATAGTAAATTAAGCATAGCAAATTATTAATGAAAAGAGTTTTATTCCTTCATCAAAGCTGGAATAGTTTCGAGAAAAGTGACTGGGAAATATTGAAACGTAACTTTTCAGCTGAAGAATTATTTATCTATAAAGACATTCTCTTTAAAATCTCTGGAGGAATAAAAAAGATAAAAAGGTGCGATGTAGTGTATTGTTGGTTTGCTGCCAGATCAGCGCTCTTACCTTTAATATTTGCAAAAATATTTAAAAAGAAAATTATCCTGATTGTCGGAGGATGGGATTGCGCTAACGTACCGGAAATACAATATGGTGCGCTAAGGAGAGGATTTAAATTTTTTCCACGAAGAGTAATTACGCGTTATATCATTTCATTGGCAGACAGGATTGTTGCGGTTTCAGAATATAATAAAGACGAGATCTCTAAGAATTGTAGCATTTTACCGGATAGGATTGATGTAATATACCATGGAATTAGTCTGTATTGTTGCGATGGAAGCATACTGGCTGACCAGAAAGAAGACATAGTATTAACCGTAGGGAGAGTGACGGATAATAATTTAAAAAGGAAAGGGTTAACTATATTTATCAAAGTTGCCGAAATGTTGCCCGGATTAAAGTTTGTATTAGCCGGAAAACTTGATTCCCGTACGTTTTCTTTCTGTACGAATGTTCCTCAAAACGTGCAAGTGATGGGTTTTGTCAGTGATGAGACGTTGCATAAGCTGTATAGAAAGGCAAAGGTTTATGCTCAATTATCATATCATGAGCAATTTGGTTGCGCTCTGGCTGAAGCCATGGCTCATAAATGCGTACCAGTTTCAACCGACAAAGCAGCTATTCCTGAAGTAGCCGGAGACGCGGCGTATTATGTTCCATACGGTGATTTAGAAAAAACCGCCGAGGCAATTAAGCAGGGGTTAGCCGATAAACAAAAAGGAGCAATGGCAAGGGATAGAATAGCGAGATTATTTCCTCCAGAAAAAAGGGAAAAATCCATCGTTGATTTGGTAAATAACGTATAATTAAGAATATGTATTGGCGCGCTAAAGCCCTTATCCAGCGCTTATTATCAAATACCCCCGGCGGAGACATAATTTATTATTTTGGCCAGAGGTATCTGGGTGGATTCAGACATTTCAACATCAATGATAAAATCAGCCAAGGAGAAGCTATCCTTAATTGCCTCTTTAATTTAAAAGCACCACTGGTGGATAAAAGCTCCGTTGAAATTGGGACAGGATGGGCACCGATTATGCCTTTATTGTTCTGGCTGTGCGGATTGAAGGAATGCCACACCTATGATATTTCAAGATTACTTAGATATCATTTATTGGTTGAAAGCATAAAGCAATTAAGAATTCTGGCTAGAAAGAAAGATTCACCTTTTGTTTGCGGCGAAACAGGAACGAATATTCTAGATGAAAGACTCGGGGTGTTACCTGATTTAATAAGCAGAAAATTAAGTTCTGATGAAATCCTGCAGCATTGTAATATTCATTATCATGCACCAACGGATGCGGCAAACAGCGGTCTTCCGGATAAATCTATTGATTTAGCCTATTCCGTTACCGTTCTCGAACATATACCGTTGATTAACATAAATAATATTTTTGCCGAGGCCAGACGAATCTTACGCCCAAACGGTTTGATGGTGCATTTTATAGACACAAGTGATCATTTCTCTCATGCTGACAATTCGATATCTTCTATCAACTTTTTAAGGTTTTCTGAAAAATCATTCTCTAAATACAACACCAGATTTACTTTTCAAAACAGAATTCGTGCGTCCGCATGGCGCAGGTTGATTACTGAACATGGTTTTGAAATTATTTATTGGAAAGGGGATATAGATAAAAAAGCAAAGGTTAAATTAGGGTTTTTAAAAATAGATAAGGCTTTTTCTCTTCTTGCCGCTGAAGATTTAGCTACCACTTCTATTTTAGTGGTAGCGCGCAAGCCTTAGGAAAATAATATCTTCCTGAATGAAATAGTTTATGATTACGGAAAGATAAATAAGCGTATTAGCCTTTATGATAGAATCCAAACGTAATCTGTTGTTTATTACGATAGTATCACTGTCAGCCGTTTTAATTACCCTTTTCTTCTGGGCCATGTTGCCCCCGGCCTTTAAAGTAGATTCCGGTGATTACACATGTTTTTATGAGCCTGTGGCGCGAAACATCCTTAAAGGAAATGGCCCAATGATAATGCAGGGTGATACCGCCTTCATTAGTTTTCCTCCAGGTTACCCACTGATACTCGCAGGAATTTTCAGCTTTTCTAAAGTATTCAACATTCCTGAAAATATTTTTCTTTGGCTGTTCATTCTTATAAGTATAGTTTTGACTTCGTTATTTATTTTTTCGATGGCAAAAATGGCATGGGGAGTTTATCCCGCCCTTATCTGTTCGCTGATATGGATGACCTACCCCTTTTATCTTAATCTTACAAAACAGCCTAATAGCGAGATTGCATTTATACTTGTATTTTATGGAAGCATCTCTTTATTATTGCGCACGGTTTTTAATAAAATTCATGCATGGTATATATACGTTCTTATTGGAGCGCTTATCGGATTAACGATGTTAATACGCCCCATAGCAATCGGACTTGGGATGATAGTCGCGCTTACGCTGTTTTTTTTAGAGAGTGGGATAAGATTACGTTTGAGATTTATGCTTATCTTGGCTCTTTTACTGGGAAATATTTTAGTTGTACTTCCCTGGGAAATGTGGGTTTACCAAAAAACCGGGAAAATTATACCTTTAAGCGTACACGGATCTGACTGTATTAAAGACGGTTTGACATTTAACGGAGGAAAAGATTACCGCAGGAGCATCTCTCTTCCCGCTGATGTGGAAAAATTGATGCAGAACATCAGAAAAAATTATCGAGAATTGGATTCGTCAAAAAAAATTGCATTTTTTATGGTAGATGCATACAAGGCGCAGCCATTAGCGGTAATTAAGCTGGTTCTGATTAAAATGGCGCGTTCTTGGTATGCCACAGATAGCCAGCGATTTGAAACACAGATACTTTTTATACAATTGCCCTATCTTATTCTAATTCTATTTGGAACTTTTGCTGCATGGAAGCAGGGAGGGGTACTGAAGCGTATGGCGGTAGTTCTTTGGTTCATAGCTCTTTACTTCTGGTTAATGACCTTCTTGGCCCTTTCAGTTTTACGATACATGGTACCTCCGATAGGATTATTATTTATATTGATACCAGCCTTATTTTCAAAATCTACCTTGCTTAATTCAGGCGGCCTGTCAAAACATAACGGGCATAACGAAGTGGCGAAAAAATGAGTGATATTGTTAGAAAACTATCCAGTTTTCCTTTAATTTCTATAATAATGCCGATTTACAACGAGGCCAATTATATACGGAAAAGCCTGGAGGCGATTTTAAACCAAGATTATCCGCATGAGCGAATAGAAGTTATTATTGTAGACGGGGTATCAGAAGACGGCACGCGGGAAACAGTTTTAGAAATTAGAAACCAGAATCCAAAAACCGAAATTGCATTGTTTGATAACCAGCGCAGGATAGTCCCCGTGGCCCTGAATATCGGAATAAATAATTCTAAAGGCGATATAATTGTCCGCATAGACGGGCATTGTGAAATTACCTCCGATTATATCAGCCAATGCGTGGAGACGCTCCAAAGAACAGGAGCAGATTGCGTAGGAGGCCATCAGAGGCCGGTTGCTAAACAATTAATTCAAGAAGCGGTGGCTTTAGCGGTTACCAGCCCCTTTGGCACCGGCAATGCAAGATTTCGTCATCAAAATAATTCAGGTTGGGTTGATACTGTCTATATGGGAGCCTATAGGCGAGAAGTTTTCGATCGTATCGGAATGTTTGATGAAGAGCTTGTGCGCAACCAGGACGATGAATTTAATTTCCGGCTTGTTCAAGCCGGAGGAAAGATTTGGTTAGACCAAAATATCCGGTCCATGTACTATAGCCGTTCTAACCTAAAAAGTTTGTGGCGTCAATATTTCCAGTATGGATTTTGGAAGCTAAGGGTAATGCAAAAAAGAAAAGCCATTGCTTCCTGTAGGCATCTGGCACCGGTATTGTTCGTCTTGGGTATCGCAGGCAGCATGGCAGGTTTTTTAATTACGCGGAACCTATGGATTGCGTTAGTTATAGTCGGCCCCTATATAATAGCTAATATGTGCGCGGCTATAATCTCGGCGCGCAGGCGCCCAATAATGATTTTTATCTTACCGATAATTTTTTTCATTATTCATTTTTCTTATGGTTTAGGATTTTTATCCGGACTTTGTAAATGGAGGAGGTATTTCTTCCACACAGATAAATAGTTTTTCTATTTTTTAATTTTTCCGCGTACGGTCATATGAACGAAATAAATAAACGTTTCGGCGATAAAATTTATCAGGAGGCCTTTTGTGTATTTAGTATCCTGATAATTTGTTCCATTATAATAGGTATATTTCATTTTGATGTTTTTATCTTGAGCGATTCGGCTTGGTTAGCCATCACTGAAATTAATCTTTTACGGCATGGTTTATTAAGCCTTCGCACTCTATTTGTGCATGGGGTACCATATTTATACGGATATTACATTATTAATTATGCTATATTACATATTATTCCGCATTCAGCCCTTAGCATCATGCATATTTTAAACCTGATCAACGGATTGTTTTCCGCCTGCAACATAGCCCTTATATATTTACTGCTCAGGAATATATCTTTTAGTAAATTTCTTTCATTTTTTCTGGCATTACTGTATTTTTTTATACCCATGATATTCCAGCTTTCACTATTTGCAAACCCAAATACTTTTTCTCTTTTCTTTTTTCTTCTGTCTAATTTTTTCTTTGTTTCATATCTAAATACAAACAGGCCTATAAATTTAGCGTTTAGCTCCTTATTCCTTCTCCTATCCGTTTTTAATAGGATAGATACTATAATTTATTACTCTTCCTTCATTGCCCTTGCTGTTTTATTGAAAAAATCAGTTACAAAAAGTTTGCGTGCTCTTATTCTCAACGCAGTTTTCTCATTGGCAATAGTGCTGGTGGTGCAAAAACTACTCTTGGGATATTCAGATGAAAATAACCTGCTTTATTGCGCTGTTAGCTTTTATAAAGAATGTAGTGTTAAATTTTTTATGGTTTTTATGTTGAAGACATTATGCGCCGTGGGTTTTGGTCTGATTGGAATCTGCATAATTTTACTTATCTACGAAAAGCATCATAAAAATATACGCTTATTATATGCTACCGCACTGTGGCTTACGCCGGTTTTTTTACATTACTTTATTTTCCCTCAGCTTGCCCCGCGGCACATAATTATTTCTTTTATTTGGTTTATCATTTTAATCGGAGTAAGCCTGCGCAGGCTAAGTAAGAAAATGCAGGTATTTCTGTTATTGCTTATTTATGTTATACATTTTGGCAGTATGGGGATTCCTTATCAATTAGTGAAAAAATATTACCCTTTAAAGCGCCATTACAAAAATAACGAGCGAATCGTGATTGCAGATTTTCCCTTGGGCAATATATTCGTAAGTTCCTATTTCTTAAGGGAAGAAAATCGCAGGGTTTGGCAAACCGCCAAAAAGGTAGTGATTAATTTTGATAAAGTGATAATACTGGGTGATAATACATATAGAATGCCATATTATTTTTTCCTTTATGCGATATATGATATTAATATGGATTACCTTAAGAATGCTACTTCGCATTGGAAGGCTAAAGGCAAAGAGTTTATATTTATAGATGTTTTGCCTAAATCTGATATGGCTATAATACGTGAGTTCTTGCGCGATTCTAAATATTCAAATTTTTCCATACATTTTCCGCCATTTATCCCGGAAAGAGCCCCCGCTTTATATAAAGACATAGAGCAAATATGCACAAGCACCAATAGAGTTATAATAAAATGATTTCCGTTAGGCTATCTAAAAATTACCATAAAAGTCTCTACGTATTGCCGACACGGGCGGAGTTAAGTAACAACACTCGTTAGAGATTATTCAGGTTTATCTATGTCGAACCAGAAAGAACATATCTTAATTACGGGTGGTGCTGGTTTTATCGGCTCTCATCTTATAGAACGGCTTTTAAATCAAGGCGAACACGTGGCAATAATAGATGATTTATCAACCGGACAATTCAGCAACATAGAACCATTCGCCAAACATCATAACTTTCGTTTTGTTATTGATTCAGTTTTTCATGAAGAGGTTTTCGATGGTTTGGTTAAAAATGCGCATACCGTTATTCATTTAGCAGCAGCGGTCGGCGTTCGTTTGATCGTCGAACACCCGGTGCATACGATTCAAACTAACGTAATGGGCACTGAGCGCGTCCTTAAGGCGGCACTTCGATATAAGACAAAAGTTTTGATCGCGAGCACGTCTGAAGTATATGGCAAAGAAAACCATATACCTTTTGCGGAAGATGATGATATAGTTTTGGGTTCATCCAAAAAGAGCAGATGGGCCTATGCCGCGAGCAAACTAGTAGATGAATTTTTGGGGTTAGCCTATTATAGGGAATATAATTTGCCAGTTGCGATCGTGCGTTTCTTCAACACAATCGGGCCAAGACAAACCGGGCATTACGGGATGGTCGTGCCACGCTTTATGGTTCAGGCCATTTGCAATAAACCCATTACTGTTTACGGAGACGGCACGCAAAGCCGTTGTTTTTGCGATGTGCGTGATGTCGTTAGCGCAATAACGCAACTCATAGCGCATCCAACCGCTTTTGGAGAAGTATTTAATATCGGAGGGAACGAAGAGGTAACAATTAAAGAATTGGCTGAACGTGTAATAAAATTAACTCATAGTTCCTCTCCGATAGTATTTGTACCGTATGAAAAAGCATATACATTAGGATTTGAAGATATGCACCGTCGCGTTCCCGATACTTCGCGTATTTTTAACCTTTCAGGCTGGAAAGCAATGTTTAGCCTAAACGATACTCTTGCCTACATTCAAGATTATTTTCGGCTGTCGCCGGAAACGCTTGAAAAGGAAAAAGCAATACTCGATAAATTTTAAATAAAAAATGAAACTCAGCATAATCATTCCTGTTTACAATGAGCAATCAACCGTAAAAGAAGTTGTTGGACGCATTTGCGCTTTAGCGTTGCCGCTCGAGAAAGAAATTATAATCGTGGAAGACGGCTCAAGTGATGAAAGCCCGGAAATAGTAGCTGAGCTTGCGCGATTGCATCCCGACATAATTAAAGTTTATGTATCTTTGATTAATCTAGGGAAAGGTTGCGCAATACGTACCGGTTTAGTTTTGGCAACAGGAGATATTATTTTAATTCAAGATGCTGACCTTGAGCTAAACCCGGAAGAATACCCCCAATTACTCGCGCCCATTCTTCAAGGCAAAACTGATGTAGTTTATGGTTCTAGATTCAAAAATAAATCAAATAAAATACCGTTAACGCCCCGTTTGGCAAACTTTTTTTTAACCTTTTTGACAAATATTCTATACAAGAGTTCGCTTAGCGATATGGCTACTGCCTATAAGGTATTTCGAAGGGATATTGTAAAGAACATAAGGCTCACTTCTACAGGATTTGAATTCGAGCCGGAGATTACCGCAAAACTGCTTCTCTTGGGCCATAAAATTATTGAAGTGCCCATTTCCTATGATCCGCGTAGTGTACTTGAAGGAAAAAAAATTAACTGGAGAGACGGGTTTAAATATACATATGCCTTGTTGAAGTATCGATTTTTAAGCTTTTTAACGCCTGGTATTTTTAATAAATGCTAAGCACAAATATAAAATATGAGAGAGGTCTAGTGGCCTCCATGATGATATCAATTCATAAAGAAATTAATTATAATGTAAAATTGCTAGAAGTGATTTTAATTCAAAATTATCATTTTGGGCAAATGAAATAGGTATTTTCTAATCATGCTTTAATTTTTTTTATATTTTATGTTGGCCTAATAACATTGCGCAATATTCGGCTAAAGGCTAGAATAAATACTGATATATGGATAGAGAAAAAAATAAAAATGATACTTTTTTGGAAGAAAATGCTCGCATAAGGAAAGTTTACCAATACTACCATAACAATAAAAGCCTTAAAACGCATGGATTCCTGGCGCGGAGCAAAGGAAATGAATTTATTCTTCTTAAAAGGAAGGAAGTTCTTATTGAAATTTTACGGAATACGGAATATTTTCCTATTGGCGACAGAAAGATTTTGGACTTAGGCTGCGGTGGAGGATTAATTTTATCAGAATTTGTAGAATTTGGCGCAAAATCAGAGAATTTATACGGCGTTGATCTTATCCCAGAGAGAATTGAAGATGCAAAAAGCGATTACCCCTTAAGTAAGTTTTCTTGCGAGGATGCCGGACGTTTGCATTTTCCTAACAGCTTTTTTGATTTAATAATTATTTTTACCGTCTTTAGCTCTATTCTTGATACATCAATGGCACGCAGTGTAGCAAGGGAAGCATTAAGAGTTTCAAAAAAAGGGGGATTGATTTTAATATACGACGTCAGATACTCGAATCCCTGTAATCCTTATACGCGACCGATAAGCATAAATGAAATAAGGTCATATTTTGATGGAAGCGGGATAGTGCAATTTTATCCGGTGACGTTGCTGCCGCCATTAGCTCGTTTAATAGCCCCTATATCTTTTAGAATTTGTAACTTGCTAGAAAAGGTGCCATTTTTAAAATCTCATTATTTCATTACAATAAAAAAAGTATGCGATTAGGTGTAGTAGATTTGGTATACTAAATAAGTATAAAAGATTTATGAAACTTTCTATTATAGTCCTGTTTATAATTAGATTAATATAGTATATCCTGAACAGGGGGCATCATGAATAAAGTGCTTTTAATAAGTATGGAGGATGGTGTGAGGGGAACAGCCATCCGTTACTTATCTTCTTGGCTCAAATTCAATGGGATTTCAGCAAGCCTATTATTTCTCAGAAAGCCCCGTGGTACATATATGCACCAAGAAAAAGAGACAGAAGAAGAGATTGATGCCGTAATAAAGTTCATTATCGATAACGGTTTCTCACATATTGGTTTTTCAATAATGACCCCCCATTTTTATCGCGCAAAGGCTTTATCCCAGCAGATAAAAAAGCATCGTGAAAATATAATAATTTTGTGGGGTCAGATCCATCCTTCGATTATGCCGGAGGAGTGTTTAGAGGGTGGTGCAGATATTGTCGTAATTAGAGACGGAGAAGTTCCGTTAAAAAAAATTCTAACAGGACATAATCTTTCCGAAATTAAAGGCATTGGGTATCACAAAGGTGATGCCCTATGCATACAACAACCATCGGAAGAAAATTTTCTTGATCTTGATACCCTTCCCTTTCCTGACCACGATTTTGACAATGCATTTGTGCTCGATAAAGGGAAGATATTACCTGTAACAATTGATTATTATAGGAAAAATACAATGTGGGAGGGCACTTATCATTATTTGACTACTTCGAGAGGGTGCCCATACCAATGTAGCTATTGTTGTAATATAAATAAGGACCGTATAAGACGGCGTTCAGTCGGCAATATCATGGAAGAGTTACGTTACATCAAAAAAAAGCTACCATTCGTGAGAGGAATAAATATACAAGATGATTCATTCTTCTTGGGTTCAGATGCATGGCTGGAAGAATTTTCAGTAAAACTAAAAACAGAATTTGGATTCCCTTTTATCGCAAGAATCATGCCTCGACTTGTAACTGAGAAAAGAATTAAGATGCTGAAGGATAACGGGCTTCGGTTTGTAGATATAGGGCTCCAAGGCAGCGATAGACTGAATTCCGAATACTACAACCGACACGAAACTGCGCAACGTTTTATTGAAGCATGTACTATATTGGCACGTTACGGTCTTGGATATGCGGTAGACGTATTAATCGATAATCCTTATGAGCGTAAAGAGGATATTATCGAAATAACTAAAACTCTCAATGCGATTCCTAAACCATATAAACTCCTATGCTATGGTTTAACTCTCTTTCCCGGTACAGAGCTAAAAAGACGTGTAGAAAAGGAAGGTTTCTCCGAATGCTTTGGGACAGACCCATATACAAGCACATTGAGTGCATCGCTTCCCGGTAAATACAAGACACCAGAGCATTGGCGTAGACTAATACTATCCACCCCATTGGTTTCTAAAAAAATTATAGAAAAAGTTCTTGAAATCGACATAGCAACCGAGGAAGCCGAGAAACGTATCAATAATATCTATGCCAAAGCAAGGTTTAAGGCATTTGCCATAGAACGTCTAAGAAAAAAGAATGTTGTCTTATTTGAGATGGCCTTAACAATTGTGTTATACCTGAGGAGATTGCTTTTAAAATTACGTTTATTTTTAGCGCATACCTCAAAATAAATTACATATAAAAAATACTATATTTTTATTATCAGTTTTTTGCACTTAATTACCATCCTTTGATAACCTGGCTCGATGCATATTAGTATATAGCATCAATTACTCATTTGGCCCGTAAAATAAGCTGTACTCAATTGGAATATACATTTAATGCAAAAAATATTTGGATGCTTTTGAATCCGGAAAAACAAAGCAGGTTTTACGATGCTATCTTAGTTCGCTTAACAGCCCTGTATCCTTAAAATTTTGAAATTAATAAGGGGAGCGTTTAAGAATGAAAATTATAAGTAAGGTGGTAAAAAGAATATTTGATATAACTTTTTCTTTGATCGTTTTATTTTTAATGTCTCCGATTTTTATCCTGGCCGCTATTGTGGTAAAATTTGATTCTAAGGGGACGGTAATTTTTAGGCAGACTAGGGTAGGCAAAAATGAGCGCCTGTTTGATATCCTGAAATTCCGTACCATGCAGAATATTCCGGGAACAATTATAACTGCTGTTGGGGACAAGCGCGTAACGCGCGCAGGTAAAATATTACGCAGGACCAATTTTGACGAACTCCCCCAATTCATAAATATACTAAAAGGCGAGATGTCTGTTATCGGGCCAAGGCCGGAACTTCCGGAAATAGTTGCATTGTATACCCAAGAACAAAAGGAAATACTTAAATTTAAACCGGGATTCAGTTCCCCTGCTACACTAAAATTTCTTAGCGAGGAAAAAATACTAGAGAACAGAAACCTGATGGATTTCTACCTTAAAAAAGTTTTGCCGCAAAAAATTGCATGCGATTTGAGATATTTTAAGAAAAAAACAAACATATTAAGCGATATTATGGTTATTTTAAAGACCATAGGAGGCACTTTTAATGAGTGAGACTATGCCGCGTAAAAAAATACTTCATTTAATCAGCGCGTTTTCCCGATTTAATAAGGCTTTACTGGGTGTTAAGTACCTTATTGATTTAGCGCTGGTTATCATCAGTTATTGGTTTTCTTATATCATAAGATTTGAGGGCGTCATCCCCAATGAAGATTTCGTTATATATAAAAAAACAATTATTATCTTCGCTGTAAGCTTCTTTGTGTGCGATTTCTTTTTCGGCCTGGCCAGAGGGATTTGGAGGTATACGAGTTTACGTGACATAGAGAGGACGGGTTTTTCCGT
>JAQTOI010000061.1 GCA_028713415.1 Candidatus Omnitrophota bacterium
AACGCCTTTGTCGCGTTCTTTAATATTTCAAAATTCATCTCATCCGTTTCCATCAAAGAAAAACCGCCCTCACAGAGCATGATCGCCAGATGGAATTCGCCATCAAACGGAAGGGCCCGCGCGTCATGCTTCTGAAAATCGATCGTCACACCTGCCTCTTTAGCCTTTTCTCTTGCCCTCGCAAGCTGTGACTCGGATAGATCGATACCGGTAATCTGATAACCCCTTTTTGCCAATTCAATGGAATGACGGCCGGTGCCACAGCCGATATCGATGATCTTTAGGTTTTTATCATGATTTATCTCTTGCTCGATAAAACCACATTCGCCGATAGTCCCATGAACATAACATTCTTCATCGTATTTGTGGGCGTAATTTTCGAATAATGACTCATACCATTGTTTCATCGCTGACTCCTATTATCTTCAGGGTTCGCGTCCACAATTACGCTAATTGTGAACTAAAAAACATCTCCTTTATTCTTCGTCGCCCTGTCGTTGATTTGTAAAACTTTTCCTTTTGCCTAGCTTCTTTAAGCGTTCCGAATCCTTCTGTATGAATTATATTATACGGGCGATATGGTCTCGATGCTTTAACCCTGCCTGCATTATGCAAAGCCAGGCGCTTATTGACATCGTCAGCAACGCCTGTATAGGTCCGTGTTTTTGCTTCATTGAGCAAAATATAGACGTGATACATATTTGTTTCCGTATGGCGGATCCGCCAAAAGTCTTTTGACTTTTGGCGAGATCTCGCCATTTTTCGCTTTGCGAAAAATGGCGGAGAGGGAGAGATTTGAACTCTCGGACCACTTTTCAGCGGTCTTACGCTCTCCAGGCGTACCGATTAAACCGCTCTCGCACCTCTCCGTAGATAGCAAATAGCTTATGGCCTATAGCTAACGGCATATAGCAAATCGCATATGGCAAATAGTAAAGAAAATAAAACAAACATGGTTTTCCCAAGCTTAGCCGTTTGCTCCGTGCCATATGCTATTAAGCGCGCCTGGCCGGATGGCTTATGGCATATAGCCTATGGCGTATCATTTTTAAATATTCTGTCTTGTATATGCCATTTGCCATTAGCTATTTGCTATTAAGCGCGCCTGGCAAGAGTTGAACTTGCAACCATCTGATCCGAAGTCAGATGCTCTATCCAATTGAGCCACAGGCGCAATGAAAATAGCTCATAAGCTCTTAAGTATAAAAAATATGAAAAAGGAAATCTAAAGATAAGAAATTTAATTTTCAAGATTTAGAATATAGAAAAAGATAATTAAGTTTAATTGTCTTTACAAGTTCTATTTTAAACTCTATCTCTTAAAAATTATGTGCTCACGGGCTTCTTCTACTACGTTAGCTTTCACGTTTATCCTTACGGGCTTGACAGCTTATGAACTCATGAGCCTTTCTCTCTTCCTTATGAGCTCACGAGCTGATGAGCTCACGAGCTGATAGCAGCTAAATATCCAGAAGTTTTCGTGCTTCTCTTTTGCCAATGAGTTTCTTGAAATCTTCGAAATCTATAAAGGTAAGATGGGGAAGCGCTTCTTTCATCTTATGGACGTAGCCACCTTCCGCGTGCCGCCGAAAACCCATATATTTAAATACCGTGCCACAGGAAGGGCAAGTGTGCGCTTTACTGTCAATACCTACTGTGTGGCAGGAAAAACAATCACTAGAAAGCTCCCCCACCACGATCAGGTGTTTCTCGATATCGTCCAAATCAAGCTCCTGCCAAACTCGTAAAAAACCCCTCATATTTGAAATAATGTTTAAGTATTTCTTTTTTTAGAGCGAGTTGTACTATAAAACGCGCTCAAGACAGCGGCAACTTCTTGCGGAGTGTCCACAACGTTAAAAAGCCGTAAATCTTCATTAATAAGGGTTCCTTGAGCAACCAATGTTTGCTTGAACCACGACAAAAGCCCTTTCCAGTAAGCTCTGCCTACTAAAATAACAGGAATCGGGTCAATGCGCTGAGTTTGGATTAAAGCAAGGGCTTCAAAAAGCTCATCAAGCGTGCCAAAGCCTCCGGGGAATACTACAAAAGCGCAGGAATACTTGGTAAAAATTACTTTCCGCACAAAAAAGTAGCGGAATTCCAAAAGATAATTTATGTAAGGATTAGGCCTTTGTTGTTCGGGTATTATTATATTCAGGCCCACCGAAAGCCCACCGGCATCATATGCTCCTTTATTAGCTGCTTCCATTATACCGGGCCCTGCTCCTGTAATAATGCTATAGCCCTTTTTCGCCAAAAGGTAAGCAGTTTTATGAGCAAGCTTATAAAACGGGTGCCCGGAGGGAGTACGCTTTGAGCCAAAGATAGAAACCCCGCGTTTAATTACCGAAAGAGACTCAAAGCCCTCCACAAATTCGCTCATGATGCGAAAAATACGCCAAGTGTCGGTAGAGATAAAATTTTCATTTAGCGGCGCTTCGAGCTTTGGAATAATCGCTTTCTTTTTCATTTTCATAAGTTTAGACCACAAATTTATCTGCGATGGCGCTTAAAAACTTGATGCGTACCATCTTACCGGTAAGAGAAAAATAAATCCCATAAAGTGAAAGAAAAAGAAAAAGCAGCAGGCCGGTTACATAGAAGATTATGCCCACAAACGGAAGCAAGGCAAGGACTATAAAAACAATCTCTCCAATAAATACCACTATGCCTTGCTTAGCATGAAAATGGGCAAAACGGTTATCTTTTCTGAATATGAACACAAGAATCCATAGAAAAAAAACATAGGATAAAGCCGCGAAAGGCGCTCCGTCTTTTATTTCATTCTGATCAAGCTGTGTTTGCTCCATGCTTCTCCTTTTTATGCTACCGCTTTTATTTATAGATTGCTGAATCCTCGATTAGCAAGAAAAGATAATTATAAACTTAGCGCTTATACTTTTCTAATCTAAAATAATCTATCATAAATAGTTCAAAAAACAAGGTAAAATAGCCTCCTCGGTATCCCGCTGCGGTTGACAATGCTAAAATCCCTGCGTAATTTTACGCATAGTTTGCAGGATCCCCGCCTGCCGACAGTGTACAACTTCACAATAACTGGAATAGGTTAGGGTTACGGTTACGATGCCCGTTTCGTCTTACGGTTACGTCTTTCGTCTTGATTTTTTGTGTATATTTAAGACGTTGCCCTTAGATGTAACCGATACGGGCTTCGTCCTTCGATTTCACTCAGGACTAGCCCTGAGCGTAGTCGAATGGGCGTTACCTTTGCCGTTACCGCCCGCCACCTTTAATATTTTATTAGGCGGGTCCGCCTTAGGCGGAAAATACTGACGTATTACACGACGGGCAGGAATTCGGTCCTTGGATAATGCTTAAACCCGACCCATAAGCGAAAACCGAAGGCTTCGCTACGCAGTTTTTCTTTCGCTTCGCTCTGAAAAAATGCTGCCTCATTGAATAAAAAACCCCGTCCCGACGTATAGTCGGAACGGGGTTTATTTACAACTTAAGTAATTCTTCTTAGAAGTTTACTGCCAAGCCTGCCCTTAAAGAATAGGCAATGTCGTTGTTATGATCCTCGAAGAAATTGCTACCTGGCATAAACCATGCGCCGGTAAGCTTAATCTGCACATCTTCAGTGTAATCATACAATGCATATGCATCGATTTCGCTTCCCAGAAGCTTATCGTCGCGATTCACCCGATAAGCATTCGCAATTGCCGGGCCTCTGGCAGATGAATAGGTGTTTAAATAAATGTAGTTCTGCGCAAGGCGCGTATTGATGTAGGCAAGCCCTAGAGTAATATCTTCTCTGGGCATAATTGAGCCATAAATCATCGCTGTACTTGAGTTAGTGTTGGGGAACAGAATGTTGATAATTTCTCCTGCGGTCTGGTCTTCAAACATCGGATCCCAGCCGGTAAAATCGCCTTCATCATCCAAGTTATTATCATCGTCTCCGCTTAAATAGCTGTAACGGATTCCGATTTTCGGGTCATACTTGGTCATGAGCTTGTACTCTGCAGCTGCCTGAATGGCGAACGCGCTTAAATGGCGGTATTCGCTGGGGCTTGCTGCCAGATCATCGTCTACTGGAGTGCTACCATCGGATAACATAGGAGTAAGCACATCGCCAAATTGGTATGCGCCTTCTAAACCTAACATTAATTTCTCGATAGGATCAAATTGAATCCTGCCGCCGATTACATATGTCGTAGCCTGATTTTCATTCACCTGCGTAGTGACCAGGTTATTATTTCCGTCTTTGTTGTTGTGCGCGCCGAAGAAATAACCCTCGGTGATACCGTTAAAAGAACCCCATTGATAGGCTGCGTTTACGCCAAAAAGGGTAGAATCATCGCCAATCCAGGTTGTTCCTTCGCGAATTTTGGCATAAATCATGTCATAGGTAAAAGGTGAGAAATCCAAAACCGCTTTTATCGCGTCAAATGACTTTCTCATGGACAAATCTCTCATCAAAGTAGGTACTTTCGCTACTGCGGTCTGATTGGTGTCAGGATCGCCCACGATTAAGCCGTTGCCATAGCGAAGTAATTGACGGCCAACGGTAAGCGAAAGAGGCTGATACAAAAATTCCTTCATCTCAACATAAGCAAGATCAAGGTCAATCTCTGTATCCTGTTCATCTTCCGTTCCCCATAATCTTTCGTTAATTAGGCGCACAACCGCTGAAACGTTTTCAGTAAGGTCAGCGTCCAATCTCAATCTTGTTTGCGTCGCAAGCGCTGCTTCTGCATCCATGATAGTGTTAAGTTTAAGATCGTCACCCATGGACAGATCTCTTAAAATTCCCTGTGAGGTAATGTCTCCGCTCACTTTGATGTTCTCTACCGCAGCAAAGGCAGGAACGACTAAAGCGACGGATAAAATTGCCGCTAATAAAAATAACTTCTTACCCATCATCCTCCTCCTTTCCTATTCTCCATAATAATAGGATAAATAAAAAATTTATCTTGCACAAGGTCTTTGCCTTGATTTTGCTCCACAATCTATAGTTATATCATCCACATGTTGGACAATTTTGGCTAATTTTCAGCTTCACCTCCTTTTTCGCCATCTTTAAAACCGTCCGCGGATGGTATAACCTAAATAATAAAACCTTTTCAATGAACTACTAACTTTTTAGCAAATATTCGCTCTTTTGTCAAGAGTTTTTTCAAAAAAATCCTTATTTTTCCTCACCTTTCAGATTTCAAGCCCACAAAAAAGCACAACATATAGCGAAATTTCACTATTTTTTGCCTTGGCTCTACAGGATATAGACATCTATCCGGTCTGCTTTGCCTTCTCTAATTTTGTTGCTCAAGGGCGCCTTTATTACTGACGATTCGATTGTTGCCTCCCTGCCGCAAGCCTGTACCACTATCTTAGCTATCCGGCAATCTGGAAACGTATCTCGACGGTTAGGGTTATGATAAACTACCAAAATTGATGAAAAAAGGTTAAAAGCAAAACAATTCTTCCCTATTACTTCCTTTTTGCCTTTAAATAAAATGGTTTTCTCTTTATGAGTAAAAAGTTCGGCCTTCAAGATAGGCTTAAAGCTGACACTCAAACTTCCGCTCTTATCACAAGAAAAAGGTTGCCTGCCCAAACAGAGCAAAATCCAGATGTGCAACAATTCAACAGTTGCACCGCTTAAACGGGCTACGAAGCCCTTTCCCCAGAGGCTTTTATCGGGGTGGGCGCTGCTCACAATGAAAGATGAATTCTCAAGAATGCTTCTTCCGTAACGCATCGGCTCAAAAAAACAAACGCAGCAGTTGCGTAAATCCTCGTAAAAATCCTCATAGAGGCCGCTGCGTAAAACTTCCAAGAGGTATTTATATTCCATATGCAGCCAGATAGATTCATTCTCAAGCCACCCCGGTACAAAAATTCTGCTCCTGCCAATTTCTAGGGGCTCCTTTGCTAAAGACGCGTTAAGCCGGTACATTTTCAGTTCTTTATCAAACAAGACCGAGTTCTTTAACGCCTTATATATTTCTTTGTCGCGTTTTACTCGCAATAGATTAACAAAACCTTCCAAAAAAAGAGGCATATCTTTCCTGACAAAGGAAAGAGGCGTAATTTTATTCCTCTTGCGCTTATATTGCGCAATCTCATATCTAAAATAGGTAGGCCAGGTTCCCGTAGACTTATCTTTTGCTTTTTCGATAGCTATATCCAATTTGGCTTCTAATTTCTCTAAAAACTTTTCTATTGCGGCAATCCTGACCTCTTTCTCTATGCCCTCTATAAATAAAAATGTTACCTTTCGAAAATCCTCCTTAATGAGGTTTGCCTTATCCCACCAGATATAGTCTTTATCCCTTGAGGCACTCGAAAGATAATTATCCACTAATTTTTGCATGCGGTTTAAAAAAGAGGCGATTTCTACAGGCATGGCTACAACGGAAACTTTTTTAATTTTCAGCTCTTCTAAGGCATTGCGTAAAATAATGCACGCCCTTTTGATTTCCAGGGTTTCACACAAAGAAGACCCGAATAGAGCCGGTAAACCATTCAATGAATCACACCAGCCC
This sequence comes from Candidatus Omnitrophota bacterium, assembly GCA_028713415.1. GTDB lineage: Bacteria > Omnitrophota > Gorgyraeia > Duberdicusellales > 4484-171 > JAQTOI01. The sequence continues at coordinate 6,513 of JAQTOI010000061.1, forward strand.
GGTTTATCCGCTTCCATCTCAACCCCTATACCGTCAGGGTCAAGGGTAGCTGATTTATTTAAAATAAGAGACAAAAGTTTAACTACCATATTTGTTTTATAGACAACGCCGTCCTTTGTCCGCAAGAAATTCCTGCCTCTTAGGCGTTTGGAAAGAAGCGCTTTTTTCTCCTCAACCTGCTCAAGGCTATTGGCCTGGTAAACTTTGGAATCTTTAAGCAGATAGCGCGATGAGCGGTCCCTTACCCTGTATTCATCATCCCAGAAATAATAATCTTTATTCATGAAAAGCTCATTTGCCTTATCCGGATAAAAATAAAGGAAACTTTCGATGAGATCGAGGTTATAGCGCCAGTGGTCTATCCAGTAGCCTTCGCCAAAGGAAGCGGCCGGCTCTCTTCGGGCAGTTTCAATTAAAATTTTTGCCAATTCTTCTCTCTTCTCTACTCCGATACCTTCTTCTTTTAAGAATTTAAAAAAATTACCGAGCTGAAAACCTTTCACCATAAGTTCAATAAGGCGCTCATCTTTCTTGATGCCAAATTTTTGCAGGAGCGCCTGCGCCTCGTTTCTCTTAAAAAATAAATTTTCTCCTTTGACCACTAAAGGATTATAGCCGTCGATTTTAATGAAATTCAGGAAGTAAATAACATTTTTCTTTTCTATGGCCGGATTAAAGAACAAATCCATGCGCCTGTTTTGATTTATATCACGGTAATTTGCCTCTCCTTCGCTGAAATACGAGGGAAGGAGTTTAAATTTATTATAATCGCGCTCAAGATCGCCATGTTTACGGGAAAAGATATAATAAACGCTTGAAGAGCCTTGTGGCGAATAGGGAAAGCCGCCGCGCAGGACATTATCCATGTAGGTATAGCCTACATAATGGTTAAATTCGCAGGACTCAGACACGCATAAAGCATTCTTTTGAATCGCCGTTATAATTTCTTCGTTTTCTTTCTCTTTATTCCTTATAAAATCCGCGTTAATAGCGCTGGTAAATTTTTTGATCAAATCAAGCTTAAAAGAAGCGCCAAAAGTGCTGTAAAATATTTTTTCTTCTTCCGGCTCTAATTTCCAAATAAAATGACTCAGGGAAGAAGGAGTTTTTCCGCAGTATATTTGTGCTAGCGGGGTTTTAAATCCGTCTTTCAAAAATTTTACAGGTACAGAATATGAAGCATCCTGGCCGAAAAGAGTATCGGGGTCCACAATCATGTAGGGATGTATAATTTTCCCTGCCTCTTCGTAAAAACTATAGTTAAAATTAGCTCCCTGCAGAAGTTTGGTTTGACTCGCGTCAACAGGATCGACAATCAAGCGAAAAAGAGCTATATTATCTTTAACGTAACTATGTATCCATGCCTCAAGTGTCCTGGCCAAATCTTTTAAAAAAAGATTGTTTGAACCGAAAGGAATAATGCGCGGAAGGCCGTCAATAATTTCCAAATTAATTTTTTTTCCGGAAATATTTTTTATGGAAAGCATCCTGACTAACCCGCCCACCATAGTAGAAGGTATGGTAAAGTATTTTACCGAAAATTGTAAACCTAAATGGTGGTTTATCTTTAATATTTCCAAAGAAGAGCTTCTAACCGCCATAGTTTCATCTCTCTTGTGCCCGGAGACGACTCTAAAAGGCTCATGAAACGTTTTTCCGTTAATTTTCAGGAAAGTCCTAAATCCGATGTTTGAAACGAGCGCGTAAGCCTTATTGGCGGGAAAGAATTCTCCGATGCAATGATCTTTATCCTGAAGGCCAAAACTAATCACTCCTTGCGCGCGGTTAACATAAAAAACCCAAATGGGCACGCCCCACGCCCCTCCTATCCCTGGAAGAAAATTAGAAAATGCATTAGTCTGGTTATAATCTTTAATAATACAAGTCCCATCATCAAGAAGCTTATAATTCTTATCCATTGTACTCCTTAAATTGTCCCGCTTTAACGGGACAATTTAACTTCCGAGGCGCTCTGGGAAAATTTCATATTTTTAGCACAGGAAATTTTCCCGGTATTTAGGCGCCCAAAAGTATATCATCAATAAACCCAAGGTAAGCCGGAAAATTTAACATAGTGCTAATTCCTGCCCGCTCCCGACCACAACGGAGAGGCAGGCGAAATCCCCAACTGAGGTAAATTCATGCGAAATTTAATCGGCTTGCAACGGCAAGCAAACTACTCATATAAATCTAAAATTTCTTTCAATAAAGAGATAACATGCTTATTGCTATAACGCTTAATTTCTCTAAGAGAACTTGAGCCCCCCTTTACGAACACCGCATCAATTCTGGCGCGCTTTGCCGCCTCTAAATCAATAGCCATGTCCCCGACATATACCGCGTCTTGCGGAAAAAAATTAAATCTTTTCAGGATTGTATATAAAATCTTCGGATTGGGCTTTACGCTTTTAATCTGGTCGGCGCAAACAACCATGCTGAAATATTTTTTTATTTTTAAGCATTTTAAAATCACATCCGTAAAGTATTTTGGCCGGTTAGAAGCGATGGCAAGTATTTTCTTTCTTTTCTTTAAAATTGAAAGTATGTATCGCGCGTACGGCTTAAGCCTAGAATAACGCTTAAGGGATTGTTTGTGATGCCTGCGATAAATAATAAGGGCTCGCTTAAAGTCATTTTTTGAAAAAAATTCACGCATGAAACGCTTATCGCCCCTGCCTACCTTTCGTTTCGCTTCTTTATAAGAAACAGGAGCCAGGCCTATCTGTTTACGGGTAAAATTCAAGCTCTTGAAAATTGCCTGGTAAGCATCCACGAGGGTACCGTCTAAATCAAAAATAAAAATTTTCTTATTGAATTTATTTTCCATTAATCATTAGGATTAAGCAGCCCACCCGAAATGATAAATTTCATTGCCTCTTCGATGCTTACATCCAGGAAAACGAGCTCTTGCTCCTGAGCAAGAATGGTCAAGCCTGTTAGCGGAGAGGGCGTAGTCGGGATAAAAACATTGTAAAGCTTTTTATCTATTTTTTCGTTGAATTTGTCTGAACTCTGGTTGGTAACAAATCCTAGGGAATAAATGCCTTTGCGGGGATATTCCAGGAGAACTGCGTTTTTAAATGTTTTAACCGGCGGGAAAAAAATGAAATTAACTATTTTTTTTATGGGAAAATAAATTTTATTAACCAGCGGCATGCTAAAGAAAACGTGTTCTATCCAGCGATAGAAACGCATTCTAGAAAGGCGGATAAGCAGGCCTGTAAAAAAAATGATAAGAATGAACAGAATTATTCCAAGCCCCGGTATTTTATATCCTAAGTATTGCGCCAAAAATTTATTTATGAACTTCCCGAGTATTCCGTCGGCAAACAGGAAAAGTCCGGAAATCACATAAATTGTTATGCCTATCGGGATAATTGCGGCAAGGCCTGCGATAAACGTCTTCTTTATCATCTATCTTAAATGCGCGTTTTTAGGCAAATAGTGGAAGCGATACCTGCCTTAATGATATCGCCGGCAATAAAAGGCAAAACACCTGTGCTAATGGCTGCGGTGAGCTCCAAATGGTACATTGACATAAGCCATAATGCTCCAAGCGTAAAATAGACTAAACTTGCAAAGATGAAGAAAAAGAACATTTTCAAAAAGCTTTTTTCCCGAGGCAGAAAATACGGAAAAATTAGCAGCATTATAAAAAAACCTGTCAAATATCCTGCTGTAGGGCCAAATAAATACGCCAAACCTGAACCAGCGTTTGCGAAAACAGGCAAGCCGCATAAGCCGAGCAATATATAAATAGCATACGCAAGGCCAGCTTTTTTCCTAAGAAAGGCTATGCTTAAAAAAAGCACAAATGTTTGCAGGGTAAAAGGGACAGGGGTAAAGGGGAGCGGAATACGCACATAAGATGCTATAATCATCAAGGGAGTAAAAAGCAAGACACCTAGCCACTCGCCTGCCACAGAATTCTGGTTAACCGTCAATATCTTCATGAGTGCCCTCCTCAAAAAAGTTAATTAAATCTAGTATATATTCAAAAACGGCGAGGCAAATTTATGAACACTAATGAGCCAGTAATTTTACCATAGAATTTAAAAAAAAGAAGGAAAAATTATCCTTTAGGCAGGAGTATTCTTCTATTTATTAGCGAATAAGTTCATTGAGAAAAACTTTTTAATTTTTTCTTTCTTTAACGCTTTAATCAGCGCCTGGCCTTGTGCTATGGTTTGTTGTTCTCCCATGGCAACTAATTCTCTAGCACGGTCAAAACTTCCCCAGGAAAATTTTTCTAAATCAGGAAAAATAAGGAAATCCGCTTCTTTTACGTTTTCATCGATAATTTTTTTGTATCTAAGCTTATCCGTAAGGCACAAAATATCAATAGCGCTTTTAAGCGTAACCGACACGTGCTGGGTGGTCTCAAGATTCACTCCTATTATAAAATTTACCTTGCCTTTAAGAGCCTGCGTCGGGAGCGTCTCAAGGGCTCCTCCATCAACCAGAATTTTATCTTTAAGTTTTAAGGGAGGGAAAAAACCCGGCAGGGCAGTAGAAGCAATAATAGCGCGGCCCAGTGGGCCTTCGTCTATAAAAAATAATTTCCCGGAAACAAGGTCAACGCAGGTAGCGATGAAAGGAATTTTGCAATCCGAAAAACGGCTGGCGGAAAAAAGCTCCTTGAAAATTTTAAAAAACGGTTTAGGCTCAATGAGGTAAGGTTTAATAACGCATAGATTCCAGAGATAAAACTCCTGTATCACATTGAAGGAGCGTTCCAGCATCACCGTGTCATCTCCGAAACTTGCCGAGCCGAAAATTTTTTTAAGCGCCAATATATCTTTTTGATATTTGTCGAAAGTATCAAAAATATTTTTTTCTATATATTTTGCATCAGGCCGCAAGGCGTACATACCGCCTACTAGAGCGCCCATGGAGGTACCGGAAATCATATCCGGCATTATTTTTAACTGCTCAAGCGCGCGTAACACCCCTAAATGGAAAAAGCCCCTTGCTCCGCCGCCTCCTAATGCAAGCCCTACTTTCACCCTAATTTACCTCCTTCTACAATAGAAATACAAACCTTATTAGCGCAAGGTGCAATCCCATAACTACATGAGAATGTATTTTGCTAATACACCTTCCTATCAGACATGCGCCCTGTTTTTAAACAATTCAGCAAAACTAAAGAGCAAAAAATGAAAAAGGCAGGCTCAAAATGAGCCTGCCTTTATTAAAATCATATTACGTTTATTCTTTAGCGATCGCGATAAAAATCAACCCTGCTAAACCTAAAAACAAGCCTATGCAGCCCTTAAATACTGTTACTAAGTCAGGCCACCATCCGATTACAGCCCATAATCCTAAACCAATAAGCACAACGCCTATGAGCATCTTAATCATCATTTTCCCTACTTCAGAAGATTTCTTTTCTTCTTTTACTTCAGTTACTGGGGTATCGGCAGTTTTTTTCTGCTCTTCCATACTACACCTCCTCTTTATCTTGTTATAAAGAAATCATCTGTTTAATAATATAGAATATTTATGGTTTTGTCAATCATAAAGTATAACAGCGTGAAAATTCCGGGAAATGTCTGCTAAAACATAAAACACGAATTCTGCCGGTAAAACAAGCGCCCCCGTGTCCCAGAGGTCCCTAGGGGGGTATTTATCAGGGGGTATTTATCGTTGCACTTGCAGATAAGTCTGCTATGCTAAAATTTTCTCTGCCTTTTTGCGAATAGAGAAAGCTACGGTTTTTAATATTGCACGCTTAAATCCTGATTCTCGTAAACGCTTTATATCTTTGATAAATTCTTCTACTGTCAAGTCAAAAAATATAGGGCAGGCCAAAATAACACCTACCCTATACTCTTTTCAATCTAATTTTACACTACGCCTTGAGCGAGCATTGCGTCAGCAACCTTAACAAAACCTGCGACGTTAGCCCCTTTTACATAATCTATATATTTTCCTTCTTTGCCGTACTTAACGCATTGCTCATGAATAGCAATCATAATGTCGTGAAGTTTGATATCCACTTCTTCGCGGCTCCAGGAAAGCCTCATACTATTTTGCGACATCTCTAAGCCTGACGTCGCGACTCCGCCAGCATTAGAGGCCTTTCCGGGGGCGTATAATATTTTTGCCTTCTGGAATACCTCGATTGCTTCCGGAGTGGATGGCATATTCGCTCCTTCTCCCACAGCAATACAACCATTCTTAACCAAAGCTTTTGCGTCCGCTTCATCTATTTCGTTTTGCGTGGCAGAAGGAAACGCTATATCGCACTTAATGTTCCATGGCCTTTCATTTTCAAAATATTTGCAGTTAAATTCCTTGGCGCATTCTTTTATGCGTCCGCGGCGATCATTTTTAAGGCTCATAACGCACTTTAATTCTTTCTCATCAATTCTTTCTTTGTCGTAGATAAACCCGTTTGAATCAGAAAGCGTTACAACCCTTGCTCCCAATTGATTTAGTTT